>JAHEHN010000074.1 GCA_024644515.1 Gammaproteobacteria bacterium
ATTGGCGTCAGCGGTAATAATCAGTGGAATGGTACTATCTCCCCCGCTTACTTCTGTCACAGTTCGCATCAGGGTTTCAATCTGTGTGTTCACCAGCTGTCGGCCATTCACTGAATAGGAACCGTTTTCTGTAACCAGGATTTCTATTTCGATGGCTTCAGATTCACTGGGCTGGCCGCTGGCTTCGGGAAGATTAATTAGCAGGTTGGTATTGCGTGAAAAGGTAGTCGTCACCATGAAAAAAATCAGCAACAGGAAAACCACGTCAATTAATGGCGTCAGGTTAACGTTAACCTCTTCCTTTAAGCTGCGTTGAAATTTCACCCGCTTATTCCCCGTTGCTCAGCGTTCGCCGGCTTCCCTGATTTCAACTCCTCGGGAAGTATGCAAGGCATCCACCAGCTTGATGGATTCTCTTTCCAGGTCGACAACAAGACTCTCGACCCGTCGCAAATACATCCGGTAAAGCATCAGGGCCGGAATGCCAACGCACAGGCCTGCTGCCGTGGTAATCAAGGCTTCTGAAATACCACCTGCCAGCGCATTGGCGTTTCCGGTACCCTGCGCCATGATTTCACTAAATACCCTGATCATGCCAAACACCGTACCAAGTAAACCAAGTAAGGGGGTGATGGCAGCAATTGTGCCCAGCGTGCTCAGATAGCGTTCCAGGTCGTGGACCACATGACTGGCAGCCTGCTCAATGCTTTCCGTCATAATGCTTCTACCGGCCTTGGAATTAACCAGTCCGGCAGCAAGAATCTGTCCCAGCGGTGAAGACATTCGCAAGTCCCGTAATTCGCTTGCATCAAGCTGGTTTTGCTTGATCTTCCCCCACACTTCAGCAAGAACATTGCGCGGTGCAATACGCGCCGGATTCAACGTCCAGAAGCGTTCAATGACGATGGCAATGGCAACGATGGAACACAGAATGATTGGCAGCATTAACCAGCCACCGGCTTGTACAATCTCAAACAATTTCTTTGTCCCTTCCTGTCTGCTGTATTTGGCTGTTTTCTCTTGATTCAGCTAAAATTCTGCGTATTAACAATATCTTATAAGTAGCACACTTTATCATATTAGAGGGGCTTACCATACTTCAAATATTGCTTTCTGCTTAGTCCAAATGCCATAACCTGCGCCTTGCCTGGCGATGGCTGGTCACAGATTTAATGCCGTCAGCAGCGGACAGGTGAAAACGAAGTGCCCCGCTAGTGGAGGTGTCATAAAGCCTGCTGTCGAGTTCTGTATAACGGTGCCTGACATCGGCATGAGGATGCCCGAAGCTATTAAGATAGCTACTGGAAAAGACCACATGGGCTGGTGCAACACGACGAATAAACGGTGCTATGGAAGATGTCTTGCCGCCATGATGGGGCGCCGTCATGATATCTGCCTGCAAGGCGTTTCTGGCGTTTTTTAGCAGTGCTAATTCTGCTTCCTTCTCGATATCACCGGTGAGCAGTGCACTATAGCTTCCTGCACTTATTTTTAGCACACAGGAGGCATTATTTCCTGACAGGGAATGTTCCCGGGGATAGAGAAATTCAAACTTTACCTGATCCCACCACCAGTTTATGCCAGCCAGGCATTGATGCATTTCAGGCGGATTGTCCAGTTTAGCTGGTAACAGCGAAGTTTCGCCTGCATATATTGTGCTAGCGGGTAAATACCTGGCCAGAGCTGCCAAGCCACCGGCATGGTCATTATCACCATGACTCACCACGATAATGTCAGGAGCCTTCAGGTTCTGATGTCGGAAAAAAGGCTGAATAATTCCACTGCCTGCGTTAAAGCGTGGGTTATATGCGGGGCCAGTGTCGTACACCAGTTGATGTGTATGCGTGGTGACCACTACAGCCAATCCCTGTCCCACATCAAGAATATCGAGGAGAAATTCATTACTCAGAGGTCTTTTTGGGGAATAATTAAAGCAAATTAACAATACCAGTATGCCCGCCATTTTTATCTGCAGTCGAGGATAAAGAAACTGCAGTATTACTATGCACAATAGAAAAAGCCATAACCAGAGAGGCAATACCGGAAATTCCAAGATGAAGAAATCCGGAATAGTGATCAGTCGTTGCAGTAATCTAACCACTTCACTCAAGAGAAAATCGGGCAAGGACAAGAGAAAAGCAAACCCTGACGGACTAAACAGACCTGCCAATAAAGCCAGCAGACATAAGGGCACGATCAGCATGCCAATGAAAGGAATGGCAAGCAGATTAATTAGCGGGGCAAGGATGCTTATCTGGCCAAAAAACAGCAGCATTATGGGTAACATGCCGATCAGCAACGAACACTGACACCACAACAGGGTTTTAATGCTGTAGAGCAAGGCTTGCCTGTTATCGTTTCCATCGCTTACCGAAATGGTCGACAGCAGTATCCCTACTGCAACAAAAGATAACCAGAAACCTGCACTTTGCAGAGCCAGGGGCTCAAACAGGCAGATAACGAAAAAAGCCAAAGCAAGGCTGTTCACGGGAGATACTTGCCGAAGCTGAATTTGACCTGACATCAGGCATATAACCATTACCAGTGCGCGCTGCACTGGCAGACTGAATCCGGCTAGACCGGCATAAAGAAAAGCAGCGAGCAATGCTGTCAAGGCAGCCAGTCTGGGCGCAGCGATTATCAGACACAGTTCAGCGATGTTTCTGAATATGAAGTTGCTGAAGTTAAACATCAGCCATGCTACGAGTCCTATATGTAAACCTGAAATCACCATCAGGTGATTGGTCCCTGTTGTGGTTAACAGGCTCCACTGTGCATCCGTTATTTGATAGCGATCTCCGGTAATCAATGCTGAAATATATCCAGGTACCGCTAAAGGCAGTTGGTTTATTTTCTGTTGCAGTTGGTACCTGAAACTATCAAGCCATGGATAGAGCAAGCAGTGTCTGCGTGAATCAAGCAAGACGGAAGAAAAGTCGTTGCGAACATATCCGGTGGCACTGAATTGTTCCTGAAATAGCCAGCGTTCATAGTCAAAACTACCCGGGTTAGCAAAACCATGGGGACGTTTAAGTCTGACTTTTAACAGCCAGTGCTCTCCTGGTAAGTAGTTTTGGTAAGAATAGTCATGTAGAAGTAATTTGTGTTGTTCACTTTGTCGTAAGGAAAGACAGTCGCTGATCTGTGTTTGTTTACAAAGTGAAAAAGGTTGGAAAGAAAAGCGCGTACTATTTTCCTGACGCTGGGGCAAATCGATCACAACACCCCTGACCCAGAGGTCCTGTTGTTCCAGCTCGAGAGGAAGGATAGTTTTATGCTGTGCCTATCCCCAATAAAAAAGGCAAAACAATCCCAGACAAAAAGCTGCCGGCAGTTTTAGTGCACGGTAGCGAAGAGACAGTAACGCCGGCAGGAAAAGCAAGAAACTATAATTGTATCCAGGGAGCTGGGGCGTGAAACCGGCGATGAAGACACTAAGGCCAAATGACAAAATCCATTCACGCATGCGTTCCCTGCACTGCTTTGTTTCGTTCTAAGCTTAGTGCAGGTATTCATAAATTGCCGTAAAGAATTGGAATGCTCAAATCCCGGGCGGCAGGATTAATATGACCCTGTTTCAGATTGCGGATTATTTATTCATAACGCAGGACTTCTGCCGGGTCTACCCTGGCTGCGGATTGTGCTGGCAAGATTGTCGCCAGCATACTCAATGACAATGAAATGCCGCACACCAGCAGAATGTCCAGTATATTTAATTGTGAAGGCAGGTAATTGACCGGGTAGACATCAGCATTAAGAAATTGCATTCCCAACAGGCTTTCAATCCAGCTAACGATATCACTAACGGTAAGTGAAAAGATTATTCCCAGCACCAGGCCCAGCAGAGTGCCTATCAGACCAATACTCAGTCCCTGTACCAGAAAAATATTACGAATACTGTGCAAGGATGTTCCCATGGTTCTGAGAATGGCTATATCACCCTGCTTCTCCTTGACTACCATAATCAGGCTGACCACCACATTAAAGGCTGCTACTGCGACAAGTAATGATAACAGCAGGCCTACCAGGGATTTTGACAGGCGGATATTTTCATAAACATTGCCATACTCCCAGGTCCAGTTGGACAATAAATGTGAGTCAGTGACCTCTGCGCGAATTTGCTGACTTATGCCATCGACATTGAATAAATCATTGACCTGAATGCGGAGTCCATCAATGCTGTTGCCAAGGCGGTAAACTCTTTGCACATCGCTCAAATGGGCCACCGCCAAGCCGTTATCCAGTTGTGAACCGACACGGAATATGCCGCCAATGGTAAATTTTTTATAGCGGGTAAATTCTCCCAGAGGGGTAATGGGTACCACGGTTGAAACAACGGTAACTGAATCGCCCAACGCTACACCGAGATTTCTCGCCATCTCTTCACCGATCAGTATGTTGTAACTTTTGTTCGAGAGCGTCTCAAGGCTGCCTGCAACCAGAAATGATTCAATGCTGGATACCTGTCTCTCCTGCTGGGTGTCCACACCATTCAGAAGGATGCCTTTACTACGGCCATTGGCCAGCAACATTCCCTCAACCTGCAGAAATGGGGCAGTGCCTGTTATGCCGTCAATATTATCAAGAGCAGGTTGATAATCTGCCCACTGGGCATTGCTCATGGGAGGTTCGCTTCTGCCATTATATATTGTGATATGAGGCACCATGGCCAGGATTCGATTTTGCAGCTCACGGTCAAAGCCATTCATTACTGACAGCACAGTGATCAGCACTGCAACGCCAAGGCTCAGACCAATTATCGAGAGCAGGGAAATGAAACCAATCAGTAAATTGCGAGAGCGAATGGAGGTATAGCGTTTGCCGATAAAGAGTGCGAATGGTGTTTGCATGCTTATTGCTCACCCGGGGAGGAATCTTCAGTAAGCACACCATTGTTCAGCAGATAAGCGCTGTCCATCTGAGCCGCAAATAGTGGATCATGGGTGACAACAATAAAACTGGTTGTGCTTTCCGCTTTCAGGGACTGCATCAGTGCCTGAATTCCCTGTGCGGTGTGGCCATCAAGATTGCCGGTAGGTTCATCCATCAAAACACAGGCCGGATTGTTGATTAGAGCCCTGGCTATGGCAACACGCTGGCGTTCCCCCCCTGAAAGCTGTGCGGGTTTGTGTGAAAGGCGTTCCTGTAAACCCACTCGCTCGAGAATCAGCGCGGCTTTTTCCATACATTCCTTATAGGGGCGTCGGGCAATGATGAGAGGCATGGCGGCATTTTCCTGTGCAGAAAACTCTCCCAGCAAGTGATGAAACTGGTAAACAAAGCCCAGCGTCTGATTGCGCAATTTATCCAGCTGCGACCCTGCAAGAGTTGATAGATTCTGGCCAAGAATGGTGACCAGGCCGGACGTTGGCTTATCAATTCCTCCCAGCAGATTGAGCAAGGTAGTCTTTCCTGAACCGGAGGTGCCCTTGATAGCGACACTTTGTCCTGCGGCTACTGACAAATTTACATCTTTCAGCACTTCAAGGGTGTTACCGCCTTCCTGATAGGAGCGGGAAAGATGCTGGCAATATAGGACTGGTTCACTCATAACGTAAAACTTCTGCAGGAAGAATCTGGGATGCCTTGAAGGCAGGATAAAGTGTTGCCAGGAAACTGATGATCAGGGCCGCGCAACAGGTTACCCAGACATCAAAGCTTTCCAGCCTTGTTGGAAGTGCACTGATAACATAAAGATCTACCGGGGCCAGCACCTGTTCCAGGGCACTGGAGAATGAGGAAAAGTTACTGGCAATAAACACCCCTGCCAAAGCGCCAGCGATGGTACCGAGTACACCAACAACCGTGCCCTGTACAACAAAAATGGCCATTATGGTTTTATCACTTGCTCCCATAGTCCGCAGGATTGCGATATCCGCTTTTTTCTCCGAGACCACCATCACCAGGGTAGAAACAATATTGAAAGCGCCAATTGCGACAATCATCATCAGCATAAACCAGGTCAACAACTTTTCCATTTTCAGGGCGCTGAAAAGACTGGCTTCAGTAATGCTCCAGTCCCTGCCGGTGAATTGTTGATCATTAAACTCGGATTCCAGTAACGCCACACTGTTGGCAATAATAGTCGCCGCCTGATCGGGATCGCTCACGCGCAGGCGTAACTGGGTACTTTCACCAAGATCATTCAACCCCAGCAATGCTGCGCTGTCCTGAATATGAATGAGTGCCAACTCCGAGCCAATAGTGAACTGGGGATCAAAAACACCTGATACGGTGAAACGGTGCATATTCAGTTTCAGGGAGCTATTGTCCGCTATCACCGGCACGATAAGGTTTACAGCGTCACCTCTGTTCAAGCGGAGATTTGAGGCAAGGATTCTACCCAGTATGATGCGATTGTCACCGGGTACCAGCGAGTCAAAACTTCCCTGCACCATGTTCTCGGCAATGGTAGAAACAGTGTTTTCGTCATCGGGTGAAATGGCCTTTATTTCCGTTACCTGGTGATAGCCCTGACGACTGAGTAAAGCTTCCAGTGCTATATAGGGTGCAATACCCTCGATCTGTGGGTTCTGCCTAAGTAATGTGGTGGCTTCTTGCCAGAAAGCAAAGTTACTGTCAGCACTAATATTGCCGTGAGGTACGGTGATCAGCGTGCGATCACGCATAATGCCCTGAGAGCCATTAAACACTGAGAGCACGACAATAATAGCAAGCACACCAAGCGTGAGACCTGCCATGGAGATCAGTGAAGTGAAGGAAATAACCCGGTTATTTTTCCTCGCCAGAAGATAGCGCAGGCCTATGAGAAATGGAGTGGACTTTAACATGACGGCATTATGCAGTGATTAAGCCCTACTGGCTACGCAGCTATTTACTGCGGTTTACTCTATCAGACCTGAAGATATAACCAGATACCAGAAGATCTAAATAACTGGGTGCTAATCCAAACAGGCTTCAGTTTTCCTGCCTGGCTGTAATTTCCGAATCATGGCGCTTGATCAGGCGCTGTACCGTTTTAAAACTGACCGGCATTATCGGTGTACTGACTTCAGCTGAAATTGCCCTGAGAGACTTGCCCTGCTTTTTCATTTCCAGAATTTTTTTCAAAACCCGCTGTTCCATGGGGTTTTCGATAAGCCTGCCATTGGAATGAATCATGTATCCGAATGGACGACTGCCCCCGAGAAAACGGCCTTGTTTACGCTGGCTCTGCTTCACGGTTTTAATGCGTTCGGCAGAACGACGACGTTCCAGGCTGTGAAATATTTTCAGTACCTCGGTAAACTTTGGTGCCAGCTCGAGATCGGTAACATCACCGTTCAAATCAACAACGATTAATCTGATTTTTCGCTTTCTCAATTCCTGCAATGTGTTAACCATGTCATCACAATTACTGAAGATTCGCTCCAGTGTACAGACCAGAATAATGTCCCCTGCTTCCGCCCGGTTCATCATGGTGGCTGCCTGTGGGCGTTTCATAAAGCTGACATTCCATTTCTGATTATGATCAAGAAAGCGTTCACCGACTTTTATCCCCTCACCCAGGGCATAGGTTTGCAGGCGTAAATCTTCTTTTTCAAGGATGGTTTCAAGGTCCTGGGAGGTTTCCAGGGATTCTATTTGAGATGTTCGGGTATAGCTGTAAACCGACATAACGGGACTCCGGGTCTGCCTGCTGGTATTCAGATGCTAGTCAAAAAAATACTCAGGCCTGTTACTGGTTGTTACTAACTGTTTCCAGAATAATGTTGAAACTTTTTTCAATTCGGGCTGTAACTGCTTTATATATATGCTAAATGTGTCTCTGTTTGCACATATATCAAGCCGGGGTAGGGATTGTAATCACTATGGATTTAGCAATGCAAGTAAACCGCTAAAAATAAGACTGATTTCATAGAGTTACCTGCAATCCTGGCTAAAAAATAACCAAAAAAGCGATATTGAGACCAATAATGGAGGTTTTTGATGCTGAGTTGCTCGCGCAGCGTCACGTATTTTGAGCACTGCGGAGCCAGATACTGGCTTATGGCTGAATTATACTAAAACGCACTCGCCAGGCTTTGCAGGGTATCTATCATCGGTGCCGGATAAACGCCCAGATAGATAATGGCTGCAGTCATTGCTGCCATCACGGCGTGTGCACCCAGCGGCAGAGAAACAGCGGCCGGATCATTGGCGTCGTCCTCAGCAGGCTGCAACATGATGTAGATAAGACGCAGGTAATAATAAAGACCGATGGCACTGCCGATGATAAGCATCGTGA
Organism: Gammaproteobacteria bacterium; assembly: GCA_024644515.1. Taxonomy (GTDB): domain Bacteria; phylum Pseudomonadota; class Gammaproteobacteria; order Pseudomonadales; family Pseudohongiellaceae; genus Eutrophocola. The sequence continues at coordinate 8,228 of JAHEHN010000074.1, forward strand.
GCAAAAACCATAATTCGCTTTCCACCCCGGTTGTGAAAATGTAGAACTTTCCAATAAAACCGGCGGTGAGAGGAATACCTGCCAGTGATAACAATACCGTGATCAGCACAGCGGAGACCCAACTGTTGCGCCAGAACAAACCACGAAAATCAGCCAGTTGGTCATATTCCTTTTCGCTATTGGATAATGCACTGATAACGGCAAAGCCGGAAAGTGACATAACAAAGTAAGCCAGCATATAAAAGCTTACCCCTTCCACTGATAGCGCACCGGGTATCTTGGCAGCAGCAATGATGATAACCAGTAGATAACCCAGATGGGCGATTGAAGAGTAGGCAAACAGTCGCTTGACGTTTTCCTGCAGCAAGGCAAGCAGATTGCCGAAGATTATGGAAACTGCAGCCATTACCGTCAGTACGGTGGTGACAACATTCAGTTCTATGGCATTGGAAACCAGTAGCAGGCGGAGCGTTACCGCGAGCATGGCGGCTTTTGAAACGGTGGCAAGAAAAGCGGTAACGGGAACCGGAGCTCCCTCGTAAACATCGGGAGTCCAGATATGAAATGGTACCAGCGACAATTTGAAAGCAGCGCCCGCCACAATCATCAATACCCCGATAAGAAAGACTGGACCAAGCTCACCGGCGGCTTCAAGAGCTGCGGGTATTTCATCAAAGCCCATGGTGCCGATATACGCATACACCAGCGCAATACCGAACAGTGTAATACCGGAGGTTAACGCCGAAAGGATCAAATATTTAACCCCTGCTTCAAGCGGGAATTTGGCTGATTTTGCGGCGTGAACCGGGTAGGCAATCATTGCATAAAGACTGACGCCCATCATTTCCATACCAAGCAGAAAGGAAACAAAGTGGTTGCTGCATGCCAATACCACAGCGCCCAGAGTCGCGGTCATAAGCAGAATATAAAATTCCTCGTTCTGGACATTGTGATTCTGAAAATAGGGGTAAGCTAGCAACGCTACCCCAATGGCTCCGACAATGATCAGATTGGAGAAAAACAGACTGTATTCATCAATGATGAGCAACTGGGTGGCTTCCAGTGGAAGTACTGGTTGAATAAAGACAAAGGTCAGTAAGGACGCAAACAGGCCGAATACGGTGAGACCACTGATCAGTCCATGATCGCGTTTAAAGGCAGTTGTCATCATAACTACGACTGTGCTAATCGTTAGCATGATAATCTGCATCAGATCAATTATGAGATTACTGTACATAGTGAGCAGAACTTTCCTTTAAACGTTTATATAAAAAAATAGTCAGATCTTGTTACTGGAAAAACAAAACACCCAAACTTCTCAGCGTCGGCTCTGACATGTTTAGCATGGACTGGGGATACATACCCATCCATAGCAAGCCTATCATCATGAAACCAAAGCAAATCATCTCTACGGTTGTCAGGTCTTCCACAACCAGATTATTTTTATTCTCGCCATGAAAAACTTTCTGAATAACGATGAGCGAATAAACAGCAGCAACCACCATGCCGATTGCAGCCAGTGAGGCGGCCGCTATGCTAATGCGGAAACTACCCAGTAGAACCAGGAATTCACCAATAAAATTACCCAGGCCCGGCATGCCGACAGCTGCCACGGTAAAGAACACCGCCATGAAGCCCATTTTAGGAGCTACACCCCAAAGGCCACCCATTTTATCCATTTGCCTGGTGTGAATACGATGCTGTAAACCACCGGCCAGCATAAACAGTGCCGCTGCGCTGAAACCATGGGCAAGCATGGTCATTACAGCGCCCTGCACACCCTGTGAAGTCCAGGCATATACACCCAACATGACAAAGCCCATATGGCTGACGGAGGTATAGGCTATGAGTCGCTTCAGATCGTTTTGTGAAAAAGCCACCTTGGCGGTGTAAAGAATACTGATTACGCCGAGCAACATTGCAGTGGGGGCAAAGTCTGCAGAAACTTCCGGGAACAATGGAATGGTAAAACGAATCAAGCCATAGGCCCCGGTCTTGAGCAGGATCCCTGCCAGAATAACGGAACCCGGTGTTGGGGCCTGTGAGTGAGCATCCGGGAGCCAGTTATGAAATGGCACTGTCGGCAACTTGGTAGCAAAGGCGATAAAAAATCCAAGCATGACCCAGAAACCAAAGCCATCAGGAATAGCGGTTCCCAATAAATCGAAATAGCTGAAAGTAAATTCGCCTGTACTCTGATAGTGGAAAAATACCAGCATCAAAATGGCCAGAAGCATCAACATCCCGCTGACCTGGGTAAAGATAAAGAATTTCATCGCGGCATATTCTTTATTTTCATGTCCCCAGATGGCGATGATGAAATACATTGGGATCAGCATGACTTCCCAGAAGAAGAAAAACAGGAACAGGTCAAGGGCGGTAAAAACGCCGATAACCCCGGCTAAAGTCCATAACAGGTTGAAGTAAAAGAAACCCGTGCGTTCCTTGATTTCATTCCAGGCCGAGCCCAGTGACATCAGGCCCAGGAATACAGTCAGGGTGATCAATAATAGTCCCAGACCGTCGGCACCAAAGATAAAGGCAACGCCGAAACGCGGAATCCATTCACTGCTTGAGAGGATCAGCCATTCACCAGTCTGTCCCAGTTCTGCCTGTGATGCACTGTCCAGACCGAGTACACCGGGGGCCACTAACATTAATACCACAAGGAACAGATCCAGCAGTATTGTTGCCAGAGCAATGACTCTGGGCAACTCAGGATTACGTTTTTCTGATAGCCAGGCTCCGATACCACCGGCAAAAAGTATTGTTATTAACCAAACAAGAATCATAACAGTACTCCTAATACAACCAGCAGCAACAAGCCATAAGCTATGCTGATAGCATACCAGCGCAGTTCACCCGTCTGGGTTTCGCTCATGACTTCATGACAGAAACGCACGGCTCTTGCTGAACCGTTATAGATAGAATCAATGAAATCGTTTTTATTAACTTCTGCCAGCCAGGTGTATGGCGTAACGATGATCTTGTCGTATAACCAGTCCATGCCCCATTGGGTAAACCAGAAACGATGGAGTTTGGCGCCAAAGCCCTGCCCTGCCAGTTTTTCTGTATCCACCTTGCCTTTGACAAATACCCACCAGGCCAGAAGCCCGCCGAGCATTGGCAGCAGTATCATAGCCGCCTGGGCCATCACGGAGGGATGGTGTTCTTCCATTTCAGGAAATACACCTTCTACCGGGATATGAATGAAGCCGGCAAATACAGCACCTATGGCCAGAAGAACCAGTGGTCCCTGCAGATGCAATCCCATTACTTCGTGGCCGTCATGGGTTTTCTTGCCATAGAAGACAAGGAAATAAAGTCTGAAGCTGTAAAGGTAGGTCATTACCGCGCCCAGCAGCCCTGCCAGGTAAAGAATGTAGCCGCCATCATGATTTTCCATGGCCGTGGCCAGAATTTCTTCCTTACTGAAGAAGCCGGAAAAGCCCGGAAAAGCAACCAGCCCCAATGTACCAATCAGAAACAGTGCGTGTGACCAACGCAGATCCTTACGCAAACCGCCCATCTTGAAAATGTCCTGCTCATGATGCATAGCAAGAATAATGGAACCCGCTGTCAGGAATAACAGAGCTTTAAAGAAAGCGTGAGTCATGAGATGGAAGATGGCACTACTCCAGGCACCTACACCCAGTGCCAGAAACATATAGCCGATTTGGCTGACGGTAGAAAAGGCCAGTACTTTTTTGATGTCGCTTTGAGTCAAAGCGGTGAAGCCGGCCATCAATAGTGTAATAGCCCCAATCACGCCCACCAGGTACTGCACTTCAGGGGCAAGCAAATAAAGCACATGGGTACGGGCAATCAAATAAACCCCGGCAGTCACCATCGTCGCGGCATGAATCAACGCGGATATTGGTGTCGGGCCCGCCATGGCATCTGGTAACCATGTTTGCAGAGGCAGCTGGGCAGATTTACCCACCGCGCCACCCAATAACAGCAGCGTTACTGCCGTAGCTACACCGGAACCCACTACCCACTGCGCTTCCGCTTCAAGCATGGCTTCCTGAATATTAAGTGTTCCGGTACTGACAAACAGGGTGAACAGGCCGATAGCCATAAAAGCATCGCCAACCCGGGTCATCACAAAAGCTTTGCGGGCACAGTAGCCATTGTTTGGATCCTTGTACCAGAATCCAATCAGCAGGTAGGAACATAAGCCCACGCCTTCCCAGCCCATAAACAGTAAGGCCAGATTGTCAGCCAGAACCAGAATCAGCATGGCCGATACAAATAGATTCATATAAGAAAAGAATCGGGCAAAGCTTGGGTCGCCACTCATGTATCCGGTGGCGTAAACATGAATCAGGAAGCCGATGCCGGTAATGACATACATCATTACCAGTGAGACGCCATCGAGATAAAGCGTAAAGCCAACCTCCAGGTCACCCACAGACATCCAGGTCCAGAGAGTCTGGGAATAAGACGATATTTCTGCACCCAGAAAGCTGCTGCCCGCCAGGAAGGCGAAAACAAAAGACAGCCCAATTGAACCGGCACCGACAATTCCCGCAGCAAGCTGTGGCAATTTGCCAAATGTCAGGGTGAGAATCAGAAATCCAATAAACGGGATAACCGGCACTAACCACAATAAATCAAGCATCTTATTCTTTTACCTTTTTAAAACAGGGAATCAGGACCTAGCCTTTCATCTCGCCAAGTACATTGATATCCAGTGTTTTGCGCTTTTGAAACAGCTGCAATACCAGTCCGAGGGCAACTGCGACTTCAGCGGCAGCCAGACTCAGAATCATCAGGAACATTATTTGACCATCAACCTGCCCCCAGTGGGACGAAGCGACGATAAATGCCAGGCCGGTTGCGTTCAGCATGATCTCCAGGGACATGAGAATGAACACCAGGTTACGGCGGGTCAGCACACCGACCATGCCCATGATAAAGAGAATAGCCGCGAGCAATAAACCATGCTCCATGGGAATTACCTGCATTGTGACTGTTGGCATCTCCATCAGTTACGTTCCCCTTCTTTAGTATTCATTCTCAATATCTGCATTTTTATTTCTGCTTATTATTTACGGGCCAGATGATAGGCACCGACAAGTCCCGCAAGTAGTAACATGGAGGCCAACTCTACGGCCAACACATATGGGCCAAACAAGGCCACACCAATTTCTTTTCCGCCCACAACGGTGTGCGCCATCTGTTCCTGGTTAAGGTTGATGGCATAAATCACGGCAACCAGCAAAGGAACGGCCATTATGCTTGGTCCTATCCATACCGAGGGCGTAAGCCAGGCTTTTTCCTGATCCTGTGTAACCTGTCCCAGGTTCAGCATCATTACCACAAACAGGAACATCACCATAATGGCGCCGGCATAGACAATGATTTCAAGTGCGGCAGCAAATGGAGCACCCAGCGTGTAAAAAATGACAGCAATTGCCAACAGGGAAACAATAAAATACAGCAAGGCATGAACAATGTTTGTTCGTGTTATCACCAGCAGGGTTGCGAGCACGGCGATAATGGCGGAACCGTAAAATAGTACACTCATGGCATCAGGCTCCTGCGATCTGTGGGAGGCAGTTCATCCAGGGCTTCTCCCTTGCCTTTACCCCCTATGGCCTTGCCGGCGACCTTGTAGAAGTTGTAATCGTGGTATTTGCCAGTGCCATCAATAAGCATGTGTTCTTTTTCCCATACCATATCCTGGCGCACGTACTCAGCCATTTCAAAGTCCGGCGTTAACTGTATGGCATGGGTCGGACAGGCTTCTTCACAAAACCCGCACATGATGCAGCGTGAAAAATTGATACGGAAAAACTCCGGATACCAGCGCCCGTCTTCATCTTCAGTTTTCTGAAGGGCAATGCAGTCAACCGGACAAGCCACAGCACAAAGGTTGCAGGCGACACAGCGCTCTTCACCATCCGGATCACGCGTAAGAATGATGCGCCCACGCCAGCGCGGAAACATATGAGGCTTAACATCCGGATACTCAACTGTGTCTGACTCGTGAAAGAGATGAAGAAATACCAGCCACAGGGAAACAATCTGCGACCAGATAATATTGAGCTGATGTAAAAATATTTTAAGCAATTCTAACTCCCTTGTATCAGCACGATGGCGCCGGTAATCAGCAAGTTAAGCAGTGACAACGGTAGCATTACCAGCCAGCCATAACTCATTAGCTGATCGTATCGAGGTCTCGCAAGCGCTGCCCTGACCAGAATGAAGAAGCAAACAAAGGTCATGGTTTTAGCGCCCATCCAGAACACCCCTGAAATTATTTCATTGCCAAATTCCAGGCCAAAAGGTGCATGCCAGCCGCCAAAAAATAATACTGGTATCAGACAGGCCATCAATAGCATGCCTATATATTCCCCGACGAAGAACAAACCAAATTTCATCCCGGAATATTCGGTGTTAAAGCCGGAAATAATTTCCGCTTCGCCTTCCGGCAGGTCAAACGGCCAGCGATGAGACTCGGCCAATGCAGCGACCATAAAGACAATAAAGCCAATGAACTGAGGAATCACATACCAGCCATCCTGCTGAGCTTCGACAATGCCGCGTAATGAAAAGCTGTCTGAAAGAATAACCACGCCGAGGATAGAAACACCCATGAATACTTCGTAGGAAATCATCTGGCCTGCTGCACGCAGCCCACCCAGTAAAGCAAATTTGTTATTGGAGGCAATGCCACCAAGCATGGCTGAATAGGACGCCAGTCCAGCCATGGCCATGACAAACAGCAGGCCGATATTCATATCAATGATGCCTACCCCGGGCGCAAAAGGGATCATGGCAAAGCTGAGCAACATGACTATCGGAATAATCATTGGCGCAACGATGAAAGTCAGCTTGTCAGCGAATGGTGGTACCCAGTCTTCCTTGGTAATCAGTTTCACAACATCGGCAACGGATTGCAGGATGCCGAAAGGGCCTACGCGATTTGGGCCAACACGGTCATTGAAAAACCCCAGCAGGCGCCTTTCCATCCAGATCAACAAGGCAGCCAGGGTCAGAACGACTCCGAGAATCAGCACTATATTTAGCAGGGAACCTACCTGGAAACTAAACATCAGGCTTCACCCCCGTTTTCCACATTTACTGGCGCTTTGTCACTCACAATAATATTGCCGGCCTGCCATTCAGAAGGACTGGTCCAGTCCGCAGCTTTTGCCAGGGCTATTGCGGCAGGCAAATCACGGAAATTCAAACCTTGCAGACCAACAGGAACGCCGACGGTACCGGGCGCAATGGAGCTACGAATGATATAAGGGACGGCACCATTGTGCTCTACGCTGACACCATCGCTGGCCTGCAGGCCCAGCTTGCCGGCATCTGCCTGATTGATTGCAATGTAGGCTGAAGTTGCTTTTTCCTTGATTGCGTCGGTTTTGGCGGTCAGTTCTTCACTGCCAAACAGGTGATACAGCGGAAAGACCTCGAAATCGCCGTCTGGCTTTTCCGTCTCGACAAGATCAGACCAGGATTTTTCTGTGGCGGTACTTTGCACCAGACAATGGCCATGACCTGCCTGCTTCAATGCGCCGCCGGTGTGTGTCTGGAATTTGAATACACTCTGGTTGGAGTTCCATCCCCCTGCCCAGGCGGTATTAAATACCGTGGCATCTTTAAGCGCTGAAACCCCTTCCATGGAATAGGTAAGAATTCCCTCTTCATCCTGTTCCTGTTTGGGTTCATGCACATTGATATTGGCTCGCATCGCAGTACGGCCACTGTAACGATGCTGTTGCCGAGGTACTTTCATACCCGAAAAACTGAAACCTGCGCCCGGTGTCAGGCTTGCGATACCTTCGCCACCGGAAATGCTGTCTGCACAGGACTGGGTTAATTCAGAAAGTTTTTTGTCACTTAACCAGAAGGTACTTGGGCGAATAGCTTCAACTGGCTTGAACACGGAATAATAATGCTGTGCCCTCACCTCGTAATTTACGAAAGTGCCCGAGGTTTCAGCAAAAGTACCCGCGGCAAGAACCAGGTTGGCCTGTTCGCCGGTTCGGGTTTTCAGACTCTCCAGCACAGCAAGCTGATCCAGACTGCCGATAAAACTGTCAACACTGCTGCCCGGAGCGCGTCGATAAAGGTCATTCTCCAGTACGATGGCGGCCTTGGCCTTGCTTGCGATGGCATCATCCAGAGAGTTGGAACTGTTCTCCATCAGTAAGGCCAGTCCCATGCTGTTGGCTTCGGCAGAAACAAGTGCCAGGTTTGCTTTTTTATCACCATCATTCAATGCCGTCGCAATATTTGCCGCTGCCGCAATCAACGCCTGGCTCATGGCGCCGGTACCGCTGATGATTAATGGCTGACCGGCCTCTTTCAACGCATTGGCTATAGTTGTGACCTGTGCTTTTTCATCAGCATTGAGGTCATGCACTGCGGGGGCGGAGGAATCAATTTCATGGGCTATGGCAAATCCCAGTCGAGCACTATCTGCGGCAGTACCTATTTCGACTCTGGCAGCGATATCGTCAAGCCGCGTAGCATGTGCGCTCAGAATGTACAGGGGACTTTTGCGATCCATGGTGAGCTGGCGAATAGCGGCATCCTGCCACTCCGGGAACTTCATATCCCTGGCCATCTTCTTGCCGAGATTACGGACTGACTGGCGCAGGGCCAGCGCAAGACGGGCTGCGGTGTTGGTGACGTCTTCACCCAGGATAAGCACGGCATCGGAAGCTTCGATATCCTTGATGCTGGCGATATTGACCGGTCTGCTACGATAGATATCGAGAATCTGTTTCGACATTGCCAGCTCATTGGCAGAGATGCCGGCATAAAAGTTTTCTGCACCGACCAGCTCTTTCAGGGCAAAATTGGCCTCCAGAGAGGCGCGCGGAGAACCAATACCGATACCATTGGCTGCCATGGCCTGTAACTGTGCTCGTGCTTCATCGGTACTGGCAAGATGCGGAGCAACATCATGAGCGGTGCGGGTCATGCTAACCGTAATGCGTTCGTCGCCGTTGACATAACCGGTACCAAAACGGCCACGGTCACAAAGAAAATAGCCATTCACTTCATCATTGAAGCGATTTACCACACGACGCAAGGTGCCGTAGCGTTCACCGGGATTGGTATTACAGCCGACACTGCAACCGGTACACACCGATGGAGCGGTTTGCAGATCCCATTTGCGTACATAGTGCTTGCTGAAAGGTTTATCTGTAAAAACACCGGTTGGACAGACTTCAGCCAGGTTACCACTGAATTCACTTTCCAGCGGGCCTTCCTGCCAGCGCCCGAAATAGGTGTTGTCGTGGGATGCCTGGGGACCAAAATCAGTTCCTCCGGCATAATCCTTGTAGAAACGCACACAACGATAGCAAGTGATACAGCGATTCATTTCATGGCCGATAAACGGACCAAGATATTGGTTGGTGTGGGTCTTTTTCTTGCCATCATAACGACGGTAGTTATGACCAGACATAACAGTCATGTCCTGCAGATGACACTCGCCACCCTCCTCACAGACCGGACAGTCATGGGGATGATTGATCATAATGCTTTCGATGGCCTGGGCGCGGAACTTGGATGCTTTCTCTATGGAGTATCGTGCTCCCTCCCTTGGTGATGTCATGCAGGCCATATTGAGACGGCCACACTCATCCTCATCATTGGCATATTCAATAACAGCACATTGCCGGCAAGAACCGACGGAGCCCATGCTGGGATGCCAGCAGAAATATGGCAAATCTTCCCCCTGGGAGAGCACCTCTTCCAGCAGGTTTTTGCTTTCGTCCACTTCAAGGACTTTGCCATCAACGGTAATTTTTACCATTTACCACTCCGATAAAATCAATACTTACAATAAGTTATAAGCAAATATTAATGTATATTATTGCTTGCTATAACTGCACCCATGTTCAACATGGGCTTCAAATTCATCAATAAAATATTTTAGCCCGCTCTGCAAAGGCTCCATGGCACCCGGCGCCAGGGCACAGAAGGTATTGCCTATTCCCATATAGCCGGTCATTTCTTTCAATATTTCGATATCTTTCAAGCTTCCGGTGCCATCTTCAAGCTTGTTAAGCATCTGTTCTGTCCAGGGTAATCCGTCACGACAAGGCGTACACCAGCCACAACTTTCATGAGCAAAAAACTTGATCAGGTTGCGGATACAGCCGACCGGGCAGGTCTTGTCATCAAGCACCATGATCAGCGAAGTCCCCAGACGACTGCCAGCTTTTTGCACAGCGCCGGGATCCATTGGCAGATCAAGATGTTCCGGCATCAGGAAGTCAGTGGAACCTCCGCCTGGCAGAAAAGCCTTTAATTCGTAACCATCCTGCATACCGCCGGCATAATCCTCCAGTAACTGGCGGAAAGTGATGCCAACAGGAACTTCCCAGCAGCCAGGATTTTTTACCCGACCACTTACTCCTGATATACGGGTACCGACAAAATCTCCCAACCCCAGGCCCTGGTACCATTCAACACCATTGTTAACGATGCCAGGGATATTGCAGATGGTTTCAACATTGTTCACAACTGTGGGTCTTCCCCATAAACCACTGACCTGAGGAAAAGGTGGTTTGGCTCGGGGATTCGCTCGCTTGCCTTCAAGGGCGTTGATCAGTGCAGTTTCCTCACCACAGATATAGCGACCGGCACTGGTGTGCAGATAAATATCAAGATCAAAACCTGAACCAAGAATGTTTTTACCCAACATGCCATTGTCGTAGGCTTCCTTGATGGCTGTCAGTAAGCGTTCTTCGCAAACCGTGTATTCGCCGCGCAGGAAGATATAGCCAGTCTGGGCCTGCAGGGCAAAACAGGTGGTAATCATGCCTTCGATAAGCAAATGAGGGTCATGTTCGATAAGCAGACGATCCTTAAAGGTGCCCGGCTCCATCTCATCACCATTAATCACCAGATAACGAGGACCGCCATCGGGTGCCGGTACAAAGCTCCACTTCAATCCAGTATTAAAACCGGCGCCGCCGCGACCACCAAGACCGGCATCTTTCACCAGGTTTACAACATCCCCGGGCGCCAAGGTCACGACCTTGCGTACACTTTCATAACCACCGGCAGCTTCATACTGCTTGAAGTCAAAAGGAGCGCGACCGATTTCAATATTCTTTGTTAAGGGTTTATCCGTTGCCATAGTGCTACTCAGTTATCCAGCTCCACCGGTGATCCATCGCGAATGTGAGCAATGATCTGATCAATCTTGTTAGTAGACAGGTTGGTATAGGTTTCCCGCCCTACCATCATCACAGGTGCTTTATCACATGCACCCAGGCAGGGAACCGGAATGAGGGTAAACAGGCCGTCTTTGGTCGTTTCACCGTAGTCGATGCCCAGGGTATTACTGATGTGCTGCTTCAGGTTATCGCAGCCAAGCATCCAGCAGGCGACACTGTCACACAGCAAAATGACATTCTTGCCAACGGGCCGTCTGAAAATCATATTGAAGAAGGTCGCAACACCTTCCAGCTCATCCGGTGCAATATCCAGATATTCCGAAACCGCCAACAGGCTC
>JAHEHN010000076.1 GCA_024644515.1 Gammaproteobacteria bacterium
TCAGGCCCACAGCCCTTTTACAGTCCCGAAATCTCGCTGTACTATTGCCAATCCATCAAATCTGCCGAGTCCTCGTGAGAGCCTGTCATGAATTCCTTGTGTGTTAACAATGTAGTTGCAGTTCTCCTTTTCTGCTTAATCCCTTGCCGGCTATATGCCCAGGCAGAAGCATCCCCGGCTTTTACTGCCGACGAGCTGATTGCGCCACCAAGCCTGAACTGGGTAACCAATGGCGGCAATCTTGCTAACCAGCGTTACTCGCCGCTAAACCAGATTAATCGTGACAACGTGGCAGAGTTAAAAGCCGAATGGCGTGTCCATATGAATGGCTCCGGCAGTGCGCCGAATCACAGTGGCCAGGCCCAACCGCTTTATTACAACGGCGTACTTTATGTAGTTACCGGCGAAAATGACATGTTTGCCATTGATGTCGAAAGCGGTGAATTCCTCTGGACCTACCAGGCAAATCTCGACCCCAATCGGATCAACGTCTGTTGTGGCTGGGTAAGCCGTGGTCTGGGCATGGGTGACGGCCAGATTTATGTTGGCCAACTGGATGCCAAACTGGTGGCCCTGGATCAGCGCACCGGTGCAGTCAACTGGGAAATCCAGGCTGAAGACCCCTTGCTGGGTTATGCCATTACCGCAGCGCCCCTGTACTACAACGGTATGGTGATTACCGGATTTGCCGGGGGTGAACGGGCCATTCGGGGGCGTATCAAGGCCTATGATGCAAAAGATGGTTCCCTGTTATGGAATTTCTTTACTGTCCCCGGACCTGGAGAATTCGGTTTCGACACCTGGCCCCAGGATAATGACAGCTGGAAGTATGGCGGTGCACCGATATGGCAGACTCCCGCCGTAGATCCAGAACTGGGCATGCTGTATTTCTCAACCGGTAATGCCGGTCCTGACCTCAATGGCTCGCAGCGTGCTGGCGATAACCTGTTTACTGTATCCATAGTCGCACTGGATACGGCAAGCGGGGAATACCGCTGGCACTTTCAGCAAGTGCATCATGATATCTGGGACTATGACTCCCCCAGCCCGGTGGTACTGTTTGATGTGGAAATTGATGGTGTTTTGCGTAAAGGCCTGGCCGAGGCCAGCAAATCGGGCTACCTCTATATTCTGGATCGCATTACCGGTAAGCCCTTGGTGGGCATTGATGAAGTCCCGGTACCACAGATGGCTTCCCAGGCTACTGCTGCTACCCAGCCCATTCCGATCGGTGATGATCTGGTCCCCCACTTTATCGATGCTGCCCCGGAAGGCTTCACCCTGGTAAATGAAGGCAAGACCTACACACCGTTTGGTACTGAAGGGGCGCTCTATAAACCGCTGGCTGGCGTTAACTGGCCACCCAAGGCCTATGATCCTGAATCCGGCCTGCTCTATATCTGTGCCAATGACCGTATCGGCGGAGCCGTCAGGGAACGCGAATCATCTCCCCCCACCCATGATCAGACCTGGCTTGGCGGTGGATTTCGTCTTGCCAATATGCCAACTCGCGGTATCTATGTCGCGATTGATGTCAGAACCAATACTATCGCCTGGAAACAGCAATGGAATTACAGCTGCTCCCAGGGATCACTGGTTACCGCTGGCGGTCTTATTATTCATGGCCGCAATGATGGCCGTGTGGTTGCCCTGGATAAAAATAATGGCGCCAAGCTATGGGAATACCAGACTGATGCCGGGGTAAACGGCACCGCCACAACCTTTATACATAAAGGTACCCAGATGGTTGCCATCATTTCTGCTGGCTCCATTTATTCACCGGGTAAGCATGGTGATAGCGTCTGGCTGTTTTCCCTGGAAGGAGATATCGAACAGGAAATCAGTGAAGATATTGTGCAGGCCTCCAGCGGCCTGCGACCTACTGCAGAGGCCCCGGCCCTGGCCCGCGTCGAACCGACGGCAGAAAGACTCCCCAATATCGAGGCCGGCCAGGCTATTTTTAACCAGATCTGTGCTGCCTGCCATGGGCCCAACGGCGAGGGCGGAGAAGCTGGCGTCGAGTTAGTGGGAAAAACCTTTACCACAGCGGACATTATGACGCTTGCCAGCTATGGGCGAAACACCATGCCTGCTTTCAGCTACGCCTATTCGCGAGACCAGTTGCATGATGTTGCCACTCATATCATAGATGACCTGCTGGCCAGAGAGCGCTGATTCTGCCCAAAGCTTTTGCTTCAGGGTATGGCTCTGAATAAAGCTATCGAGTCAGGCATTTCGATTTCCTTGTACCTGCAGCCGCATTTGCTGCTCTGCTTATGGCGAGCGATCCGTTTTCCTCCTAGAATGCTGACATGACAGCTCACTCATCCAATAAGCCTTCGGCGCCTACGCTCGATCTGCAACAGGTGCCGGTTTCTGAACTCAAAGGCGTTGGCCCCAAACTGGCAGAGAAGCTGGCGGCCATTCACATCGAAACCGTTCTTGATCTGCTTTTTCACCTACCCTTTCGGTACCAGGACCGAACCCGAATTACCCCTATAGGATCTTTGCGCCACGGCGTGGAAGCCGTTATTGAGGGAGAAGTCATGGGCAGCGCCATTGTGTTTGGTCGACGTCGCAGTTTGTTGGTGAAAATACAGGATGGCAGTGGCATTACCAGTTTGCGTTTCTATCATTTCAGTGCCGCACAGAAAAACAGTTTAACCCCGGGGTCGCGCATTCGCTGTTTTGGAGAAGGACGCTGGGGTAAAAGCGGAGTCGAGCTCTATCACCCCGAATATGAAATTGTAGGCAGTAGCGCCAAATCTCTGGAAGACCATCTGACGCCTATCTATCCCACCACCGAAGGTCTGCACCAGGCACGTTTACGCGCCATGACCGAACAGGCTCTGGTGATGCTGGCAAAATCGCAGGCACTACCAGACCTGTTGCCGAAAGAGCTGAGCCAGGAATTGGGCTTTATTTCACTGGAGAAAGCATTAAATTACCTGCACCACCCCCCGGTGGATGCGGTGTTGTCAGAATTGGAAGCCGGGACCCATCCGGCACAAAGTCGCCTGGCATTTGAAGAGCTGCTGGCCAACTATTTATGCCTGCGTCGCTTGCGTGAAGTAGCCGACCGCCATGCTGCGCCATCCCTGCAGGATATAAATGGCCTGAGTAAGGACCTGCAAGCGTCTTTACCTTTTGCATTAACCTCGGCCCAGCAAAGAGTCAGCCAGGAAATTGCCAGCGACATTGCCAGGCAAACGCCAATGCTGCGTCTGGTGCAGGGGGACGTAGGTTCAGGCAAAACCCTGGTGGCAGTGATGGCGGCATTACATGCCATTGATAACGATTATCAGGCTGCCATTATGGCGCCGACGGAAATACTGGCAGAACAACATTTTCTGAATCTGGAGCCGCTTTTATCAAGCATGGGTATCTCTACTGTTTACCTTAGCGGGAAGATCAAAGGCAAACAGCGCACGGCAGTACTGCAGGCCATGGAGAGCGGACAGGCGCAGTTAGTCGTGGGAACCCATGCGCTGTTTCAGGATGGTGTGAATTTTTTCAGGCTGGGATTAATTATCGTAGATGAACAACATCGATTCGGCGTACACCAGAGACTCGCGCTGAGAGAAAAAGGGAATAATGATGGTACCTACCCTCACCAGTTGATCATGACTGCCACGCCGATTCCGCGTACTCTGACCATGAGTGCCTATGCTGACCTCGACTGTTCCATCATAGACGAGCTGCCTCCTGGCCGGACACCGGTCAACACTATTCTGACACCGGACTCCCGTCGCAACGAAATCATTGAACGTATCAGTATTGCCTGCAGGGACGGTAAGCAGGCCTACTGGGTGTGTACCTTGATAGAGGAGTCAGAAGCCCTGCAGTGCCAGGCCGCTGAGGCAACCTACGCCGAAATGCAGCAACTACTGGGCGATATCAATATCGGGCTGATTCATGGCCGCCTCAAAGCCAAAGAAAAAGCTGAAATCATGCAGGCTTTCAAGGCCGGTAATATTCAGCTATTAATTGCCACCACCGTGATTGAAGTAGGTGTCGATGTGCCCAATGCCAGCCTGATGGTCATCGAAAATCCGGAACGTCTGGGCCTTGCCCAGCTTCACCAACTTCGAGGACGTGTCGGACGAGGCAAGCAGGAAAGCCATTGCGTGCTTCTATACAAGTCGCCCCTGTCCGATGTTGCCAAGGAACGACTGTCCATCATGCGGCAAAGCAACGACGGCTTTTATATTGCTGAAAAAGATCTTGAAATAAGAGGGCCTGGCGAAGTGCTCGGCACACGTCAGACCGGGCTTATGGAATTCAAGATGGCAGATCTGATGCGCGATTCTCATCTGCAACCGAGAGTTAAACTCTGGTCTGAAAAAATCCGAACATCACACCCTGAATTAATTGTGCCGCTAATCAAACGCTGGCTGGCTGGCTCGGAACAGTATGGTCATGTTTAGGGATGTCATCTTGCAACACTGTCCGGTATTTTTGAAGAAGAACCAATGCTTATCAGCAAGTAATCCAATACAGATAATTTATTGCTCTTTCAACACGACAACGCTCACCTCAAAGAGATTTTTTTCATGAGTACAATCCCCCCATGCCCCAAGTATCACTCTGAATATGTTTATTTGGATGCCCCCATGCTGGTTTGTCCCGAGTGCGCCCATGAATGGGAATTAAATATAGCAAATGATGCGAACAGCAGTTCACATGAAAATCATAATTCCGTAAAGGACGCCCATGGTAATGAGCTCTTTGATGGCGATTCGATTTCCGTCATTAAAGACCTCAAAGTTAAGGGCTCTTCGTCTGTGGTTAAAGTCGGGACCAAGGTAAAAAATATTCGTCTCGTAGAGGGAGATCATAATATAGATTGCAAAATTGACGGCATAGGTACCATGAAACTCAAATCTGAATTTGTTAAAAAAGCCTGAGTGCCAGCTTGGATATTCGAAAAATTAATACGACTGAAACCTTATCTTTGCGCAAAGCCTTGCTGCGTCCACATCTTACTCCTGAACAATGCATTTACCCTGGCGATGATGATTCAACAACCTGCCATCTGGGAGGCTTCATTGACGACAGCTTGATGAGTATCGTTTCAATTTACCAACGAGGTCTGCCCGGGCAGGAGAGTAAACGCGGCTACCAGTTTCGGGCTCTGGCTATTGTTGACGGTCTACGCAGCCGCGGTTATGGGCTGACATTGCTGCATGCTGTCGAACAATATGCCCGGGATAACGCGGCTGATTATTTATGGGCCAATGCGCGTATGACGGCAGAAGAATTCTATCGCAAGGTCGGATATACCATTGATGATAAGGAATTTATTGTCGAAGGAGTTGGAGCACATGTGATTGTAAACCGGACCTTTGATTGAGCCTGTTTCTTTTTCCTGTTTTGCCAGAGTTTCAATAGCTTCAACACATGGTTGATGTTCTACTATGCTTACATCTCGCATCATTGAAAACCGGTAACCGAAGTAATACACATGTTAAGTAATGATTTTATTGATTTACTAAAAATACTGATACGCCAGCCATGTGTTGTTGGTGCAGAGCATTCATTTTTCCGAGCCTTGCAGCGTGAACTGGAAGAGCGTGGCGCTGATGTTTATTGGTATGAAGGTTTGTTGGTAGCCCAGGGCAAAAACCCTTTTAGTGTGATGTATTCAGCCCATATAGATCGACATGGTCTTATCTGTACCGGCCCCAATGAATTTCAATTTGCCGCATTTATTTCTGCTAACAGAACCGATCTTCTTAACAATTCTGTTTCTGAAGAATTAATGACCAAAGTAACCCAGCGCTTTCAAGCCGCACCGGTTTTTGCCTATGAACCCTGGTCAGGCGCTTACCGGGGTAGTGGAGTTATAAAAAATTCATATATCTGTGAATACAGAAATAACCTGATTTTTGAAATTGATGGACTTGAGGATGTGGTTGCCGGAACGCCGATAGCTTTTAAAGACAAGCTAAGAATCAAGGATGGTCGATTAGTGGGGCAGCTGGACAATGTTATCTCTGCCGCTACGCTGGTACATCTGTTCAGCCTGGGGTTTGAGGGCACAGTATTTTTTACTGCCCAGGAGGAGGCCGGTAAAAGCTGGCGCTATTTACTTGAATGGTTTCGACGCTTTGGCGGCTCTACCAACCGCCTTTTTGTTGTCGACACCAGTCCATTCCCGGATACCGAGGCTGCCAATAATCAACTGTTGGTATTACGGGAAAAAGATGCCAACGCTGAATTTAATACAGAGTCCACGAGGATGATTGAGAACCTGTGCATCGAACGACAAGTCAGCTATTTATTCAAGGACAAGTACGTGGAGCAGGAAAATGATCGTTTACTCGCCAGGGGTGAAAGACCACGCTCAATTGGCAGCACTGAATTGGGAAGAATAATTGCCGCATCCAATGGGCTGGTGGACGGCACTACCATACAGGTACCAACAACCGATTATCACACCATGGATGAGTCGGCTTCCTGGGAATCTATAGACGCCTTTATAAATCTCCTGTCCTCGTTAGCCGATGAAATTAAATCATAGGCCAGGAGCTTATCTCTGGCGTCACGAATGACTTCACTACAATAAACAAACATGCCACGTTCAGGGAAATTACTGCGCCAACATTAAACGCCTTCGAGTATGCCGGTTTCTTTTTCACTCTTGGCGATGATGACCGCACCACAGGAATCAGAAAAGATATTGACCGCAGAGCGACACATATCCAGAACACGGTCGGTCACCAGCAGTAAGCCAATGGCTTCAACAGGCAAACCGATGGCTGTGAGAATTACCGTAATCGCAACCAGGCTGGCAGCAGGAATACCGGCAACACCGATGGATGTTAACAAGGCAACCAGAACAATAGTGAACTGGGTAACAAAAGTCAGCTCCAGACCATAAGCCTGGGCCAGGAAGATCGCGGCAACACATTCATACAGTGCCGTACCATCCATATTGATAGTGGCTCCCAGAGGCAAGACAAAACTGGTGGTGCGTTCCGAGACCCCGGCATTTTTTTCCACACACTCCATGGTTAAAGGCAAAGTCGCAGAAGACGAGGCGGAGGAAAACGCCGTCAGCATCGCCGGTGCCATAGCACGAAAATGTCGGCTCGAGCGGACTTTCGCCACATATTTAAGGATCAGCGGCAAGGCAATGAAGGTATGGGCGGCCAATGCCAGCAATACCGTGATAAAGAAAAACAGCATGGGCCGAAAAGCAGAAAATCCGGTAGCCGCTACGGTTTCGGCAACCAGGCCAAAGACCCCGTAAGGAGCAAAGGTCATGATCCACATGGTGATTTTCATCATGGTTTCAGAAATACCACGCCACAGGGTAAGCAATGCTTCACTTTGTTTACTGGGAATCTGGCTCATGAAAAAACCGAACACCAGGCTGAAGAAAATCAGCCCCAGCATTTGTCCCTCAGCTGCGGCGGCAACAATGTTGGTGGGTATCATACGCAGGAAAATCTGCACTATATCGCCGCTACCACGTCCTTCGACACTGGCAACTGCTGAGGCAACGGCATCGCCGTCCAGAGTCAGGTTAAGCTGATCACCTACCGGTACACCGCCGGCCAGTCCAGGGCTCATCAGGTTAACGAAAAATAGGCCAATCAGAATAGCCAGCGTGCTGGTAAAAGCATAGTAAAGAAGGGTTTTACCCCCAAGACGCCCAAGGTCACTACCGCTACCCAGGTTGGCAATACCGACAATAATAGAGGACATGATCAACGGTACAATTATCATGCGCAGGGCATTCATAAAAAGCGTGCCGAGAAAGTCATAAATCTGAACAAAAGTGACGCCAAGAATACTGGCTTCAGTCCCGCTGAGCGATCCCGCGATTGCCGCGAGCACAATAGCAATCAGTATCTGCCAATGCAGTTTGATTTTTCTCATAATGGATAATTACTCTGGGTGTGATGAATTTTCCAATGCCTCATCATTAAAACAGTGAGGATTCTTTTATTCAATGGCGGTGCGTCTATAATGACATACTTACACCAGTTAAATTTTCAATCTTAAAGCTTCCGATTTATGGATCAATCCCACTACCTCGCCCGCAGCCGTACTCGACTTATCAGTTTGTGGGAAGCGCTGAAAAAGAATCTCGCCCGGCGCTATCCGACTACCTATGCCCATTTGCCGGAGTATTGGCGTCTGATGCGCATGGACCGGCCGATTGGTATTTACCTGTTGTTGTGGCCCACCTTGTGGTGTTTGTGGATTGCTGCTGGCGGCTTTCCCGACTTTGATCTGCTGTTTATCTTCATTTTTGGCACTATCCTGATGCGCGCTGCCGGTTGTTGTATCAACGATTTTGCTGACCGCGATTTTGATGGTCATGTGGAGCGCACCAGGGAACGTCCACTGGCATCTGGAAAGATCTCCGGTCGGGAAGCGCTGACACTTTGTGCCCTGTTATGTTTGTTGGCTTTTGTATTGGTACTGTTTACCAACCGGCTGACTGTTTACATGTCTTTTGGTGGCCTGGCTATCGCCCTGGTATACCCCTTCGCCAAACGTTTTACCCATCTGGCACAACTGGTTTTGGGGGCTGCTTTTTCGTGGGGAGGCTTGATGGCCTTTACCGCTCAGACCGAAGAGCTCCCGCTTTATGCCTGGCTCCTGTATACGGCAAATTTTCTTTGGACTGTTGTCTATGACACCCAGTACGCCATGGTAGACCGGGAAGATGACGTGAAGATCGGTGTGAAGTCTACTGCCATTCTGTTCGCGGAAGCCGATCGATTTGTTATCGGTATGCTGCAAATTTTCTTTTTACTCGCCATGTCGCTCAGCGCAAAACATTTTGAGCTGGGAGGCTGGTTCCAGCTTGGTCTGTTCCTCGCCGCCTGCCTGTTTGCCTACCAGCAATTCCTGATCTGGAAGCGTCACCCCAAGGACTGCTTCAGAGCCTTTTTAAATAACTATCGGGTCGGGATGATCATTTTCTTTTTTACTGCAGTGGATTTGTTTATTCCGTAAATCAAGTCGCAAGTTAAAAGTCTCAAGTTGCAAGATGATCAGTTAGGTCGGATGGCGGTCTGCGACCTAATCCGACCTACAAACTGGAATGTTTTTCTTGAGACTTGAAACTTGAGACTTGTAACTGCCTTACAGTAAATCCCTGCCGTTAAACACGTCCCGCTCCAATTCAAAAGAATTTATCCCTTCAACACAGCCGAGATTCACCCGGTAGTAACCCGGTTTACGCATGGTTTCATGGAAGGTGTAATTGCCACACCTGTTGCAGAAATAATGTTTCGCCACCTTGTTGCCAAAGTGATAACAGGATAAAGCATCATCTCTTATCTCTCTCTTCAGATCTGCATCGGCCAATGGTGGATTTAACATGATGGCGGCACGACGTTCGCAGTAAGAGCAGTTACAGCTCAATCCCGAGGTGATGGGGTCACTGGCAAATGAAAAACTGACGGCACCACAGTGACAGCTTCCTTTATATTCAGGCATTGCATTCTCCGCTTATATTATTAAATTTTCGGCTGATACGATCTCTCAGGAGTCGTATTGAATAAGAGCAGGTTTGCGCCAGTTCGTATCAACACCCAACGAGGTCAGTAATTCGATGCCACGCTCATAATTACGACCCACTGAATTCACACCATGGGAATCATCCCCGGGGACAACAGCAATCCCTAAAGCCAATGCGGTTTTCAGCACCGGGGTGGAAGGATATTGTTCAGCTGTTTTGTCAAAGCCGCGTAAATTAAAATCCAGAATCAGATTTTTATCCGCAATAAAACCAAGATTACGTTCAATGCGCTGCCAGATTTCAAGCGCTTTAAAAGACTCCAGATAAGCCGGATCAAATTTGCGAATCAGATCAAAGTGCCCCACCACGGCCGGCTCAAGTCCTTGCAGCATTTCATACTGGGCATCCAGATACCTGGCATAAAGAGGAATAATGCCACCACAACTTTCCAGGGCTAGCTGAAAATGGTCTTCATCGTAGTCAATACAAATACCATTGACATGATGCACCGAGCCAACCAGATAGTCAGGTTTTAACTCTGCCACCAGCTGTTTGATCAAGGCCTCTGAGCCTTCATAAGTCTCTGTTTCAAAAGCGGAAAAAATTTCAATCTGATTGCGGTATTTTTCCTTTAGCATCTTGCATTGTGCAAAGTAATCCCGAAATCGCTGGTTCAGAAATTTTGCACTGAGATTATCTTCCTGTTCGTCAGGATAACGAGTGCTATCGGAGCTAGGAGCCATATGCTCGGTAATGCCTACCCAGGAAAAGCCATGACTTATATAAGCCTGTATTACCTGTTCCAGGGAGTCACTGGCGTGATGACAAAACTGACCACTGTGGCCACCATGCACAGAAACTTTTGCTATAGCCTTATCCTTGATCTTGTTGCTGACAGCCATGGCGGAAATCCCGAAAAAATGCGTTATTACGATGGCCTCCATTGTAGTAGACATCAAGGTCCCGTGAGTACCCCTAATATTTACCCTTTAGCCATACGAGCAGCCACTGTAAACTCTTCACTGTTTTGTTAGTAATCATCCATCCAAACCATTTCAGAATCCGTAATATCTGTTAAAGCCCGGAGATCTCTTGAGCGCCAACAGGCCAGAAACATTCCATCTACATTTCCTGACCAGCATTGATGAAGTCGATGCTGAACAATGGGATGCCCTTGCCGGGCCTGCATACCCGTTCATGAAACATGCCTTTTTTCAGGCACTGGAACAAAGCCGTAGCACCACTGCGCTCACCGGCTGGCAGCCTTTTCATGTGGTCATCAAAAAATCAGCCGCAGAAAATAGTGACGACATTGATGATAATCAGAATATGGTTGCCATCATGCCACTTTTTTTAAAGGATAATTCCAGTGGTGAATACGTTTTCGATTGGTCATGGGCTGATGCCTATCAGCGTCATGGCATGGATTACTATCCCAAATTTGTTACAGCCATCCCCTTCACTCCCTGCCCTGGCCCGCGCATCTGTGTGGCTAGTGATCAGGATGCGTCGGAAATCTATCGCCTGTTGTACGAGGCCATTCCACAGCAGGCCAAAAAGCTGGGTGTCTCCAGCTGGCATGTGCTGTTTCCGGAAAGAGCCGAATGTGAAGCCCTTGCAGCACTGGGCGTACAATCGCGAGTTGGCTGCCAATACCAGTGGTTTAACAGGAAATATAACAATTTTGATGACTTTCTTGGCCACTTCAGCTCTCGCAAGCGCAAAAATATACGCAAGGAACGACAAAAAATACGCGATGCAGGAATCGAATTTGAATTTATTGAAGGAGCTCAGATAGAGCCTGCTCACTGGGACAAGTTTTATCTTTTTTATCAAAGTACCTATCTGGTGCGTGGCAGGCCGCCTTATCTAACGGATGAGTTTTTCAGGCTGGTGGCTAAGTCCATGCCTGATAACCTGCTTCTGGTACTGGCAAAAAAAGATGGTGAATATATCGCAGGAGCCCTGAGCTTTATCGGTTCAGACTGCCTCTACGGGCGCTACTGGGGTTGCATTGAGGAATATCAGTTCCTGCATTTTGAAACCTGTTATTACCAGGGCATCGAATACTGTATTGATAAAGGCCTGCAGCGTTTTGATTCCGGTGCCCAGGGTGAGCATAAAATCCAGCGCGGTTTTGAGCCTGAACTGACCTGGTCCAATCACTGGATTGCGCACCCTGAATTTGATCAGGCCATCAGCCGCTTTCTTGAAGATGAAGAAAAATATATTCGGCGTTACCAAAAAGAAGCTGCGCAATACCTGCCTTTTAAAGCGGCCGATCCCTGACAGACTTTTTCTTGCTGGATTAACGCCTGGCTAGGTCGACTTTTTATTGTTCCTTTTTCCAAACCAGCAACTGGTTATTGGCTGGCATAGGATGGTCTGTCACCAGGGTCAATCCTGCCTTTTCAGCCAGAGCATTGACCCTTTTCAAAATCTCTGATCGCGCTTACTGGATCACGCTCCTGCAGCCACAATTCGAAGCTTGCATTGCTGTCACTGGTGTACTCCCCCGCATATTTGAATGGACCATAAACACAAAGAAAACCGCCTGTTTGCAGGACCAGGCCTACCCCGTGAAAAAAATCTTCAAGCTTTTCCTGCGCCATAATATGCAAGGTATTGGCACTGAAAACACCGCCCGCTATTTTTACCGGCCAGGGTTGCTGACTTACATCCAGTGCTAAAGGCGGCAAGATATTGGACAGTGTCAAATCGGCGAGGCCTGCCTCAACAATTGGCAAATTGTCTTGAATGTCACTTGGCTGCCAGGTCACCTGCGGGAGTTGGCTGGCAAAATACTGTGCATGCTGTCCGGTATAACTGCCAATCTCCAGCACAGTGAGATCACCCTGAAAGTACTGTCTAATGACAGCAAGAATCGCTGCCTTGTTATTTTCGCAGGCCTGGGAAAAGGGTTTTGACATATCACAAGTGCCTTTGAGGAATTTACGTTAAACTTAAGGCTATCACTAAAGGAACTCCATTATGCCAAAACAACATATCGAAGGTCTGATCTCCGAATTAGATAACAGGTTTGCTGATAGCGACACCAGCCCACAGCAGGAGGCCATGCTGGCGCAAATGAAAAGTGAACTGGCCGAGTGGGAGGGACCAAAGCCATCTGAAGATTTCAGGACCACGGCCGAACGCCTGTTACAGGAGATGGAAGAAGATCACCCCCGCACCGCTGCTGTAATCCACGAAATTATCAATACTCTGAACAACATCGGGGTATAGAGCCTCTGCGCCTGCAGCTGTTTATTTTGGCTTACGCAGGAACACCGGTTTGTCGGGACTTGATTCAGCGCTGCTGTAGCGATAACCATCAATAGCAAAATCAGCCAGGGCCCCGGGTTTGCTCACCCGGTTCTGGATAATCCAGGCCGCCATTTTCCCGCGGGCTTTCTTGGCATAAAAGCTGATAACACGATACTTGCCATTACTGTAGTCCTTGAATACCGGGGTTACGATATTTGCCTGGACTGACTTTTTGTTCAGTACACTAAAGTATTCATTGGATGCCAGGTTCACCAAAGTGTCGTCTTTTAGAGCACTCATATCCCGGTTGATAGCATCGGTTACCTTGTCGCCCCAGAACTCATACAGGTTTTTGCCGCGCTCATTGCTGATGCTGGTTCCCATTTCCAGACGATAGGCCTGCATCAAATCAAGGGGTTTCAGGGCGCCATAAAGTCCGGAAAGGATGCGCAGGTGATCCTGGGCATATTTCAGGTCAGCAGAAGAAAAACTTTCAACTTCCAGGCCTGTATACACATCTCCCTTAAAGGTAAAAATGGCAGGTCTGGCATTAGTCTCGGAAAAGGGCGTTTTCCATTTTTTAAAGCGTTCGACGTTCAAGGTGCTGATGGCGTCACTTGTGTTCATCAGCTGTTTCAAATCCTGCGCCGAATACTCACGCATAATCTTTATCAGCTTACCCGAATCAGGCAAAAATTCTGGCCTTGTGGTAAGCGGTGATTTGTATTTACTTTCCAGATCCAGCGTTTTCGCCGGAGAGATTACAATTAACATATTACTTCCTGAAACCTGAATTACACTTGATTAATGAATTCATCCCACCAGTTTAACGGCGTAATGCCGTCATTACGGTCATAAACATTGCCGTAGTACCAGACAGAATCCGTATACCTTGCCATCGCAGAGTCGAACAGGCGTTCTATTTCAGCAAAGCCGTTATTTACATGCAGTGAATAAACCAGTGCACGATCGCTTTTCAAATCTATCGAGCCATCCAGCTTTTCCACTTCAGGCGTCAGAAACTCTGCAACCTCGTCAATGTCATCCTTACGGAATACTCGAATAGACAGATTACCGCTACGTTCGATAACCTTATAGTTAGCGGGGTTGTCCTGGGCACAGGAAAATATGTCTCCAGCTGCCAGGTCTCTCACAAACAATGGTGAGCGCTGAAGCTTATAGTGGCCCGGGGTTTCAAGATAGCTAACTTTCAGCTTTTCCAGCACCGGCATACCCTGGCTGTCCGAACCCGCTACGAGCTGTACCAGCCCGGTTTTTATTTCCTCTGTTTCTGTCATGATGTTTTGCAACAAATAAGTGTTTTGTAATGAGCGCTTGGCATAGTCTGCAAAATTGGATTTCCACAATTTCCAAACTTTGATTAGTATTGGAAATCAGGGCGCAATGGTAGCAGGCTGCACAAAGGCTTTCATCTCCGGCAGGAAGAAATTACTCAAGATTGCTATAGATCAAGACAGCCTTGTGGTATTTCGATGTAGCCTCTACACTGGAATGCGTAGATAAATACTTGAATAAAACCGGAGGACTGGTTAATCGAACTATACAAAAAGATACTGATAGCTGTCGATTTGTCACAGGATTCAGCCTTGATTCTGGACAAGGCCAGCAACCTTGCCAAGCAATATGACGCCGAGATGAGTCTGGTGCATGTGATAGAACCGATTGCTGTTGGTTATGCTGTTGAAGTCACCGGTGTAGATATTGAAGGCCTGCATGAAGAAGTGACCAAACAGGCCAAGATCAGCCTCTCTGAAATGGGTACCGTAATTGACGTTCCGCCAAGCAGAATCCATACCGTACTGGGTCAGCCGGCAAGGGAAATCCGCGAGCTGGCCAAAAAGATTAATGCCGACCTCATCGTGATGGGTGGACATGGCCGTCACGGCTGGGAGTTATTATTTGGCTCAACCTCTTCCAGTGTGACTCATGGTGCAGGATGTGACCTGCTAATAGTTCACATTGACGACTAGAAAACCCGACTAGAGTGTCGACCAGAGACAGGATCAGATAACACTCTGCTTGCATTGCGTTGATTTAAGATTAAAAAACCTGCAGTCTTGCTGCAGGTTTTTTTATTCCCTAAAAGAAATTTTACTTAACCAGGGCTTTAATAAAATAATTTCCATGTTGCTGACGCTGCACAAAATCGCCCTGGGCATGAAATGGTGCCGCCCGCTTGCCATCTTGCTCGGTATTACCGGTCTGGCTGGTGTGCTTGCCAGTTTATTTGTGGTTAATGAAAATCTGGGGCACTTGCTTGAACCCTCTCTGATACTGACTCTTTGGGGAATGATGCTGTTTTCCTTTATTCAGTTATTTCAGAAAATTCCACCCCCGGTACTACCCCATGATGATTTCCTGACACGCCTAGGCACACGAATAATCCTGGCAATCTATACGCTTCTGGCTTTTCTGGTCATCCTTGTGTCCTGCATTCTGTTATGGATGAGCTTTAGATTGATCTCGCTTCAATAAACGCAAATCATTATTCAGAAATGAAAGGGCGGGCGGCTACCGGTCCATTTTTTAAAGGGATTTACCGAAAAGCTTTTAAAAAACATACTCTATTCCCATAGTGGCAGAACGCCCTTCAAAGAAACTGTTAACATCAAACCCGCCCTGGGTTGATTCGCGCCTCTGATTTAAAAGGTTTTTTGCCATGAAACTGAGCGTCAAATTTTCACTGACCAGACGAGTGTAATTAAAGTCGACTTTGCCATAAGCTTCATCATAAATATCAGGCTGTCCAAGAATACCTACTTCCCTGATCTTGTCCCCGGTGATGTGATAAACCAGGCTGCCCTTATTTTTGTATTGGTCATCGAAACCCAGTTGCAGGTTAAAGATATAATCTGCCTGACCCTGTAAAGCACGGGTTGGATTAGTTACCAGGCCGGAATCTTCAGGCCTGATAGTTACCTCAGAATCAATCAGGGTTAGGTTGGTAGAAAGATACCAGCTGCTCCAGTCATCATTAATAAAGTCCAGCCAGCGAAAAGCATCAAACTCTATCCCTTGAGTTATAGCATTCCGGGCATTGATAAAAGTTCTCTGATTAGCAGCGCCCGGCTCAATGATGGCCTCAATAGGTGTGTCAAAATCCTTATAAAACAGACCAACTGATACACTTTCATCTCCGGAGAAATACCATTCCCAGCGTAAATCAAAATTATTAATATAGCCTACCGTAAGATCAGGATTACCGACGATGATGAATCCGGTTACCGGATCAATAAAGGGGGCTGGTGAAAGTTCCCTGAAATCCGGGCGGGAAATGGTTTCAGAATAGCCGGCCCTTACCTGCATATTGTAGTCATCGAGAATCCAGGTCGCTGTTAACACAGGAAATACATCGTCACTCACCAGTTCACTTTCCACGGCCTGATCCGGAAAAAACAGATTAAAGGTAGTAACGTTTTGTCTCGATTTCTCTACGCGAGCTCCAGCCAGCAGTCGCAAGTAGTAGGTCAGCTCCACATCGGCTTCCACAAAGTAGGCATCAATTTCCTGGACTGCCGTATAGTTGTCAGTAGCACGTGTGCCTTCCCTTAATTCAAATCCTTTCTGGCTGATAGTTTCTTTATTAACGATTTCATTTAAAGACGGGTTACTACGCAAGTCAAAACCGGTAGCATCCGCGCCATTGGCAATAAAGAGGAATCTTCTGATTTCCGACTCACGATTTTTTCTTACCCGATTCGCTCCAAATGAAAATTCCGTGTTGGTATTGAAAGGTGTCTCCAGATACATTCTGGCTGAAAAGCCGATATCCTTATTGTTGTCTTCCAGGGCAGACCACCAGCGCTGATTGGCATCGGCGCGTAATGAAAAAGCAAAATCATCTATCTGCGGAGCATATTCATAACGATTCTGACGGAAGTCCGGTGAATCACGTTTGGCACGAGACTCATTGTAATGCCAGTTCAGAGTCAGATCATTTAAATCAATAAGAACATGCTCGCCTTCCAACTGTTTTGACAACAAGTCACGTTCAATCCATTCCAGTCGCGTTGTACGAATATCCTGCGCTTCTGTCGCCAGGAAGCCAGACTGAATACCTGCCAGATCATCCATTTTACGGATCTGTAGCAGCGTTGCTTTAAGCGAATGGGCATCGTTATATTCAATACCACCGGTAATAAACATTGAGGTATCAACACTGTGTTCTGTTGAGTTAAAGTCCAGATCATTACGCTGGCTAAGCTCACCTTCACTGTTAGCGACATAAGTGTTTCTGGTGACGCTGATGGTGTCCC
The DNA here is from genome assembly GCA_024644515.1 of Gammaproteobacteria bacterium. Taxonomy (GTDB): domain Bacteria; phylum Pseudomonadota; class Gammaproteobacteria; order Pseudomonadales; family Pseudohongiellaceae; genus Eutrophocola. The sequence continues at coordinate 17,026 of JAHEHN010000076.1, forward strand.
AGGAATTGTTATAGCTGAAGTTTGCCAGACCACCCACGCGGTAATTATCCCCATACCAGGCAGAACCAAAACTTGTAGACGCGCTGACATCTGGCTTGATTTTTTCGCTGACAGCCGTGTAATTACTATCAAGGCTTTCACCAATAGCTTCAAGTTCCTGCGCATCAAAACCGTCCTGGAAGAACATATTATTTCGACGTAATTCACGATTTCCTGAAATGGCATCCTTAAGCGGACCTGGTAAATCTCTGCTGCCATCGTCAACACCCATCCAGTCTGTATCACCACCCGGATAAGTAAAACCGTCAGAAAAAGTCGTATTTCCTGAATAACCTACACTGGAAGAAAATTCAAAAAACGGTTCATCCGGGACCACCTTGGTACGCATTTGAACGGCCCCTCCGGCAAACTCGGCAGGGTACCGGGCACTGAAGGTTTTCTGTACCAGCACGCTGTCAATAATACTGGCAGGAAAAAGATCGAGTGGTACAACCCGGCGAATAGGTTCCGGACTGGGCAAGGTAGAGGCATTTAGAATGGTGCTTGAATAGCGCTCACCAAGACCTCGAATATAGACAAATTTTCCACCCGCCAGATTTAAACCGGAAACGCGCTTCAAACCTTCCGCAACGTTGCTATCGCCGGCTCTGCTAAATCCTTCTGCATCCAGCACATTGGAAATACTGGTAGTGGCCCTTTTTTCATCGGGAATATATTCACCCAGAGTTACTATTTCTGTGATATCGGCGGCATCTGCAGGGATCCTTCTGTCCGCCTGCAAATCATAATTCTGGGCAAAAATTTCCGGACTGGAAAATAATACACCGGCTACTGTCAGATATAAGGTTTTGCGATTCATTATGTTTTATCCACGGTTCTAAAAAATTTTCTTTCCCTAAAAACTCAAGGAAATTTCAGCTTATGTGAAATTCCCGTGAGTAATGCAGTTAAGCTTCAGGCAGTAACGCCGGTTTTGATCACGCATCCTAAAGTGGACGGAAGGTCCAACCTTCTGTCCAGTCTTCTTCTGCGCTGGGTACCGCACCGATATAGTCAGTTTCATCAAAGAATGGGCCGAGGGTTTCAGGCTGAAAATGATCAAGAGCATTTACGGCCGATGAGTTAATGTAGTCAGTCATACCAGTGAAAAGCTCGACATTACCGTCCTGGGCAGAAAACCAGCTTTCAACGCTATAAGGCTCATCCGTGTCCTCAACAAAGTTACTGGCACAATCAACCACCGTGTTGTTCATGGTCATGACACCAGTCAGGTTCTCCGGGGTACCTGCTGCTGTAAAGGTTTCAATCTGGTCAATATCAATACAGCCATCACCCATACCGGTAATAACAAAGTTATAGAAATTACCGCCAGTACCTTCACGAATCAGCATGCCAATATCAGTATTGTCATTTCCGACAATGGTGACATTGGAAATCACTGGCTGGGCTCTGGGTGCAGAATCCGGCGCATCCCCATTGTTGTCCATTTCCATGCCCTGATCGCCGGTATCTGCGCCCTGATGAATGACCACGTGCTGGACATTACCAGTCCAGCCCTTGGTCCAGTCCAGAGAGTCATCCCGGTTACCTGTCAGGTAGAGATGCCTGGCATTAACGGTACCGCCAAAAAATTCGACGCCGTCATCCTGGTTATTGTGGACCTGCACATAATCAACATTGGTCCCGGAACCTACCCCCTGAAACGCAATGCCGTTCAACTCGTCCAGGTCATTAATCAGGAAGCCGGCATATTTCACTATCAGATAGGTCAGGCTGCCGCTGTCATCCTCGGCATCATTACCGCCAAACAGGCCGGAATTACCTTCACCTGCCGATTCGCAAAGCGCTGTACCTTCTGAGCAGCCATTAATCGGAGCGTTGCCATTAATAACCAGACCGCCCCACTCACCACGTGTAGTAGCCGTGGCATCAGCATCACTGGCACTGGTCATAATAATGGGCGCGGAAGGTGTACCATTGGCAATGAGTTTTGCACCACGGTCAATCCAGAGGAAATCATTCCCTGAAGTACCATAAGTAGTCACACCCGGCTCAATGGTAAGAGTGGGATTGACACTATTATCATCTCCAATTCTCACCGTGCCTTCCAGGCGGTAATCAAAATTATTACTCAGGTAAAGATCTTCAGTGTAGGTTCCCGAGAGCACGCATATGGACGCATTACCGCCATCAACAGATGTTCCGGCAGGGCAGCTGTCAGAGGGCGTGCCAGCTACATTGAACTTGAGAGCTTTACCATAACGAATGCCTTTTCCTGTCGGTACATAACCCCAAAGTACTTTAATATTGGATTTTCCGGTCAGGTCTTCACCAATAGCGGAGGCAAAGTCATCTTCTTCATAGAATAGAGGGGCATTCAGGGTAATGCTGGTAAGTGGAGTAATACCAAGGGTATTACTGTTAAGATCAA
>JAHEHN010000015.1:0-59836 GCA_024644515.1 Gammaproteobacteria bacterium
GTTTGGTGGCGGCACTGTCTGGCAAACGCCGGCTCTGGATCCGGAACTGGGACTGCTTTATTTTTCTACCGGTAATCCCGGCCCTGATATGAACGGCACGATGCGTGAAGGCGATAACCTCTTTACCGACTCCATTGTTGCCATTGATGTGCGCACTGGAGAATATCGCTGGCATTTCCAGCAGGTCCATCATGACTTGTGGGATTATGATGCCCCAAATCCAGTCATTCTGTTTGATATGGAATATGAAGGGGAAACCCGGAAAACCGTTGCCGAAGCCGGCAAGACTGGCTGGGTCTATATTCTTGACCGGATAACCGGCGAGCCAATTATCGGGGTTGAGGAAAAGCCGGTACCGCAAATCCCTGAACAGTTCACTTCTGCCACGCAGCCCTATCCGATTGGCGATGCATTTGTTCCACAGTTTATTGATGTTGCGCCGGAAGGCACACAACTGGTCAATCAGGGTAGGATTTTTACGCCCTTCCTTTATGAGCCGGTTCTGGTTCAGCCCGGTCTCGCCGGTGGTGCCAACTGGGCGCCCAGTGCCTACGACCCAAACCGGCAGGTCATGTATATCTGCGCCTCGGAATCTTCGGTGGCAGCGTCCATGGTAGATGTCGAAATACCGGATGAGCACAGTGGTAAATCCTGGACCGGTGGCAAGTTTGGTGGCTCGAAACGACCAACAGTGGGAATTGTTGCGGCGATGGATATGACCACCAATAAACTGGTCTGGCAGTACCGTTGGCAGGACGCCTGTTATTCAGGGTTTCTCGCCACTGCCGGGGATCTGCTGTTTGTGGGTCGTAATGATGGTCGTTTGACAGCTCTTGATATCGATACCGGCATGGAGCTGTGGGGTTTTCAGACCGGCGCCGGCATGAATGCGCCGGCCATCAGTTTTGAAAAAGATGGCAAACAGTATATCGCAGCCTATTCCGGCGGTAATCTGTTTCAGGGCTCGCCGCGAGGTGACAGTCTCTGGCTGTTCTCACTGTCCGGTCAGATGGAAGAAGCCAGCCCGGGGGATACCCTGTTGTCGCTTGGCAATAGTGACGCCGAGGCCGCTGCAGTCGCATTTGCAGAAGGTGATCCAGATTATGCTGCCGGTGAAATCCTGTTCCAGCAAACCTGTTTGCCCTGTCATGGTGACGACGGCATGGGCGGGCACAATAATGCCATGCCATTGAACAATATCACTGATATTCGTGATGCCATTACCATTGTTTCCACCGGCAGAAACAGCATGCCGACCTTTACCGGGGCGCTTACGCCCGAGCAAATCCGGGATGTCAGTGGCTATGTTGTTGACCGGCTATTTCAATAGCGGTTCAGGATCAAGATCCGAGTTATGAAATACCATTCAATGCCGTTAAGAAGTTACATTGTCTTTCCGTTGCTGCTCTGGCTTGGCGGCTGTGCAACCGAAATCGATGAGCTTGCCTGGCCTGAAATGGCTTATCCCCGGGGCTATTTTGAAGCAGCCTACGAAGAAGATGAGTTGGCCCAGCAATACCAGACCCGGGAAGATTATCTGCTCTGGGTTACCCGTTTTTATAATGGTTTCAGTATTGCCCCGGGCTGGATAAGTCTCACCGAGCAGGTCAAGGAGCGTCTTGAAGAACCTTACCGATCAGAGGTAGCGTTGCGCCTTTATCATCTCGGGGGCAGGATTGGCAGTGAATGGGCCAAGGATAATAATGTTCGTGTGCTCGATACCCGAAATGCTGCAGTCTGGCGTGATGCGCTTATCGAATCATTGAACCAGAATGATCTGGATGACTATATTACCCGTGTGGAAGAAGATGTTAAAAATATGTACATGGGTAATCTCAGTCGGGAAGATATTTACTTCGAGCGTTATTACGAAGACGACTTTGAATTCTAGCGCTAAAGCCGGGTCGAGGGTTTGCGTTTGACTACTCAAGTTCTACCATTTTAGTGCCAAAAAAAGGTACCGCTGGTAGGTTCCACTACCCGTAACAGAGCAACTGCCATAATGGTAAACTGGACAGAAGACACCACCGCCATACTCCTTGGCTTTGTCATTATCCTGCTGGCCCTGGCGGCATTCCTGCTGGCCCCTTATTCCCGGGTTGATTCCTCGCTACTCAGTGCACAAGCCTCCAGCGATTTTTCTGTAGCTGCCTGGTCAGCTGACAACGATACTGGCAATGCGGTTACCGCTTTTCTCAGTGACACGGTTAACGGTGCCAGACCGGCGCGTTGGTCAGTGAGCCCTTTGTCTGCTTTTTCCACGCACTTTTTCATCTCTACGCTGTTTTTCTTTATCGCCCTCTGCGTTTTATTTACAGCGGGTATGGTGCTGATGAAAAAGCCCACGGCGGTTTTTGTCAGCGGCTTTATTTTCATTTTTGCCCTGGGCATTCTTGCCTATTTGCTGGCCAATCAGACTGAATTTCGCAGTATGGGCCTGGGATATGCGTTGTGGGCGATACTCCTTGGTCTGGTCATTACCAATATCTTTGGTATCCCTGAGTTTGTACGTCCGGCCCTGCAACCAGAGCTCTATATTAAAACCGGTCTGGTGCTGCTGGGTGCGGAAGTATTGTTTGGCAAAGTGATGGCAATTGGGCTGCCTGGTATTTTTGTGGCCTGGATTGTGACGCCGGTAGTGTTAATTAGTACGTTCTGGTTTGGTCAGAAGGTGCTGAAGATTGGTTCCAAAACGCTGAACATTACCATCAGTGCTGATATGTCAGTGTGTGGCGTATCGGCGGCCATAGCCACAGCGGCGGCATGTAAGGCGACAAAAGAGGAGCTGACTACAGCGGTCGGACTGTCGATGATTTTTACTTCCATCATGATGGTTGCCTTGCCTGCCTTTATCAATGCGGTGGGTATGCCAGAGGTCCTCGGTGGTGCCTGGATTGGTGGCACCATTGATGCCACCGGTGCCGTGGTAGCAGCGGGCGCCTTTCTTGGTGATACCGCGCTTAATGTCGCAGCCACCATCAAGATGATCCAGAATATTCTTATCGGGGTGCTGGCGTTTGGTGTCGCGGTGTACTGGGCAAGCAAAGTGGAGAAAGACGCAGGTCAAACTGTAGGGGCTTCAGAAATATGGCTGCGCTTTCCCAAGTTTGTGCTAGGCTTTCTCGGGGCCAGTATATTGTTTTCCCTGCTTTATGAGTCTCTAAATCCGAATACTGCCATCGTGCTGGTGGAAAACGGGTTGCTGGATTTCACCTCGGATATGCGTGGCTGGCTGTTCTGCCTGGCCTTTGCCAGCATTGGTTTATCGGGCAATTTTCGTCAATTGAAATCCCAGTTCCATGGGGGGAAACCCCTGATCCTTTATGTTTGTGGGCAAACCCTTAATCTCAGTCTGACTTTGCTAATGGCCTGGTTGATGTTTTATAAGGTTTTTCCGGAAATTACCAATAGCCTGTAATGAAAATCGACGCGCTTAAAACTCTGGGATTTATTGCGGCACTGATCATGCTTCAGCAGCTAATTGCCTTCGGCAATAACAATTTTCGTCATTTGCAGGAACAGTCATCCATCATCGAAAGCAACGACATCGATCCCTCGGCCCTGTTTTACATGGAAAGCAGGCTGGCGCTGTCTGCTGAAAAGACTGTGCGGAAATTAATTAATGAGTAGTGTTCGTCCCAGCGGTATGTGGCAACGATGAATAATTGGCAGCGCTGGGTCCAGGCTCCCAATACCACGTTCTTTCGCCGCGCTCTGTTCCAGATTCATTTATGGCTGGGCATCGCACTGGGTCTTTATATTCTGGTCATTAGCGTCAGTGGATCTGCTGTTGTTCTCAGACCCCAGTTCAGCCGCTGGTTCATTGCCAGTGAGGTCTCCACGCAGACAGGAGAAGCGCTTGCCGGTAGTGAACTGGAAGCCAGAGTCGCTGAAGTTTATCGGGACTATAGCGTCACCAATATTGTTGCTCCCACCCGCGCCCGCCGCGCTACCTATGTAGCACTGGAACGAAACGGAAAAGAGTCTTCACGATATTTTGATCACTATAGTGGAATGGACCTCGGTGATACCTATCCCTGGCAGGTTCGCAGTGTCGAGTGGCTGACGCGATTACATGACGATCTGTTGATGGAGCGTGCCACGGGCCGCAAGGTGAATGCGTTCGGAGGACTGTTATTCCTGTTGATGGTATTTACCGGTGTGATTATCTGGTGGCAGGGAAGGCGGCGCTGGAAAGAGGGCCTGATGATCAGGCGCAACAGTTCACATAGTATGCTGTGGCAACTGCACAGTGTTTTGGGGTTCTGGTCACTGTTGCTGCTTTTAATCTGGGGCATAACAGCAATCTACTTTGCCTTTCCCCAGCCCTTCGATTTTATTATCAATGCCATGGATAACGATCTGGAGGATTTTGATCGCCCGGACGGCTGGCTGCTGTTTCTGATCGATATGCATTTTGGCCGATTTCGCGGCTCCTGGCCGGTATTGCCCTATATCTGGATTGTTCTGGGTTTATTGCCGACATTTATGTTTATCAGCGGGTTTATCGTCTGGTATCGTCGGGTGATCAAGAAATATAAGCGTTATTAACTATTGGCAATAATAGTTTCGATTGTAAGCGCAAGATGAATTTCGCTACACTCAGCTATCGTCATTGTATCTATGTCACTTCGGGGGGAGCAGGCATGCGGGCGTTTAAAACCCTGCTTATTCTTAGCCACCGTTATATCGGCATTCCGCTGAGTTTTCTCTTTGTGGTGTGGTTTCTGTCCGCTTTTGTGATGATCTACGCGGGCGGCATGCCCCGCATCACCAATGAGATGCGTATTGAAGGGGGCAGTTCCCTCAACTTCGAAGACGTGACTATTGCTCCCTGGCAAGCCGTTGACCTGCTTGGTTATTCCCCTTACGAAGCACGCCTGCGCACCTTGTTGGGCAGGCCAGTGTACGAATTTCCCGAACCGCGCTTTCCCAGTACCTTTATTTGGGCAGACAATGGCGAGTTTCTTTCCGATCTGACGCAACAGCAGGGCGCACAAATCGCCAGTGATTTTCTCGATATTCCGCTTGAACTGTTTGCCTATGAAGGTCTGGTGACCCGCCCCGATCAGTGGACCATTGCCATTCCCAATGAACTGCCGCTGTATAAATACAGCGTGGCCGATGACTATGCCACGCAAGCCTATGTATCACCCACCGGGGCCCAGGTGGCTGTCTACACTACACGTCAGAGTCGTCTGCTGGCATGGCTTGGCACCATCCCGCACTGGTTTTATTTTGCCGACCTGCGTGCCAATCAGCCGCTGTGGTATGACATCGTAGTCTGGACGTCGGGTATTGGCTGCGTGCTTGCCTTGCTTGGCCTGGTCATGAGTTTTACCCAGTGGCGTAAAGTCAGACCGTTCAAGCTGGTCAAGGCGATCCCTTATAGGGGGCTGATGCGCTGGCATTATATTCTGGGCACCGTATTTGGTGTTTTTGTACTGACCTGGTCCTTTAGCGGCATGCTTTCCATGGAGCCCTTTGCCTGGTCTGATGCCCGTGGATTGAGAGTGGATGAGGGGGTTTATCAGGAAGGACTGCTGGAGCTGGAATCGTTTCCTGCCTTTAATGCAAGCCAGTGGCAAAGCCTTGCGCAGGGCAATGGAGTGGTGCGCGATATCAAGCAAGTGGAATTTCGCTGGATTGCCGGGGCGCCTTATTATCTTGCTCTATACAGCGAGAGCACTAGCTTGCAAATGGATAAACGTGACCGTTTACATCAGCCTTACAACATAATCGGACAGCTGGATTCCAACAGCCTGCTTATCGCAGCTGATGGTTTTCGCATCATTGAAGATTTTGACACGCAGGCACTGGTGAGCAAGCTGGACGCCAGTATTGAGGAAGCCCAGGTCACTGATTACGCCTTGCTGAGCGATTATGATGACTACTATTACTCACGCAACAATCAATTACCACTGCCAGTATTACGCATCAAATTTAATGATCCGGCGCAAAGCTGGATCTATGTTGATCCCCATAAAAGTGAGCTACTGAGCCTGATTCATCGCAACAGCAGAATAGAGCGCTGGCTCTACAGTGGCCTGCATAGTCTTGATTTTGCCTTCTGGTATCACCAGCGGCCATTATGGGATCTCGGTGTTCTGATTCTTCTTGCGGGCGGACTTGGGGTCAGTTTTATTGGTCTCTATTGTGGTGTACGGCGATTAAAAAATGACATGATATTTATATTAAGAAAAATTATTGGAAAAGAAAAAACTAACGAGGTGACAGGTGTTTCACATTAAAAAAATGATTTCAGTTCTGCTCTTGCTGGCTGTTTCAGGCTCGCTACTGGCCCAGCCCTTTGCTCTTGGTGATGGACCCTGGTACTACGATACTTATTCCCCGGCGGCAAAAATCAAGGTCTCCATCGTAGCCAGAGGGATTCAAAATCCCTGGGGTATGGCCTTTCTCCCCAGCGGTAATATTCTGATTGCGGAAAAAGCCGGACAGTTCAGAATTATTAGAAATGAAAAGCTTGATTCACAAATTGTCACTGGAGCACCTGAAGTACAGGTAGCCTCTGGTGGCGGCCTGATGGATGTTGTTTTGCATCCGGATTTTGCCAGCAATCGGCTGGTGTATTTTACCTATGTGAAAAATGCACCACCCCCTGCAGGGGCGGATTATTATGCAACCACGGTAATGGCAAGAGGGCGACTGAATCAGGCTGAAAATGCCCTGGAAGACGTTGAGGATGTATTCGTTGCAGATGCCTGGAGTACGACAGCCGGTGGTCATGGTTCACGTTTGCGTTTTGCCGATGATGGCACGGTGTTTATGTCGTCGCCTTTTCGGCGTGATTTTGAGAACCCCCAGAATCCAATGAGTGATATCAGTAAATTATTACGGCTTAACGATGATGGCTCTATTCCGGCAAATAATCCTTTTGTGGGCAGGGAAGGCTATCTGCCTGAGATCTGGAGTATTGGTCATCGTGCCATGGAAGGCATTGATTTTCATCCTGTGACTGGCGAGTTGTGGGCCAGTGAGCATGGACCCCAGGGCGGCGATGAAGTGAATATTATTCAGCCGGGGAAAAATTATGGCTGGCCGCTGGTCAGTTATGGCCGTGACTATGACGGCAGCCGGGTTTCCCAGCACCCCTGGCAGGAAGGTCTGGTGCAGCCGGAAATTTTCTGGGTTCCCTCTATCGCAACTTCCGGCCTGATGTTTTACACCGGGGACAGGTTCCCCCAATGGCAGAATGATCTGTTTGTCGGTGCCCTGATGACCGCCCGCATGCCGGGAACAGGACACATTGAGCGCATCAATTTTAATGAGTTTGGCGAGCAGAGAAGAGAGTGGCTGTTGGCTGACCTGAAACAGCGGGTTCGTGATGTCCAGCAAGGTCCTGATGGTTTGATTTATGTGCTTACTGAAGAAACTGACGGAGCCCTGCTGGTAATAGAGCCTGTGGAATAAAGCTGGTAATTCAATACTGCCTTGGTAATGGCTTCAGCCAAATGTTTTTACAACTTACTCGACCGTCTCGATATCCAGTTGCAGAAGTTCAGCAATACGCCCGATGTCGCCGGTATAGAAGGCTGCCATGATTTCCAGTTGGAGCTGTTGAATGTTGCCATTATATTGCGGCGTAATACTTACTCGCAGTGTTTTTTCTCCAGTCATGAATTCAGCAAAATTACTCAGTAAATCCTGAGCCAAAGATTGCATTTGGGGAGGAACAAACAGAGCAGCTGCCTGTAACTGTTCCAATAGTTGCTGGCGGTATTCATCGCCGCTTATCCCCAATGCACTGCCCTGCAATGAAGATATATTCGCGACCATGCCATCATCTCTTAATGATATCGACGCAGCAGGAATGTCGGCATTTTGTAAGATGACGGAAACGCCGTATGGCTCGTTGGCATTGTCAGAGATATTTTCACTAAGCCCTGCCATGGGCACATTATTTATCTGTGCCTCCATACCAAGGAAGAAGGCGTCAGGCAGGGAAATATCTGCGTCTATATCCATTCGGTCGTTATCTGCGGGATCAAAGTCATAGCGATAGTTCATGCTCATGGGCAAAAGGTTCTGATCCATCATGGTGGCAATATAATGATTCAATAAATTATCAGGGCCATCACCGAATGCAGGCGCTGCTGCAGGAAAACGCAGCCCCTGGGCCGACAGGTGAAGGTGGTGGGGAACCTCGTTAAAGTAGTCAAATTCGGATATTCGTATATTCTCCAGAATGTATTCATTGCTGTTACTGTCAATGACATACAGATTTTCTAGGGCGATCTCGCCATTGAATTGAATTCCAACAGAGTCATAGGTAATTTCCTGGTAATCACCACTGGCAATTAATTCATCAACCCGTAAGTCAACAACGGTTTTTAATCGGTAATTAGCAAACAGATATGCCATCCCAATGATGAAAATAATGACGCCTGGAATAATCAGGAGGTATGTTTTTGTCATAGTTTTGATTCAGATAACAGAAACCAATAAGGTACTAAAGTCGTATTAGAGACATGGGCACAAGATAGGGCGCAGTGAGGAGATTGTCCAAGCAATTTTTACAAATCAGGTAAATTTTTGCAGAACCCTCTGCATATTTATAGCCAGCAAGCATCTGGCAAGAAAGCCGGATTAACAGGAACCCTGGCATGGATGCTGATAAACTTGATTTGCAGCGCAGTGATAGATACCAGGAAGCATCAAATTATGAAAATTCAGTTACAAAGTATTGCCAGAAGTAAAAACGATGACGGTGCCAGAGAAGAAGTATTTGCCGCACATGTGACCATCGCTGATGGACTCCAGGGAGACAGGTCTGACCTGCTTGGCGGGGGTGAAGTGGCAGTGCTGAGCAAGGAGTCATGGGTAAAGGTTTGTCATGAAACCGGTCAGGAACGACCCTGGCTGGATCATGGCTCCAGTTTGTTAATCAAGGGGTTTGAATTTTTACCCACGGATCTTGGTAAAAGGCTGCAGATTGGCGAGGCTGAATTTGAAATTCACCGGGAAATGTCTCCCCATGACAAACTGGAAGATCAGGCCCCGGAATTATTCAGGTCTCTGCAGATGGGGTTTCGCGGTGGGGTGCAAGGTGCTACGCAGCGGCAGTATCCAGTGCGGGGATGATGTCATTATCGCTTAGATAAAACCTCACTAGCTTTCCCGATTCAATGCAGCCTCGGCCACCTGTTTCAGCGCATCCCGATATTCATTTTCCGGCAGGCAAGTCAGGCAGTTCATGGCAATATCTATAGCTTCACCTGCCTTGGCGCGGGTGTAATCGAGTGCGCCAGAACGAATTACGGCCTCGATTATTGCCTCCAGATGCTCGCGCCCTCCTGACTTGATGGCCTCTTCAATCAGCTTACTTTCCTTGTCCAAGCCATGTTGCATGGCATAAATCAGCGGCAGGGTAGGCTTTCCTTCGGCCAGATCGTCACCGATATTTTTTCCCAAAGCCTCGCTGGAGCCGGAGAAATCCAGAACATCATCCACCAGTTGAAAGGCAATGCCCACCTGCAGACCAAATTGATGTAACTGTTCGGTAATAGTCTCGCTGGCACCGGCAAGAATTGCTGCAGTCTTGCAGGCCGCGGCAAACAATATGGCGGTTTTATTGTGAATTACCTGCATATAGTCTGCTTCAGTTGCCTGGGGATTGTGCTGATTCACCAGCTGTAGCACTTCTCCCTCGGATATTTTATTGGTGGTGCTGGCCATGACGTCCATGATCTGCATATTGCCAATGCCGACCAGCAGCTCAAAGGCGCGTGAGTAAATGAAGTCACCGACCAGTACACTGGAAGGATTATCCCAGCGCGTATTAGCCGTTGGGCGTCCCCGGCGCATTTCTGACATATCAACGACGTCATCATGCAGTAATGTTGCGGTATGCAGGAATTCTATGACGGTGGCCAGCTCGATATGGTCTTTACCGCGGTAGCCAAGATTCTTGCTGCACAGCAATACCAGTACCGGGCGCATGCGCTTGCCGCCTGCCTCGATAATGTAATGCCCGATGCTTTCTATCAGCGGGACCTCTGAATGAAGTTGCGCTACTACAGTTTGATTAAGTGCGGCAAAATCATCAGCGACGATCTGTTGGATTCGTGAAGCCATAGTCTGCTCTGAAAAAGAGTGTCGCATGCTAGTTTTGGGGATGGTTAAAGTCAAGGATTACGGGCTTTTCAGACCCAATGCTGATTCCGGCAAGAGAGATACCGCTAATGCTAAAAAATCCCGTGATTTTGTTGCGAAAGCAAGGTTGTTCCCGTACAATTCCCGCCCTCGTAATGACCGGCCCATAGCCTGACTGCATTTGCGCATAATATTAACACCGTGTTCCAGACGGTAATAGTTTGGTATCAGTTTGCTGGAACACATTAGCGGTGTTGGGAAGATGCTTAAGTGGCTTAGTCTGGATTGAAAGATAATCGGCTTTATAGAGCCAGGTCAGTTAATTTAGGTTCAAAGAACAATATCTGAATAGCAATAGCGCTATTGGAGCAAAATATGTACGCGGTAATTGAAAGTGGCGGCAAGCAGCACCGGGTTTCAGAAGGTGAAGTGCTGAAGCTTGAAAAGATCGAAGCCAGTACTGGTGACACGGTAAACTTTGATAAGGTCCTCATGGTAGGTGAAGGTGCTGATGTAAAAATTGGTACGCCCTATGTTGAAGGTAATGTCACTGCTGAAGTTATCAGTCATGGTCGCGGTGATAAGGTCACTATCATCAAGTTCCAACGTCGTAAGCATCACAAAAAGCAGATGGGACACCGCCAGTGGTTTACCGAAGTGAAAATCACAGGAATTTCTTCAGGTGAGAAAGCCAAGGCAGCGCCCAAGAAGGAAGCAGCTCCGAAGAAAGAAGCAGCTCCTAAAAAGGCAGCAGCACCAAAGGCAAAAGCAAAGGCTGAAAAGAAAGACTGATTCGGCAATACACCAAGCTGAATTCAGCTTATTAATGAACTACAGATACAATTGAAGTTATAAAACAGGAGTGCATCATGGCTCATAAGAAAGCAGGCGGTAGTACTAATAACGGTAGAGATTCCAATTCCAAGCGACTTGGCGTCAAGCGTTTTGGTGGTGAGCAGGTTCTTGCTGGTAATATAATTGTGCGTCAGCGCGGCACTCACTTTCACCCTGGCACCAACATGGGCTGTGGTAAAGATCACACCCTGTTTGCAAAAACTGATGGCGTGGTGAGATTTGAGGTCAAGGGCCCCAAAAACCGTCGTTTTGTCAGTATTGAGACAGCGACAGCCTGATAGCTAGCAGGCTAAGTTAGAATTTAAAAAGCCCTGTCCATGACAGGGTTTTTTTTTACCAAAACAGTCAGTTTCAGGACACCCCTATGAAATTTGTTGATGAAGCAGAAATACTGGTCGAGGCCGGTAAAGGCGGCAATGGCTGCATGAGCTTTCTGCGGGAAAAATTCATAGAAAAAGGGGGGCCTGACGGTGGCGATGGCGGTGACGGTGGCAGTATTTTTCTGGTGGCAGATGAGTCCCTGAACACGCTGGTAGATTTTCGTTTTCAGCCACGTTATCGCGCCAAGTCAGGGCAGCAGGGTCGAGGCAGACAATGTACCGGCGCCAGTGGCGAGGATCTTGAGGTGCGTGTGCCGGTAGGCACCAGCATCTATGCCGTTGATACTGATGAATTGATCGGTGACCTGTTGAAACCCGGTGAACGCTTGCTGGTTGCCCAGGGTGGTAAGCACGGACTGGGCAATATGCGCTTTAAATCAAGCACCAACCGCGCTCCCAGACAAACCACCAATGGCACGCCAGGTGAGAGCCGACAATTGTTACTGCAGATGAAGGTGGTGGCGGATGTTGGCCTTCTGGGGCTGCCCAACGCTGGCAAGTCGACCCTGATCAGGGCAGTGTCCTCTGCCACGCCAAAGGTCGCGGATTATCCTTTTACCACGCTGGTGCCCAATCTGGGCGTTGTGCGTGCCGGTGAAGACAACAGTTTTGTCATGGCGGACATTCCGGGCCTGATTGAAGGCGCCTCAGAAGGAGCGGGTCTGGGCATACGCTTTCTGAAGCATCTGGCGCGTACCCGGGTATTATTACATCTTGTGGATATTGCACCGTTGGATAGCAGTGATCCAGCGGATGCTGCCCTGGCAATTATCAGGGAGCTGGAGAATTTCAGTGAAGCTCTGGCGAGAAAAGAGCGCTGGCTGGTGCTTAACAAGATTGATCTGTTACCTTCAGCGGAAGCGGATGCAGTATGCAATGCAATCGTAGACAAGCTGGACTGGAAAGGGCCTGTGCACCGTATCTCGGCAGTTTCCGGGGAGGGCACTAAGGAATTAAGTGAAGCCCTGATGCGCTCAATAAATGAGGCGAATCTCCGCTTCGAGGAAGATGAAGACTACCGCCAACAGCAGCATGAACTGGACCAGCTTATGGCGTTTGAAATTCGCCAGAGTATTGAGGCGGTAAAAACAGCCTGGAAAGAAAAGAAGAACCATGTGTCGGCTGATGATCTGGATGATGATTTTGATGATGACGTCGAAGTGGAATATGTAAGGGATTAAAGGTGAGTAACAGACAGACACTGACAGCAGCCAAAACCTGGGTCGTTAAAATCGGTAGCTCCCTGCTCACCGATGACGGGAAAGGGCTGAACCGGGAAAGCATGGCAAGCTGGGTTAAACAGATTGCTGCCTTTCGTGATGCCGGTCTTTCGGTGGTGCTAGTTTCTTCTGGTGCTGTGGCAGAAGGCGTGCTGCGTCTGGGACTAAAAGGCAGACCTACTGCCATCCATGAACAGCAGGCTGCTGCCGCTGTTGGTCAGATGGGGCTGATCCAGGCCTACGAAACCGAATTCAAGAAATTCGACCTGCATACCGCCCAGATTCTTCTTACCCATGATGACCTGTCCAATAGAAAACGTTATTTGAATGCTCGCACAACCTTGATGACCTTGCTCAATCTTGGCGTGGTACCGGTGGTGAATGAAAATGATACGGTTGTAACTGATGAGATTTGTTTTGGCGATAACGATACACTCGCGGGTCTGGTGGCCAATCTGATCAATGCCGATGCCATGGTCATTCTTACGGACCAGGACGGACTCTATGAATCTGATCCGCGAAATAATCCAGGGGCCAAATTGGTGAGTCAGGCGCAGAGTAATAATGATGAGCTGTTTGATTTCGCTGGCACCGGTCATGGTGATCTTGGACGTGGTGGAATGCTGACCAAGGTGAAGGCGGCACGACTGGCTGCCAGATCGGGTACAGCTACCTGTATCGTTAACGGCAGGAAGCCTGAGATTCTTGCAATGCTGCGTGAGGGGGCTGAAGTGGGCACGCTGCTGCTGCCTGAAAGCGAGCCATTGGCGGCGCGCAAGCAATGGCTTGCCAGCCACCTTAAAGTGAAAGGTGTCTTCACCCTCGATGCCGGCGCAGTAAGAGTATTAAAGGTATCAGGAAAGAGTCTGCTGCCAGTAGGAATCACCTCCAGCTCAGGAAACTTTCAGCGTGGTGAGGTGGTTAGCTGTGTTGATGAAAAGGGCAATCCCGTTGCCCGTGGCCTGGTGAATTACAATGCCAACGAAGCGGCCAGTATCATTGGTCATTCCAGTGAGGAAATTTTTTCTTTATTGGGCTATGAAGGTGATCACGAAATAATCCACAGGGATAATCTGGTTCTGCTTTAGCTAATTAGCGGTATTCCTAACTCTTTCAGACCGATATCGGCTTATTGAAAAGCCGCTCCGCTTATTTCTTCTCTTACCACAAGATTTTACTGGATTGAGCCGTAACCTGACCCCTTCATTCTATTTGACAGAATTGGCCCCCATCGCTATGTTAGCGGGGTTTTACATTAGAATAATTTCCATAAAACAGAGTTAGTATTTTCACCGGTCAGGGGGACTTCATGGGCAAAATCTGTTGCCGTGTTTCACTATTGTTTGTATTTTCCATTGCCAGCTTTTCCGCGCTGGCAGAAAAAAACTTTTCTGGCGTTTGGGTCGGTAATTACAGCGAGGATTTTCCTGACCGCTTACCGGGACCTGAGCTTGGTGATTATGCCGGACTTCCTCTCAACGATGCTGACAGATTGCGCGCGCAAAGCTGGAGCGCTTCCCTCATAGCCCTGCCTGAATACCAGTGTCGTGTGCATCCTTCTGATTATGCCAGCAGTTTTGCCAATATCCGTATTTGGGAAGAACGAGAGCCCATCACTGAACAGTTAATTGCCATACGCATACAACATTTTGCCTGGCAAACCCGCCGTACTATCTGGATGGATGGTCGCGAGCACCCGCCTGAGTACGCTCAACATACCGCCATGGGCTACTCTACCGGCGAATGGGTAGGTCATCAGTTGAAAGTTAAAACCACGCATCTCAAGGAAGGCTGGCTGCGCCGCAACGGGGTTGCCCGCAGTGACCAGGCCACCGTGACCGAATATTTTATTCGACATGACGACATTCTGACCTGGACTGTGATTATTGATGATCCTGTTTATTTGGATGAACCTTTCATAAGGAACCGTGATTATATTTATTCCATCGACAGTCAGGTGGGAAATTATCCCTGTGACCCGGTGATCGAAATGGTCAGGGAGCCTGGCTATATTCCCCATCACCTGCCGGAAACCAATCCTGATTTGCTGATTTATTCCGAGCGCCATGATATTCCTGTGGAAGCCGCCATGGGTGGAGCCAACACCATGTACCCGGAATATATCGAGCGTTTGCAGGAGCTGTCAAAACCCAGTGAATTACGAGCAGGGCAGGAGTAATTATGAAGAACATCACACTACACAAACTGTTTGCCTTGGTCCTGACTTCGGTAAGTTCCATCATGCTTTCGCAAACGCCTGTTGTATCAAAAGCACAGGCACAAACTGACTTTGATGCGGTAGAAATCCAGACCCTTAAAGTACGTGACAATATTTATATGCTGGTGGGTGCCGGTGGCAATATCACTGTCCAGACTGGTGAAGACGGCATCCTGATCATTGATACCCAGTATGCCGAGTTGTCTGATAAAAACCTGGCAGCAATCAGGACGCTGTCTGATAAACCACTGCGCTACATTATCAATACCCACCATCATGGTGACCATGTAGGCGGTAATGCCGAATTAAAGGCGGCGGGATTTACCCCCAGTGGCGGTAATGTTGGCGCGTCCCTGTCCAATGCCGGAGAAGGCGCAACCATTTTTGCCCATGAAAATGTGCTGTTGAATATGGCGGGTGACGACAACATGAGCACAGAGATGTGGCCCACCATGACATACTTTGCGGAGAAAAAAGATCTCTACTTCAATGACGAAGGGGTGCGGATTATTCATCAACCCAATGCCCACACCAATGGTGACAGTATTATCTTTTTTCGAAAATCCGACGTGATAACCACTGGGGATGCCTATATCACCAGTTTTTATCCTTTTATTGATATGTCTTCCGGTGGCACTTTGCAGGGCTTTATTGATGCGGCCAATTCAATTATTGATCTTATCATTCCCGAGTATGGTCAGGACGGTGGCACTCTGGTCATTCCTGGCCATGGCAGACTGAGTGATATTGGAGATGTCATTAACTGGCGCGAAATGCTGACAATTATCAGGGATCGCATCCTTGATATGAAACAGCGTGGCATGAGTCTGGAAGAAGTTCTCGCAGCCAGACCCACCAGAGACTACGATCCACGTTGGGCCGGGCAGGGAATTTTCTCAACGGAAAATTTTGTTACTGCAGCCTACATGACACTGGAAGATTAAGGAGCGGCATATGAAAACAAGCATGATCAAAGTAATTTTGTCGACTCTTCTTCTGCTATCTGCATTGGATGCATCAGCGCAGCCAGGCCGACAGCAGCAATCTGCTCAGGAAATGGCGGCCATTGATATTACAGGTAACTGGGTATCGCTGGTGACTGAGGATTGGCGCTTCAGAATGGTTGTTGCGCCAGCTGGCGACTACGAGGGTATAGGCCTGACGCCCAGGGGTAGGGAAATTGCCGATGCCTGGGACCCTGATGTTGATCTGGCCTCAGGCAACGCCTGTAAGGCCTATGGTGCCGGTGGTTTGATGCGAATTCCTACCCGCCTGAATATTCACTGGGCAAGCGATAATGTCCTGCAGATTGATACCGATGCCGGCATGCAGACGCGGCTACTCAAGTTTGGACCAGCACAGGATAATGAAGGTACCGGTACCCTTCAGGGTGTCACCCGCGCCAGCTGGCAGATTGAAAGGGAAGGTGGTTTTGGAGGCGCTGTGACTGGTGGCAGTATCAATGCAGTGACCACTGACATGGCACCGGGATACCTGCGTCGCAATGGCGTGCCTTATGGCACACAGGCCCAACTGAGAGAATATTTTGAATTATTGGTAGGTGGCGATGGGACTGAGTATCTGACTGTGATCTCGGTGCTTGAGGATCCTGAGCATCTGACCCAGTTGTTTACTACCAGCGCCAATTTCAAAAGAGAGGCTGATGATTCCAAATGGAATCCTTCTGAGTGTGTAGTTAAGTAAGGATGTGATCTGCAGTAGCTATTACGCTCAGCTACTCTTTGTTGAAACTGTGCTCAGTCGGTCATATGTTAGGTGCACACTCCCTCCCTGCGCACATTTTTGCCTCAATTAGCCTTCGCTTGATGCTACTAAAATTTGAGCTTTATCAGGCGAACTGCGTGGGTCTAGTTCAGAACAAAAGCAGGATGCAAACACAAAAAAGGCCGCATAAGCGGCCTTTTTTATTTCAGTGGCCAGTAGCCACCAAATTATTAATCGAAGGTTTGATCTTCAGAGAAGCCCCAGCCAAAACCGTCTGATGGGCGCAGAATGCTTTCCATGCGCATGCGGTAATCGCTTCGGTCTCTTGAGGGTTGTCCGGTAATGATGACTTCATCACCCGGTTTGAAAGAAGTTCTTGTCAGTCCCTGTCGCATCAGCAGTGTGGCACCACCCCATTCAACACCCCAGCGTTGCTCATTACCATCTTCATCCGGAGCAAGGACCATTACCGAGGCATGGGGGTTACGAAAATTCATCTGCACCAGTTTGCCTTTAATCTCTATCATGGAATCCATGTCATAAGTGGCTTGAAACGAATGGTGTGCAAATGCGGAAGGCACCAGCATCAAACTGGCACACAGACTAAAAATCTTGATTAACTTCATTGATACTTCCCCCAAACTGTTTATGACTGACTTGTCCAACCAGACGGGCTGATTATAACTGATGGCTTGATCCCTTTGCATATTTTTTGGGTGCTTATTCAGCAGGCATTAAAAAACCGGCTATTGCCGGTTTCTCAATAAAATCATTGGCTTAACAAGCCAAACAGGCTTGAATCAGGCTTTTAGTGCCTTGATAGCGCTGTTCAGGCGACTTTTATGACGAGCAGCCTTGTTGGCATGAATAATACCCTTGTCAGAAAGTCGATCAATGACGGGAACGGCTGCATTGTAGGCTGTGGTTGCCTGATCATAATCTTTGCTATCAATGGCTGCAGTGACCTTCTTGATATAGGTACGCACCATGGAACGTGCACTTGAATTGTGCTTGCGTCGGTTTTCTGCCTGTCTTGCCCTTTTACGAGCCTGTGGAGAGTTTGCCAAAGGGGGCTCCTTTCTTTATGTCTTTATGTAGCTTTTTAAGCTTTGAATTGGTTACGTATTATCAGTATTTTGCTGTTGCCCGGAGGTGAATCCGTCAAACACAAGTTTTGCTTTCTGAAAAAAGACGCGAATCATGCAGTTTTAAAGGGTATTTGTCAACTCCCAGACCATGCTATTGGACAACAAATGCTGTGTTAAGATGCCATTTCAGGTGTGAACCCGGAGAAATACACAGCGTGCAGGCAGTTGAAGACAGGTCGAAACAGACCGGGGTAGCGAAGTCGAGTCTGATTGTTTCCCTGATGACGTTTTTTTCGCGAATACTTGGACTGGTGCGTGAGATCGTTTTTGCCGCGGTATTCGGGGATGGGCCGGCCGCTGATGCCTTTTTTGTCGCCTTCAGAATCCCCAACTTCCTGCGGCGCCTGTTTGCCGAAGGCGCATTTTCCCAGGCCTTTGTACCGGTACTTTCTGAATACCGTAAAAACCGATCCTTTCCAGACATCAAGGCACTGGTAGATCACGTGGCGGGTCGGTTGTCGCTGATTTTGTGTATTGTCACCGTGATAGGTGTTGTTGCTGCGCCATTGCTGGGAGGGCTTTTTGCCTTCGGGTACCTGGATACTCCGGATAAATTTGCCTTGCTGGTGAAAATGCTGCGTATCACCTTTCCCTATATCCTGCTTATTTCACTGACCGGATTTGCCGGTTCGATTCTCAATTCCTATGGCCGCTTTGCCGTGCCTGCAATGACACCGATCCTGTTGAATCTTACTCTGATCAGTTGTGCCTTGCTGCTAAGTCCGATGATGGCAGAACCGGTGGTGGCATTGGCCTGGGGAGTATTGATTGCCGGTTTTATCCAGTTGATGTTTCAGCTGCCATTTCTGAATCATCTGAAACTCATTCCCAGGCCCAGACTAAAGCCCAGGCATGAAGGTGTGAGCAAGGTAATTGCGCTAATGATTCCGGTCATGTTCAGTGTCTCTGTGGGCCAGATCAACCTGCTGCTTGATACTGTTCTGGCCACTGCCTTGCAGGGCGATGGCGCGGTGAGCTGGCTGTATTACTCTGACCGTCTTATGGAATTACCGCTGGGAATTTTCGCCATCGCCATCGCGACAGTGATTCTGCCAACCCTATCCAGAATTCATGCGGCACAGGAGACAGAGCAATTTATCCAGACCCT
Source organism: Gammaproteobacteria bacterium (assembly GCA_024644515.1). GTDB lineage: Bacteria > Pseudomonadota > Gammaproteobacteria > Pseudomonadales > Pseudohongiellaceae > Eutrophocola. Next base: position 18,768 of record JAHEHN010000015.1, read on the forward strand.
GGACTGGAGTTTGCGCACCATTTTGCTGCTTGGATTGCCGGCCACACTGGCCCTGATCGTGCTGGCAGAGCCGCTGATTGTCACCATTTACCAGCATGGGGCATTCGGGGCTGAATCGGTGACACCAACCGCTATGAGTCTAAAGGCCTATGCAGTGGGGCTGTTGGGCTTTATGAGTATTAAGGTCCTGGCAACGGCCTACTTTTCCCGGCAGGATACCTCTACCCCGGTGCGCTATGCGGTGATCGCCATGGTGAGCAACATGGTGTTCAACCTGATGCTTATCATACCTTTGGCTCATGTGGGGCTGGCGCTGGCCACCTCACTGTCTGCATTTGTTAATGCCGGGCTATTGCTGTTGGGTCTGGTTAAAACGGGGGTTTTTCACTTTCGGGTGCACTGGGTGATTTACCTGTTTCAGGCGCTTGCTGCCAATGTTGTGATGGTGCTGGTTTTGAATTTCTTCCTCTCCGGCAGCAGCCTGGAGTTATGGATTAATGCGAGCACCCTGTCGCGAATTACTAACCTGAGTATCCTGTGTGTGGCCGGTGCGTTGAGTTATGCGCTGACATTGCTGGCATGCGGGGTCCGACCCTCCCATTTCCGTCATAGTGTTTAAAGACGTGTTTGGACAATCTTGATGTATCAGCTTGCCGCACTGGCATATAATAGCCGGCTTTTTGTTAACAAGCAGATGCCATGAGTGTTTTTTCTGATTTTCCCTCTTTCCGCGCAGTCCATCAGGGCTGTGTTGCTACCATAGGCAAATATGATGGCATGCATATTGGTCACCAGCATGTGCTAAATACCCTGTGCCGCACCGCCGCTGCCAGGGGTTTGCCGGCTGTCGTTATTGTCAGTGAACCCCACCCGGAAGAATTTTTTTCCTCTGCCAATGCCGCGCCGCGCCTGACCCCATTTCAGGAGAAAGTGGATTATCTACTTTCTTATGGGGTCAGCGCAGTATTCCGAATGACCTTTGACAATGCGCTTTGTAACCAGGCGCCGAAAGCCTTTATTCAGGAATTTCTTATTGAGGGGCTGGGAGTGAAAGCCTTGATAGTGGGTGATGATTTTCGCTTTGGTAAAAATCGCAAAGGCGATTTTCGACTATTACAGGAAAAGGGAAATGAACTGGGGTTTGAGGTGATTCGGGAAATTCCATTCAAATATGCCGGGCATCGGGTCAGCAGTACTTTGGTCAGGAATTGTCTGGAACAGGGAGATTGTGAACAGGTTCGTTCCCTGCTTGGACGTTACTATAGTGTAAGCGGCCGTGTGGAGAGCGGGAAAAAACTGGGGCGTGAGTTGGGAATACCCACGGCTAATATCGACCTGGAAGGACGCAGACTTCCAATGCATGGTATTTTCAGTGTGCTTGTTGAGTTTGAAGGGAAAACCCTGCCGGGCATCGCCAGTATTGGTTTCAACCCGACGGTAGAAAACAGCGATATTGCTAAACTGGAAGTGAATATTTTTGATTTTGATAAAGATATTTATGATAAACGCCTGGTGGTAAGTTTTGTCAGGAAAATCAGGGATGAAATCAAATTTCCTGATCTGGAAAGCATGAAACAGCAGATGGCGCTTGATATTGAACAGGCACGGCATTCATTACAGGGTCTACAAACTGCATGAGTGTTCAGAGACGCGTAAATCATGGATAGTAAGAAAGCTTCAGAGAAATCCCATAGTTTGTTGGCCTTATTCACTATTTCCGGGTTAATAGTAGTGGTCGATCAGCTGAGTAAATTCGTAAGTAATAGCAATCTGACAGAACATGTGCCGGTAGCGGTTATCCCGGGTTTTGATTTGCTGCTTGCCTATAACCGGGGTGCAGCCTTCAGTTTTCTTAATGATGCCGGTGGCTGGCAGCGCTGGTTGCTGACAGGAATCTCCATCGTGGTAAGCATTTTCCTGACGGGTTGGCTGATTAAATTACCAAAAACCCAGAGGCTTCTTGGATTTTCCCTGGCCCTTATTCTGGGCGGCGCCGTGGGTAATTTAATTGATCGTATGCTGGCGGGTTATGTCATCGATTTTATAAGTCTGTATTTTATGGACTATCGTTTTGCTACTTTTAATATTGCTGATGCGGCTATCACTATCGGTGCCGGGTTAATGATTCTGGATATTTTTCTGGATTACAGGCAGACCAATGGCCGCAATGGCGCAACCTGAGACCGGTTTTTAGACCATGGAAAAAATTACACTTAACGACATCACTCTGGATAATCAGGACGTCAACGCTGGGCAGAAGCCAGCGACAGTTCATGAGTTGGCAGACTATGCGGATGACCAGGTAGGACCGGGAAAGCAGGTCTCCTTGAATTTTGAACTTGCATTGGCGCCAGGGGAAATCATCGACAGCAACTTTGATCAGGCGCCAGCGCAGTTTAGCGTGGGCGATGGCAATCTCCTGCCAGGGTTTGAACTGTCCATGTTTGGTATGCGTGCCGGTGAAGAAAAAACACAGCTGATACCGGCGCTTCAGGCCTTCGGGCAGCCGCGGGAGGAAAATATTCACAGTTTTCCGCGTTACAGATTTCCGGCAGATTTAGTCATGGAGATTGGCCTGATGATAAACTTCACCGACAGTGGCGGAAATGAACAACCGGGCATGATCAGTAAATTTGATGCCGACAAGGTAGAGATTGATTTCAATCATCCACTGGCGGGCAGAGATATTCAGTTTCGGGTCAAAATTCACGCGGTATCCCCCAGTGAAACTTCGCTGTAGCCGGGGTAAAAGGAAACCATGAACGCAGCAGACAATTCAGCAGGTACCCCATTACTGATAAATCTGGCCAATCCGCGAGGGTTTTGTGCCGGTGTTGATCGTGCCATTGATATTGTCAATCGGGCCCTGGATATCTATGGGCCGCCCATATATGTTCGTCATGAAGTGGTACACAACAAAACTGTGGTGCAGTCACTGCGCGATCGTGGTGCTGTGTTTGTGGATGAGTTATCTGATGTTCCCTCGCAGGACACTGAAGGAAACCCTTCCATCGTCATCTTCAGTGCTCATGGTGTATCTCAGCATGTAAAAGATGAAGCTGATGACCTTGGGTTGCGGGTATTTGATGCAACCTGTCCCCTGGTAACGAAAGTTCATCTGGAAGTGGTCAAGTACAGTAATGCGGGGCGCGAGTGCATCCTTATTGGTCATGCTTTTCACCCGGAAGTAGAAGGCACTATGGGCCAGTACGATACCAGTAATGGCGGCTGTATCTATTTGGTGGAATCAGAAGACGATGTCCAGAACCTTGTTGTTAAAGATGACAATAACCTGGCATACGTAACCCAGACGACGCTATCAATGGATGATACTGCGCGCATAATTGATGCCCTGCATGAACGCTTTCCCAATATTGCCGGACCCCGTAAAAAGGATATCTGTTATGCCACCCAGAACCGTCAGGATGCAGTGAAGCAACTGGCTCTGGAGAATGATCTGGTACTGGTGGTTGGCTCTCCCAATTCCTCAAATTCAAACCGCTTAAAGGAACTGGCGGAGCGCATGGGCAGCGAGGCTTACCTGATAGACCATGCCGGAGAGATCAAGGAAAGCTGGTTTAACGGTAAACATGCAATAGGCGTAACAGCCGGTGCATCAGCCCCGGAAGTGCTGGTCAGGGAAGTGATCGAAAGACTTGTTGAAATGGGTGGGCAAGAACCAAAGGAGATGCATGGGGTGGAGGAAAATATAGTTTTTTCCATGCCCAGAGAATTGAAGGTCCAGGAGTCGGCTTAGGAAATTACTGATTATTCGATACCGAGTTTTTTCAGCCGATAACGAAAAGACCTGAAAGTCATTCCCAGTTTTTTGGCGGCAGCGGTTTTGTTCCAGCGTGTTTCTTCCAGCGCTTTTTTAATGGCAGCGGTTTCGATTTCTTCCAGATGTTTTTACAGGGAAAATTCTTCACTGGTTTCAAGCTTGTTCTCTATGTTCGCTGTAATCGTTCCCGTCTCTTGCAACTTCGCTGGCGAGGTTTCAGACAGGCTTTCAGCAGCCGTAGGATCATCCTCCAAAGGTGAAATCAGTTCAGGAAGGTCTGTTACCTGAATTGAATTGTTCTCAGCCATGGCGAGTGAGCGTTGCAAAATATTCTCCAGTTCCCTGACATTGCCAGGAAAGCTGTAGGCCTGCAGGCGTGAAATAGCCGCATCAGATATGCTGGCTTTTTCCATGCCATTTTCTCTGGCCAATATATCAAGGTAATGGGAGGCCAGTTGCGGAATATCATCTTTGTGTTCTCTTAAACTGGGGACTTTTAGCTCAATCACATTGATTCGGTAATAAAGATCCTGCCGTAAATTTCCTTCTTCAACTTCACGGGCAAGGTTCTTGTGAGTAGCGCTGATCAGACGCACATCAACAGGAATTTCAGTTTCCGAGCCAACTGGTCTGACAGATTTTTCCTGTATGGCCCTGAGTAATTTAACCTGCATATGCAGGGGTAAGTCGGCGATCTCATCAAGAAACAGACTGCCGCCATCTGCAGCCTGGAACAAGCCGGGCTTATCGCTATGAGCACCGGTAAAACTGCCTTTCTTGTGACCAAAAAACTCACTCTCCATAAGCTCTGTAGGTATAGCGCCACAGTTAATAGGCACAAAATCTTTATCCCGACGTGGTCCCTGGGCATGGATGGCTCTTGCCACCAGTTCTTTTCCGCTACCGGATTACCCGCTGATGAAAACAGGTGCCTGGCTGCGTGCCAGTTTGATGATCTGCTCTTTTAACCTGGAGATTTGCGGGGATTCTCCGATTAAATTGAGTTGGGTGTAAGGTATTTGTTCAGCTTTTGTGGGTAATTCATGCTCCAGTTTCAGGGCAGTACTCACCATTTCGCGCAACTTTCGGATGTCTACTGGATTGGAAACGAAGTCGAAGGCCCCGGATTTGAGCGCGCTGATTGCCGTTTCCGTGCTGCCATGGGCGGTAATTACTGCAACGGGGATATGCGGGTAATCACTCTGAATTTCTCGGACCAGTTCAATGCCATTGCCATCAGGCAATTTCATGTCGGTCAGGCACAGATGGAAATCGTTACTGTTCAGGTGATTTCTGGCTTCTTCAAGATTACTGGCAGACAACGTTGACAGGTCCATTCTCCCAAGAGTGATTTCCAGGAGCTCCCTGATATCAGGCTCATCATCAACGATTAATACTTTGTGGCTCATGTTTTGATGTGTCAACTTATGGATCAGTTTCAGGAATAAACGGTAAATTTAACCCCGGGCTCAAGTCCGGATCAAATCAAATTCTTGTCAGGATTGGCAAAGTTTATCTGGAATGTACTTTTGCCCTTGTACTCAGGCTGATAGGACAAACGTCGCATATTTCCCGGCAAATAAACAGACCAAGACCGGTGCCCGACTGTTCAGTGGTAAAAAATGGCTCGAATATTTGCGCAGTAAGTTCTTCAGGAATACCTTTGCCGTCATCCATGATATGCATTTCGGGGTTTCCATCTATGTCACTATTTTTTACTTCAATAATGATATGCCTTGATCCTGTTGCCTTTTCGCTATAGCGCAAGCCATTTTCACACAGATTGGTAAGTACCTGTTCCAATTGTCCGCTATTGAAAAGCACAGTCATGTCTTTTGGTGAAACCTCACATTCTATTTCTATGGGAACTGCCATGGAATTGGTGAACTTTGTAACAAACTGATTCAACCACCCCAGTATTGGAAACTGTGCCATGTCCTCGGCCTTATTGCGGGATAAGTCGAGGATACTTTCAATGATTCTGTTTACCCGTTCTGAATGGGTACTGATTATCTCCAGTAAACGCTGATCACCTTGCTGGATTTCCTCAGATTCGTTAAGCAGCTGGCTGGCATGTGATATTGCTCCAAGCGGATTTCGAACTTCATGGGCGATGCTTGCAGTAAGACGACCAAGAGACATCATTTTCAATTGCTGTGCACGACTGGTTAATAAGGAAAAGTCCTCAATAAAAATAAGAATATTGGAATCTGCTCCAGGGTTCAGATAGGAAAACGTTGCCTGCAGATCAGTAGAGCTTTCATTCAGTCGAAAGGGGGGGCTTTTATATTGTTATCGTTCATCCAGTGCTGGAGTTGTGAAAAAAGAATCTGAGGCAGGCGCGTTCCGCTGTCTTCAATATTGGCCTCGTCTTTATCTTTTGTGTCGGAAAGCTGCAGAAATCTGTTGGCGGCAACATTAATAGTAAGAATAATCCCTTCCGGGGTAACCACGAGAATACCTGTGTGCATGCGTTCGATAATCTGGTTATTCATTTCCTGCAGGGATTTGATGTTTTTTTCCTGCTGTCGGGCAAGCAGCTCGTTTTGCCTGATTTTTCCGCCGAGGTACTGCAGTGACCAGGATACGGCAAACAAGCTTAAACCCAGCAGGCCGGCCTGGACAAAATAGACGATGCCATCATCAATAATCAGGTAAAGGTAAACCTCACTATAAATCGCGAGAATAGAGCCCACTGCAGCGAAGAAAGTACTAAGGCGTGATCGAAAAAGAAGGCTGCCTGCAGCGACAGGAACGATTAGCAGGTTCGCCATACCACTACTTACACCACCAAAGGTATAGCTGATGAGTATGATGAAGACGATGTCGATTAGAATGACGCTGATAAATTGCGAAGTCAGCAGGCCTTTGCTTTGGGGAAGCAGCACGCGGAAGAAAACAATGGCATTAAATGCCATGTAAATCACCACAACGTTAACAAACAGATCAGGGTTAATAGTGCCAAGCGTTGAGGTTAATGATCTGAAGAAAAAGCTGATCAGCAGAATCAGTGACAGGACGAAGCGGTAGATATTGTAAACATCAAAGACACGTTGATCTTGCTGTTGCGTCAGATTTTTCAGAGACGTGTCAGTTTTGTTTTTAGTGAGAGGCATGGGAAAGAATCAGGAAAGACTCAACAGGCCGGCTTTCGGTAAACGCAGATGGTCCGCCTGCAAATTGACGGATACAATCAGTCATCACCGGAAAGATAGTTTTCTTTGTGTTTTTCGCTACAAAACCACAGCTTTTCATGGGATACCGCTTTTTGCTCTGGCACATGAACCGAGCAATACTCGCAAAGCACGATATTGCCCTGTTCCAGTTTGCCGCTTTCTTTTTTGTTCATTTTTGCCTGTTTGGCCAGAAAGTTCTTGATCAGACGCCAGAACATCCAGATCACCACAGCAAAAATTGCAAGTCTGATTAATCCCATAAAATTCTTTATAATTAGTGTCTGTAGGCAGACAATACCGCACCTCTATGACAATATCTATAGAGGCCGCTCAGGTGTCCATGCCTTTTATATTCCTTTTAATGTGTTTTAGCTGGCATCCTGCAGATGTCAAAATTATTATACGCTTTCACTGTAAAACAGGTTTTTAAAATCCCGACCTATGGCAAATCATAATACCCTGAACGTAGTAATGGCCCAGGTGAATCCACTGGTGGGTGACATCCCGGGAAATGCCGAGCTCATCATTAAAACGGCAGAAAAAATTCTGGCTCAGGGCCGGCCTGATGTCATTGTCTTCCCGGAGCTGGTACTTACTGCCTATCCTCCTGAAGATCTGTTATTAAGAGCCAGTCTGGACATCAGAATCGAGTCGGCTCTGGACGCCATCAAGGCATGTAAGTTCGATAGCCATCTGGTTATTGGATACCCCGGCAGGGATGAGGGGCGTCTATACAATATGCTTTGTGTTATTTACCAGGGCAATACGCTTGCCACCTATAAAAAACAGATTCTTCCCAACTATCAGGTTTTCGACGAGAAGCGTTATTTTACTACCGGTTCCCAGGCCTGTGTATTGAGGATCAATAATATTCCGACAGGTTTCACTATTTGCGAAGATCTTTGGGAGCCAGGTCCAATGGCGCAGGCTAAAGCAGCCGGTGCCGAATTAATGATCAATATAAACGGCTCTCCCTTTCATATAGATAAATATCACAGCAGGCTGGGTGCATTACATGCCAGACAGCAGGAAGCCGCATTGCCGATTATTTATGTAAACCTGGTGGGTGGTCAGGATGAGCTGGTGTTTGATGGCTGCTCCATGGCTGTTGATGGTGATGGCAGCGTCAGGGTGCTTGCTCCAGCCTGTGAAGAGAGCCTGACAAGCGTTCATATCAAACATGATGGTGAGGTCGTCACTATCGCAGATGGCGATATAACTCCTGTAGCGGCGAAAGAGGCGTTGATATACAGAGTACTGGTACTAGGCCTGCATGATTATGTTATCAAGAATGGATTTTCGGGGATTGTGCTTGGGCTTTCCGGCGGTATCGATTCTGCCCTGACCCTGGCTATTGCGGTTGATGCTCTCGGCAGTGACAGGGTGCATGCTGTCATGATGCCGTTTAAATATACCTCTGACATGAGTATTGAAGACGCGGCCAAGCAGGCAGAAAATTTTAATGTAAATTATCGGGTTATCCCTATTGAAGACGTCTATGAAGGCTTTATGTCCAGTCTGGAGCAGGAGTTCGCCGGTACCGCCGTAGATCTGACCGAGCAGAATCTGCAGGCACGATGCCGCGGTGTGATGCTGATGGCAATTTCCAACAAAAAGGGATACCTGGTACTTACCACTGGTAACAAAAGTGAGATGGCAGTGGGGTATTCCACCCTGTATGGCGATATGGCCGGTGGTTTTGATGTGCTTAAGGATGTGCCGAAAATGCTGGTGTATTCCCTGTCACGTTACAGGAACACTGTTTCTGCCGATGTTCAGGCTGAAATGATACCGGCCCGTATTATTGAGCGACCGCCATCCGCAGAATTGGCACTTGATCAGGTGGATGAAGATAATCTTCCCCCTTATGAGATTCTTGACCAGATACTTGAGCTTTATATTGAAGGTGATGAAAGCGCTCATGCAATCATCGAAAAAGGTTTTGATCATGATACTGTTATGCGAGTATTGAGACTGGTTGACCTGAATGAATATAAACGCCGCCAGGCACCCGTAGGGGTGAGAATCAGTAAAAAGGGCTTTGGCAGGGACCGGCGTTATCCGATAACCTCGGGCTGGAAGCTGGGGAAATAAAACTCAAGTCACAAGTTTCGAGTCACAAGCAAGGTGGCGGGTAACATTAATATGAAAAACGGTGCGGTAACAGCGAGGGGCTATGCGGGAAGACGACAATAAGTACTGGCAGGAAAACATTCGCATACTGAAGATACTGTTGGGTATCTGGTTCGTTGTTTCTTTTCTGATGTCTGTCATTTTTGTTGATCAGTTGGATGTTATTCGTATCGGGGGGTTCAAGTTTGGCTTCTGGATGGCGCAGCAGGGCTCGATTTATGTCTACGTGATATTGATTTTCGTCTATTTGAAGATGATGGATAACCTTGATCATAAATACCATCATGAAGAAAAGGACATTCTTGCAGAAGAAAAAAGTGATCAGGCTTCCTGATTTTTTCTCCCATTAAATTAATAAAGACAAGCAGGGCATGAACCCATGAGTTTACAACTCTTAACCTATATTTTCGTAGGCATCACCTTTCTTGTCTATATCGGCATTGCCATCTGGTCGCGCGCATCCTCTACCCAGGAGTTTTATATTGCCGGAGCCCATGTCCCTCCGCTGGCCAATGGCCTGGCGACGGCGGCAGACTGGATGTCAGCAGCATCGTTTATTTCCATGGCAGGGATCGTGTCGTATATGGGACGCGATGGATCGGTTTATTTGATGGGCTGGACCGGCGGCTATGTCCTGCTGGCCCTGATGATAGCGCCTTACCTGCGTGACTTTGGCAAATTTACGGTGCCCGATTTTATTGGCGATCGCTACTACAGTCAGCTGGCCCGCATGGTGGCAGTGGTGTGCGCCATTTTTGTGTCCTTCACCTATGTGGCAGGACAGATGCGCGGTGTCGGTGTGGTGTTTTCACGTTTTCTGGAAGTGGATATTAATCTTGGCGTATTGATCGGCATGACCATTGTGTTCTTTTATGCGGTGCTGGGAGGAATGAAGGGCATTACCTACACTCAGGTTGCCCAATACTGCGTATTGATTTTCGCTTACATGGTGCCGGCCGTATTTATCTCCATTTTGATGACGGGCAATGTGATTCCCCAGATTGGCTTTGGTTCGGAACTGAATGAGTCCATGGGCGGAGGTTATCTGCTTGATCGGCTTGATGGCCTGCATGAGGAACTGGGCTTTGCCGCCTATACAGCAGGCGTGCGCAGTTCTCTGGATGTATTGTTTATTACCGCCGCGCTGATTATGGGCACCGCAGGTTTGCCCCACGTGATCATTCGCTTTTTCACTGTCCCCAGTGTCAGGGCAGCAAGAAAATCAGCGGGCTATGCGCTGTTTTTTATCGCCATTCTCTATACCACGGCGCCAGCAATTGCGGCTTTCGCCCGCACCAATCTGATCAATACCGTGAACAATGCAGTGTATACCGAGATGCCCGGATGGTTTCGTACCTGGGAAAATATCAATCTTATTACCTTTGATGATAAGAATGGTGACGGCAGAATTCAGTATGTGGCCGATCCTGTTATTAATGAGCTAAACGTAGACCGGGATATTATTGTTCTGGCCAATCCTGAAATTGCCCAGCTGCCTGATTGGGTTATCGCACTGATCGCGGCGGGAGGACTTGCTGCTGCGCTATCTACCGCTGCGGGCTTGTTGCTGGTGATCTCTACCTCAATTTCCCATGACCTTTTAAAACGTAACCTGATGCCGAATATTTCAGAGAAACAGGAGCTCAAGTTTGCCCGTATCGCCATTTTCTTTGCCGTATGTATTGCCGGTTATTTCGGCATTAACCCGCCCGGCTTTGTTGCCCAGGTGGTGGCGTTTGCCTTTGGCCTGGCAGCGTCATCTTTTTTTCCGGCGATTGTGCTGGGTATTTTTTCCGTACGCATGAACAAGGAGGGAGCCGTTTCCGGCATGATTGCAGGCATAGTCTTTACTGCGACCTACATCATTTATTTCAAGTTTATCAACCCTGCCACAGATACTGCAGAAAACTGGTGGTTTGGAATTTCACCTGAAGGAATTGGTACTGTAGGGATGCTGCTGAATTTTATTATTTCAGTGGTGGTTTGCCGCTTTACCCCCGCACCGCCCCAGAATGTGGTGGATATGGTGCTTGATATTCGGGTACCTGGAAAACCTTCCTGAGCGCTATCATTCTCAAACAGGGATGAGAGCATCACTATTGGTTTCACTGTTATCACCAGAGTCCATATCAGCGCTTCTCTGTGCATAATGGGATTCTGTCTCGCCAGCCAGTAACAGATAAACCGAAGGCAGAATAAAGAGGGTGAACAGTGTTCCTATCAGCATGCCTGCAACCAGGATTATACCAATACTGTTGCGCGCTTCTGCGCCAGCTCCGGTGACAAGAACCAGAGGGAAGTGACCAAGCACGGTGGCTGCTGTTGTCATTAACACCGGACGCAGGCGCAGCAGAGAGGCTGACTTGATGGCAGCGAGTTTTGCCATACCGGAAAGTTGCTGCTTGTGAGCAAACTCTGTAATCAGGATGGCATTCTTGGCTACCAGTCCCACCAGCGTCACAAAGCCTATCTGGGCATAAATATTAATGGTGGTCAGGCTGAGAAAACTGAATAGCATGGCGCCAGAAAGAGCCAGTGGTACAGACCCCAGTAAGACCACCAGCGGCAGACGAAAAGAATTGAACTGCACAACCAGTGCCAGGTAAACCACAATGACTGAAATCATCAGTACCGAAATCATGGTGTTTCCCTCTTGCCTTAACTGGCGTGAAATACCGGCATAATCGATACTGTAATCTGCCGGCAGAATTTCCGCTGAGCGGTTTTCCAGCGTGGTCAGCGCCTGTCCGCTAGTGGTGCCAGACCCTGCAGCGCCGGTAATACGAAACGAACGTTGCTGGTTAAACGTACTCAGCGAATTCGGGCTGGTCAGCGGTTCAAGTTCCACTACTGAGCGCAGGGGAATGAAGCCGGCTGCCGGCGTTCGAATCATCAAGTCAAGAATGGCATCGGGGGTAGCGCGTCCGCTATTTTCTACCAGCGGTATCACGCGGTAGGCTTTGCCATTTGAGTTGAAGCGGTTGGCATCCATTTCCGCCAGCATGGTGGCGAGTTGGGAGCTGACCGAGTTCACATCAAGGCCAAGATCGGCAATGCGATCATGGTTAAACAGCATACGATATTCCGGTAGATCCAGCGTCAGATTGGTATTGGCATACAGGAACTGCCCGCTCTGCTGTGCCGCCTGCACCAACTGTTGGGCGTAGGCTGCCATATTTTCGTAACTGTCTGTGGATTGCACCACCATTTCCACATCGGATTGGCCGGGACTGGGAAGACTTGATGACAGTGAAGGAAATACTCGCAATCCGGTGATGGCGCTTAACTGGGCAGTGACTTCAGGCAGCATCTCCATCACTGATTGTTCTCGCGAATCAAATTTCACCAGTTCAATACCACCAAAGCCGCCAGTTGGCGAAATCACCTGCCAGATCATTTCCAGGCCAGGAATGTTTTCCTGGATTTTCTCAATGACATGATCCATGTAGTCGTTGGTGTACTCCAGCGAGGCATCAGGTGGTGCTTCAACAATGAGGAAGATGCCACTTTGGTCCTCCACCGGCGCCAGTTCAGTGGCTGAGAACATATAAAACGGTACCATTAATGCTGAGATAAACAGCGCAAAGAAAAGTACCTGGTAATGCCACTGGAAAGAGCCTTCCAGTATTTTCTCATAGTGATCGCGCAGGGATTCAAAACCAGCATTCACTTTTTTGGTAAGCCAACCTTCCTTTCCGCGCTCGGCACAGACCCATGCACTCATAATGGGGGAAAGGGTGATGGCCACAATGCCCGAGATAATTACGGCAATGGCCAGGGTCAGGGCAAACTCGCGGAACAGGCTGCCGGTAAACCCGGAAACAAAGCCAATTGGCGTATATACCGCGGCCAGGGTAAAGGTCATTGCGATGATGGGGGCGAGCAACTCCCGTGAGCTCATCAAGGCTGCTTCAATACGACTACGTCCTTCCTGCATGTGCCGGGAGACGTTTTCAACCACCACAATAGCATCATCAACCACCAGACCAACAGAAAGCACCACGGCCAGAATGGTTAACAGATTCAGGGAAAAGCCCAGCATATAGATAACGCCAATACTGCCCAGTATGGAAATCGGTATTGCTGCCAGGGGAACCAGAGAGGTGCGAAACGAGCCCATCAGCAGCAGCACAACGATACTCACCAGAAGAATAGTTTCAAAAAGTGTGGTGAAAATTTCACGCAGCGAGTCACGCATATAAGTGGTGCCATCTTCTGCAATATTGATGCTAAGGCCGGCTGGCAGAGATGCGTTGATATTGTCCAGCATAAGATAGACAGCATCGCCTATTTCGATTTCATTGGCGCCGGGCATGGGCCAGATGGAGAGGTAAATAGTATTGTCCATGTCCAGACGCGCGTTGGATGAACCGCGTGTTTCGCCAATTTCCACTCGGGCAATATCCCTCAGTTTAATAATTGTTCCTTCGCGTTCGACTACCACCAGTTCTCTGAAATCCTCGGCGGTTTGCAGGGTGGCATTGCTTAGCAAATTAAATTGCTGGGCATCATTTTCACTTTTGCCGATGGCGGCAATGACGTTGTTGGCTCGAATTGCAGCCATTACCTGATCGGCCCCAATCTCCAGTGCGGCTATTCGGGCCGGGTCTATCCATACCCGCATAGCCGGTGAGCGGCTGCCTTCCAGTCCGACCCGTTGTACTCCCTCAATACCTGCCAGCAGCGGTCTAACCTGGCGATCCATATAATCGGTCAACTCACTACGGGTCCAGCTTTTGCCCTCAATATCCAGGTAAAACAAGGCATTGGACCGGTCAGCCCGGACTACTTCAACAGCCGGATCTTCGGCCCCCTGAGGCAGCTCGTAACTGATTTGAGCAAGTCGCGTAGATAATTCGGCAAGGGCACGGGTGGTATCAATATTCAGATCAAGCCAAACGGTTACCGTGCTCAATCCGGGGGCTGTGGTGGTATCAACATAATCCACCCCCGGGATAGTCATGGCGACTTCTTCAATGGGCTCGGTAATAAAGCCCTGAACGACTTCAGCAGAGGCGCCAAAGTAGGAGGTGGAAATCTGCAGTGAGGCGCTTTCGATCTGGGGAAACTGCAGCACCGGAATTTTAAAAGCGGCAAAAGTACCTGCCAGTAAAATGACCAGGGAAATGACGAGGGAAAGTGTCGGTCTTTTGACAAAAATATCCATCAGGGGACTTCTCTGGCAGAGACGGTATCAGCGGACATATCACTGCCAGCGGATTTGCTTGTAGTACTGCGATTTGGCCTTTCAGAGGTAAAGACCTTGATTCCCTCATAAAGCTTGAATGCGCCGGCCGAGGCAATAATGTCACCGGCCTTCAGACCCGTGCCAGCTTCCAGCAAGGTAAATTCACTACCCACCTGTTTTATCTTTACCTGTTGCCGGGCAGCACGATAACTATTAACGCCTGGATCCTCCCTGAGTAGAAATACATAGGAGCCCAACGGGTCGTACTGCACTGATACGGAAGGCACCTGTAATACCGACTCCGCAGGTGCTACCGGTGCAGAAATATTAACGATGGTTTGTGGGGGATAGGTTTGAAGATCGCTGTTGAGGCTGGCACGGTATCCTCTGCTGCGATTGCCTGCGTTGATAATGGTGTTTTCAGCCAGAATGATTGCTTGCAGGCCATTTTCATTGCTGCGGTTATTGATGGTTTTTATTGTGACGGCAGAGCCAATGGGTAGCTGGGGATAAAACTGCGGAATCTGGAAATCTACCCAGATTTCACCGGTACTGCCGACAAGTGAAGTTATAAGGGTATTGGCGGAAAGATACTGGCCGGCTTCAAAACTGTGAATGCCTACCCGTCCACTAAACGGGGCACGCAGAGTCTTTTTTTCAATGGTGCGTTCCAGTACTGCGATTTCTGCTTGCGCGCTGGTGAGCTGGGAAACCGCCGTATCGAGTTCTTCCTCACTGGCCAGATTGGAATTGTAGAGCTCCCTGCTTCTGTTCAGTACCAGGCGGGTCAACTCTGCGCGGGCACGGGCAGCTTCCAGGTTGGCTTGCTCAGTGGCAATATCCATTTGCAGGAGGAGTTGTCCCTGTTGCACGAACTCCCCTGATTGGAAATTAACCGCGGTGATTTCTCCTGCGAGTTCATTTCGAATATCCAGGCGTTTGGGGGCAATGACTTCAGCCATAACAGTGATAGCAGGGATATATTCGCCAGTTGTTACCAGCGCCTGCTCAACCACTTCGGACTGCTCCGGGTAAGCTTCAGCGTCAGCTATACCGCGTCGGATCTCAGCAACTTTATAGACTGCCAGCCCACCAAATATAGTCAGGCAAAGTGCAATGGTCAGGCTCCATTTTATAAAATTCATTTTTGAGCTTCTCTCAATGGCCAAGCAGGCCTGTTAAAGCCGGATATCATAAAATGTGGCAGATTATACTGGTTTGTTGCCGTGTCGGATGAGTATTTGCAAAAATTACCCATAATGAAAATACTGAATCACCTGCAGATTATACAATACTCGCTTTTGCTGCCGCAGCTTTTCCTGAAACTGTCTGGTCACTTTCCCGATATTTTGTACTGCTCGCTGCCTCTTACCGAGTTGCTCAGCCAGCAACCAGACCAGCAACTTAATGTTTTCTGGCGATAAAATGGCAGCCACACTGCAACAGGACAACGAGTGAGATTGCCATTAGCACCTGATAGGCAATGGGAATTGGTGTGCCGGTATAACTCAGGGCCAGTAATGGGCCTACCAATGCACCGGTAGAAAAACGCAGGGTGCGGGCAACGGCGGAGGCAGAGCTTGCCTGATTCGGAAAATCAATCAGTATGAGTGACTCCGCATTGACGGAAATGATGCCCAGGCTGCCAATGATCATGAAGAAACACGCCACAGTCCAGTGAAAGGACAGATTGGCATGGGTAACCGCGGTCAGCACAATGGCAAACAACAGTGCCATGGACATTCCCAGATGCAGCATGCGTTGGGATCCGAGTCGGCTGACGTAGCGCACATTAATATAGTTAGCCAAAATCAGGGAAGCGGCAGTGGTGGTAAACAGTAAACCGAAAACAATTTCAGATACGCCAAACCAGGTGATATAGACAAAAGGCGCCGCGGTCAAATAGGTAAAAAATGCCAGGGAAGAAAGCAGGAAGATGGCCAGGGTCGGATAAATTTTTCTGCTTGAGAGGATGAGCAGGTAGTTGCTTGCAAACGATGATTTTTTATCTGTTGCCTGGACTGAATGGGTTTCCGGTAATTTCCAGAATGACAATGCCAGTACCACGATGCCATAGACTGCCAGAAATAAAAAAATCGCTCGCCAGTTGCTGAAGGTGAGGAACATTGAGCCGGCAAGGGGAGCCACCAGCGGTGCTGTCAGCATGATCATGGTAACGGTAGACATACCTTTCGCTGTATCCTTGCCAAAGGTATCGCGGATCATCGCCGGTATGACGATGGTTGCCGCGCTTCCCAACAGGCCCTGAAAAAATCGGAATACCAGGAAGATATCGGCCGTCGGACTCAGGGTTAAACCAATAGAGGTGAGGGCAAATCCACCAAGGCCAAATAATGCCAGTGGTCTGCGTCCGAAGCGATCAGAAAAAGGGCCGAACAGCAGCATACCAATTCCGAAAGACACCAGAAAAATACTCAGTGAGTTCTGTATTGTGCTGATTTCGGTATTCAGGCTTTCAGCCATGCCGGGAATAGCCGGCAGATACATATCAATGGATAAAGGTGGCAGGGCAGAAATGGAGGCCATCAATGGCAGGGGCAGTTTGTCTTTCAGTGGGTGGACAGTGCTGTCATCACCTGGCGAATTGGTATCGATGCTGCTCAAAATAACTAGTCCAGGTTAAGCCAGCGTTGATGCATGGTATCGCTCAGGGCAAGCAGGTCAGTGATTTCCCGTAATGCCTCTGCATCGATACCATTCCAGCTGAGGTTTGGTTCTTTATCGAAATCCATGTCGGTCACTACAGTGGTCAATAATTTATTCAGGGGAAGCATTTCCTTGTGGGCATTTACCAGGGCCTGAACCCGTGTTGCGCCTCTGAATTTCATCGCGGCAATTTCCTCGATATTGTCGAGAACAGCTTCCACTGAGGGAAACTTTTGAAGGATGCGTGACGCTGTGGTGTAACCAACACCTGGAATGCCTGGAATATTGTCGACCTTGTCCCCGGTCAGTGCGAGCAGGTCTGCAATCTGATCAGGCCGTACGCCAAATTGTTTTTCCACACCACGCGAGTTAAGGACATTACCACGGGCAAAATCCCACCATGCATCTTCCTCGCCCAAAACCAGTTGCGTCAGATCTTTATCGGCACTGACGATAGTTACCGCCATACCCTGCTCACGCAAGCGATGGGCCAGTGATCCGATGATGTCATCTGCTTCAAAACGATCACTGCCAAATTCTGCAATACCCACGGCGCGACAGAAACTTCTGCAATGCTGAAACTGAACCTTCAATTCCTCAGGTGCGGGCTCACGATTGGCTTTGTACTCTGGATAGAGTCCCTTGCGATAGGAGTCAGTTTGGGATGCATCAAAAGCGCAGGCAATGAATTCGGGTTTTTTCTGTTGAATTAACTGATAAAGAAAATCCGAAAAGCCAAACACCGCATTGCTGGGATTGCCATTACTGTCGGTAATGGAATCATCATAGACATACCAGGCACGAAAAATATAAATGCTGGAGTCGATCAGATAGGCGCGGGGTCGGGGCATCGCGGGAGTTTAACGGAAATCGAAGGGAAAAACATGAAACACAGAGAAGGGGGGATAAAGGATAAAGGTGGGCAGTGCAGTGGGGCGGCTGGGAAAAAACAGAGACAAGAGACAAGCAAGCACACTTCCAGACTTCAATGGTTCTCTGTAGGTCGGATAAGGACCGCAGGGACGCATCCGACGGGGCGACCTTTGGTCGCCTGCTTGAGACTTAAGACTTGAGACTTGCAACTATTTCAATTCAAATCCATCTGCATCCAGATGTGCCGGAAAGGATTCCCGATAGTTTTCCAGGGCTGATTTATCGATGCTTATGGTGAAGGTGCCGGCGCTTTCCTCGGCATCCAGCAGGACTTCTCCTGCCGGGTCGATGAGCATGCTGTGTCCGATGTAATCGATGCCATTACCATCCTGGCCAATGCGGTTAACACCGGCCACATAGGCGAGATTTTCAATAGCCCGGGCTTTGAGTAATGTCTGCCAGTGATAATTTCTGGCACCAGGCCAGTTTGCCACATACAACAACAGGTCATAGGCAAGGTCGGGGGTATTGCGACTCCAGACTGGAAAGCGCAGGTCGTAACACACCAGAGGTAATATGCGCCAACCACGCCAGCTCAGAACCGCGCGTTCGGTTCCAGCGCTATAGCGTTTATCCTCGCCGAGCATACGAAACAGGTGGCGTTTGTCGTAATAGGCAAGGCCTCCTTCCGGACTCACAAAGACCAGCCGGTTGAAGCGTTCCCCGTCTTCCAGCACGGCTATGCTGCCACATACAGCGGCATCAAAATTGGCCGCAACCACTTGCATCCAGTCTATACTTTCGCCGGGCCACGCTTCAGGAATTGCGCCACTACCAACTGAAAAGGCGCTGGTAAACATTTCCGGCAACACGATCAGATCTGTTTCAGTAACAGACTGCGCCAGCATCCCTGCCAGAATTTCGCGATTCGCCTCAGCCTGCTGCCATTCGAGATTCGACTGAACCAGCGTAATTTTCATTTAATAACCCTGATGCCTGGCCGCGGAAGTTGAATTACCAGGGGGCGTTAAAAATGTACCCCCTTTATCCTTTATCTTTTTTCCTTTATCCGGGTTTATCCAATTATCCCCACAGCGCCGCTGCATGGTGGGTAATATGGTCTTCAATGAACGTGGCGATAAAGAAATAACTGTGATCATAACCAGCCTGGTAACGCAGGGTCAGTGGATGATTGGCATCCTGGCAGGCCTGTTGCAATAATTGCGGTTTTAACTGGCCACTGAGGAAATCATCATTTTGTCCCTGATCAACCAGTATATGCAGCTTCTCTTCAGCGCCGGCAATCAGTGCGCAGGCATCATATTGTGCCCAATCCTCTTTGTTCTCACCAATATAATTGCCCAGCGCCTTTTCACCCCAGGGGCAGTTCAGAGGAGAACAAATGGGTGAAAACGCGGATACCGCCTTATATTTTCCGGCATTCTTCAGGGCTATCGTTAATGCCCCATGCCCGCCCATGGAATGACCCATGATCGAACAGTTGTCAGTATCCAGCGGCAGGTCACTGCCGGCCAGTAACTGGGGTAATTCCTGCGTGACGTAATCGTACATATGGTAATGCTCTGACCAGGGTGCCTGTGTGGCATTCACATAAAAACCGGCTCCCAGGCCAAAGTCATAGGCGCCCTCGGGGTCATCAGGAATGTGCTCGCCACGCGGGCTGGTATCAGGACAAACAATTGCCACACCGGCCTCGGCCGCATATTGCTGGGCACCGGCTTTCTGCACAAAATTATCATCGGTACAGGTCAGGCCGGATAACCAGTAGATTACAGGAACATTTACCGAGTCTGCCTGAGGGGGCAGATAAACTGAAAAAATCATTTCACAGTTGAGGCTGCTGGAATGATGTTTCAGTTTTAACTGTTTGCCGCCAAACATGGCATTGGCGCTGACTTGTTCAAGACTCATGGGGCCTATCCTCTTTTTTTAAATTTTGAAATTCGATGTTGGTTATTCTACACAACGTGAAATGAAAAAAGGGGCCAGGGTAAAAACCCTGACCCCTTGTTTAGTCATTGTTCGACAATACTACTAAAACTCTAATATAGCACCACGGAACGAATACTTTCGCCCGCATGCATTAGATCGAATGCCTTGTTGATGTCTTCCAGTGGCATGGTATGGGTAATCAAATCATCAATATTGATTTTCTTGTCCATATACCAGTCGACGATTTTAGGCACATCGGTTCGGCCGCGGGCGCCACCAAAAGCGGTGCCTTTCCAGGAGCGTCCAGTCACCAGCTGGAAGGGACGGGTAGAAATTTCCTGTCCGGCACCGGCTACACCGATGATATAGGATTCACCCCAACCCTTATGACAGCACTCAAGGGCCTGACGCATGACGTTAACGTTACCGATACACTCAAAGCTGTAATCGACACCGCCAGTCATCTGCACAATATGATCGACGACATTCTCGACATCTTTCGGGTTAATGAAGTCAGTCATGCCAAACTGTTTACCCAGCGCTTCGCGGTCAGGGTTCAGGTCGATACCAATAATTTTGCTGGCTCCTGCAAGTTTGGCGCCCTGGATAACATTCAGTCCGATACCGCCAAGACCGAAGACCGCCACAGTAGAACCGATTTCCACTTTTGCCTGGAAGACTACAGCGCCAACTCCCGTGGTCACACCACAACCAATGTAGCAGATAGTTTCAAAGGGAGCATCTTCGCGAACCTTGGCCAGAGAGATTTCCGGTAACACGGTGTAGTTTGAAAATGTAGAGCAGCCCATATAATGTAGAAGGGGTTTGCCATCCAGAGAGAAACGACTGGTGCCATCAGGCATCAGGCCTTGTCCCTGGGTTGCGCGTACGGCCTGGCAAAGATTGGTTTTGGGGTGCAGGCAGTAGTCACATTCGCGGCATTCCGCAGTATAAAGAGGAATCACATGATCGCCAGGTTTCAGGGATTTAACTCCCGGGCCGACTTCAACAACGACGCCGGCACCTTCATGACCAAGGATTGCCGGGAACGCGCCTTCAGGGTCATCGCCACTGAGGGTAAAGGCATCGGTATGACAGACACCGGTTGCTTTGAGTTCTACCAGAACTTCTCCCGCTTTCGGTCCTTCGAGATCAACTTCACAAATTTCCAGTGGTTTTCCTGCTCCAAAGGCAACAGCAGCTCTTGTTTTCATGGGACTTATCCTTTTCTGTTTTTCTATTTAGTGATCAGGGCTTTATATCCTGATTTTCGGTATTAATTTGGGTTAAACTGGGAAACCAAATATATCCGGTTGCAGGCAGGATGTGTAGCCTCCAGAGGCATTTTGACCCGTCAATAGCGTGCAAATAGAAAGGAAATTAATAAAAAACATGACTGAGGCTTGTTGCATTGTTGTTGGCGCCAGTCACGCCGGTGGTCAGCTTGCTGTGAGCTTGCGCCAGCAGGGCTGGGAAGGTCGCATTCTGGTCATTGGTGATGAGCCTTATTTACCCTATAACAGACCGCCGCTGTCCAAAACATTTCTCTCCGGAGAGAAGCATATTGAAGACCTGCTTATCAGACCGGAAGCCCAGTACGAAAAGGTGGGTATTGATTTCCTGCTTGGCCAGCGCGTGTCGGCGATTGATAAAAAGAACAAAACTGTCACCTTAAGTAAGGGCGAAAGTTTCGCTTATGACAAGTTGGCGCTGACAACAGGGGCAATAGTGCGGCCTCTGGACATTGCCGGATCTGAATTAAAAGGCGTGCTGTATCTTCGTGATATAAGTGACGTGGAACATATCAGGCAGTTCATCGGCAAGGGGAAAAAGGCAGTTATTGTTGGTGGCGGCTATATTGGTCTTGAAACCGCCGCCATGCTGAGAAAACTTGGCTTGCAGGTTACTGTGCTGGAAGCCGCGGAACGTATTTTGAACCGGGTCACCGCCCCGCAAGTGTCAGAATTTTATATCCGGGTACATCGGGAGGAAGGGGTTCAACTTGAAACCGGCGTTGATATTCAGGGCTTCGTCGGACAAGACCGGGTCGAACAGGTGCAGTGTGGCGATGGCACTGTCTATCCGGCAGATCTGGTTATCATTGGTATTGGCGTCATACCCAATACCGA
Organism: Gammaproteobacteria bacterium; assembly: GCA_024644515.1. Classification (GTDB taxonomy): domain Bacteria; phylum Pseudomonadota; class Gammaproteobacteria; order Pseudomonadales; family Pseudohongiellaceae; genus Eutrophocola. Next base: position 40,668 of record JAHEHN010000015.1, read on the forward strand.
ACTGGCAGAGGCGGCCGGACTGGCGGTTGAAAATGGTATAAAAGTGAATGACTTTTGCCAGACCAGCGACCCTGATATTGCGGCAGCCGGGGATTGCACCAATCATTTTAATGGCTTTTACCAACGCAATTTGCGTCTTGAGAGTGTGCAAAATGCCATGGAACAGGCCAAGGTCGCGGCAGCGACTTTATGTGATAAACCAATTCAGTATAATGCTCTGCCATGGTTCTGGTCAGATCAGTACGACATCAAGCTTCAGATCGCGGGTTTGTCAACAGATTATGATGACCTGGTAATAAGGGGCGATCACAACGACGGTAGAAAATTCAGCGCATTTTATCTGAAGCAGGGCAGGGTAATCGCGGTTGATGCGATTAACAGCCCACAGGATTTTATGTTTGGTAAGCAAATTATCACGCAAAAATTGCTGCTGGATAAAACGAGCTTGAGTGCCCCAGGAATTTCGCTAAAAGATTTCCTGAAAAAATAATGACACTGAAAGTGTTTCTAGCAATGTAATTGAGCTGTCTTTAAAACAGCTGTATTTTTTTCTTTACCTGAGAGCAAGAGGAAGCAAGAACTTATGCCAGTAGTAACTTATATAAGCCATGACGGTGCTATTAACGATATTGAAGTCGCCAGTGGCACGTCAGTCATGCAAGGTGCAGTGGATAATATGATCGATGGCATTGTTGCCGAATGCGGTGGCTCCTGCAGTTGCGCTACCTGCCATTGTTACGTTGATGAGGCGTGGCTGGATAAAGTGCCGGCAGCCAGTGAAATGGAAAAGGATATGCTGGAATGTGTCCTGGAGCCTGAAGACAATAGCCGTCTCAGTTGCCAGATTACGGTGACCGATGAACTGGACGGCCTGGTGGTTAAATTACCACCATCACAATTTTAATAATTATTTTTCACCAGCAGGGAACTTTTATCGAATTGGGCTTACTAATTAAGTGTGTAAAGACAAAATCCCCTTTTTGATCGATAAACACTCTCCTTGAAGACTTTTTAATGCCCGTTTCTAGCGGGCATTTTTTTGACTTTAATTCAATAAGTTATGAAGCAGTTTGGCGTAGACGAGGAGAAAATCAGCCAAAAACCCCTCTCAGAATATAGAAAATCAGAATTGCCAGGAAAGCACCGGCCGGCAGGGTTATCACCCAGGAAATAAAGATAGTTCTGATTACATTGAGATTAATGGCAGCGATCCCCCTGGCAAAACCCACTCCCAGAACAGCACCCACCAATGTATGCGTGGTTGATATGGGCATACCTGTAGCAGAAGCAAGTACCACGGTGGTGCCGGCAGCAAGCTCTGCAGCAAAACCCCGGCTGGGTGTCAGATGGGTAATACCCTTGCCAATGGTGGCAATGACTTTGTGACCGTACATGATTAGTCCCGTGGCAATGCCTGCGCCGCCCAGAAAAAGAATCCAGACTGGAATAGGGGCTGAAGAAGATATCTGACCACCAGACATGATCACGGAGTTAACTGCCGCCAGTGGCCCTATGGCATTGGCAACGTCATTGGAGCCATGAGCAAAGGCCATACCGCAGGCAGTAAAGATCATCAGCACAGCAAACACTTTTTCAACACTGGCGTAATGAAAGTCCCTGTCAGCATATTCATCCACAATAATTTTGCTTTGCAGAGTAACGCCAATAGCTACTACCACCAGACCAATAAGAACGGAATAGAGTGAAGACTGCAGAATACTCAGGTCCAGGCCTACATGAGACAGACCCTTCAGGAAAGTCACCATGGACATTACAAAGCCCACCATGAACATATAATACGGGATGTACTTTTTAGCCCGTTTAAACGGTTCGTCGGTATCAAGAATAAGTATCTGGACCGAGCGAAACAATATGAATGACAGGATGCCGGCACACAGTGGTGAGGTTAACCAGCTTAATACAATGGTTCCTACCCGCCCCCAGCTCACGGCATCCACGCTGATTCCTACAGCGCCAAATCCCACTATGGCGCCAACAATCGTGTGGGTAGTAGAAACGGGCCAGCCATTGAGAGAGGCAATCAGCAACCAGATTCCGGCTGCCAGCAATGACGCTATCATTCCGTACACCAGTAACTCGGGTGTCTCGGTGAACAGAATAGGATCGATGATGCCGCGTCTGATGGTAGAAGTCACCTGGCCGCCGGCAAGGTAGGCACCGGCAAATTCAAATACCGCTGCGATCATGACCGCCTGTTTAATGGTTAGTGCGCCGGCGCCAACGGAAGTCCCCATGGCATTAGCAACGTCATTGGCACCAACGCCCCAGGCCATGAAAAAGCCAAAGGCGATAGTTAACCAAAGCAAAATCATGCCATTCTGATCAATAATTTCCATACATCAGTCTCTGCTTGCTCAAGGAATTTAAGGCTAGCGCGCCAGCATAAGATGTAATCGATGACCCACTGCCTGGGCGCGATTGGCGACTTCGCCAATCCAGTCAATTACTTTATAGAGAAACATCACATGAACGGGATCGATATCACTCTCCAGTGAGAACAGTTGCTGACGCACATCACGTTCATGGGAGTCTGCAATATCCTCAAGATCATCAAGCTCAAAAATCAATGCTTCGACCTTTTTCACTTCGAATCCCCTGAAGCCGGTTTCCAGAAGTTCATCGAGTTCTTGAATAACCTGATTCGCTTTGATGCAAACATTCATTGAACTTTGCAGAAACTCGATAAATACGTTGTGCATGGGCGGGGGAATTACCATATTGCGCCCCAACATGATGTTGGCAATATCCTTGGCTTTATTGGCAATGCGATCCTGACGTCCAATAAGGTCTATCAGATCAGTACGCGAGACGGGCATGAACAAACTATCGGGAAGTTTTAAACGTATTTCGCGTTTGAGGTCGTCGGCGATCTCTTCCAGATTGTTGATGGTTTCCTGATGTTCTCCGGCTTGTTCCCAGTCTTCATCAAACACGGCCAACATAAAGCCTTCCAGGGTCTGAACACACTCGAGAACCTTCTTCATGTGTTCCTGCATGGGAAGAAAAGGGGAGCTGGCAAACAGGGAAAATATGGGATTAGACATGGGCCTTCCAGTTTTCTTATTTCGCGCCATTATTACTGATGCAGTTGCCAGTATCCAGACTCAATCAAAAGAAATCAGCATCTAATCTGATTCAGAACAAATTCGGGCCTTGTGGGCCATTGTCTTTGCACGAATGAGGCGAATTTATGGCATTTCGATCGAAATCTGCATTTTTGGGGGGGGGTAAATGGGGATTCTGTGACCTTGCTATCAATTTTTGACCGCTACAATCCCTATAATCCTGTGCAAGTTATGAATTATTCTGGATTTGAGCTATGAATACACTCCATTACCACAAGAAAATCTCCAGTAATATCGGGCCTTCAGCTGAAGGACGCCATAATGTCGCTGCGGATTCCCAGGCTCTTCAGGAGATTATCAATATGCTGAAAAATCCGTTTCAGACGTCCTGTGATAGCTGTAATGGACTGGGTTTTATCAGAAGTAGACAGCAATGTCCGACCTGTGAGGGATCCGGCAAGGTACTGGATGACTGTTTCAAGTAAGCATATCCGGCCGATCTATATCTTGTAGAATTCCTTTATCAGCAGTTTCCAGTTCCACGCATTGCGAGCGGTACTTTTCCAACAGGGGTCTTGCGCCCTTGTCTCCTTGCAGATTTCCAATCTCGGTAAAATATTTCCTGCGAAAACCTGCCGGATTTCCCCGCTGTCCTTTATGTACCGGAATAACGATATTATTTTCTGTCAGCGTCTGCCGAATCTGAATATATGTCTGCGAGGCGATGAACGGCATATCCCCCAGAGCGATTATCGCACCTTCCCATGATTCAGCCTGGGCAATGGCACTTGCAAGGCTGTTGGCCATCCCTGATTCGGGGGCTTCGGCGAGACAGATTTCCCATGTCTTGCTGAATTGTTCAGCAAGGCCAGCATCGTCTTTTTTAAGTACCAGAATTTTACGTGTGAAGGTATCGGGAATGGTGCTTAGTGTTTTCTCAAGCAAAGATGTTTGCTGATCAAACTTTGCCAGGCGTTTGTCTGTACCGAAGCGCCTGCTACTGCCTGCGGCCAGCACGATGATGCCGATATCGCTCATGCTCACTGGCGGTAAATTCATGCCTGTCCGGATTTTTTCTTAATGGCTTTCTTGCGGGCAGCGGCTCGCAAGCTGGTAAGTTCGGCGAGAATGGCAATAGCTATTTCGGGCGGCGTTTTGCTGCCAATGGACAGTCCTACCGGCGCATGCAGTTTCTCTATTTCATCCTGGGTAATATCAATTAAGGCAAGCCGCTCTCTGCGTTGGGCAGACGTGCGCTGCGATCCCATCGCGCCAATATAGAAAGCCTGGCTATCCTGCAGGGCTTCCATCAATGCCATATCGTCAATGCGTGGATCATGGCACAGGGCGATAATGGCAGTTTGCTGATCCAGAGTCTTGCTGCGTAACCAGTCATCGGGCATGGCATTGATCACCGGGACATTGGTGATGGGGCTATTCTCCACCAGTTCAGCTCTTGGATCGCAGATTTCAACCTGGTAATCCAGCGCTGGCGCCATATTGGCCAGATAGTAAGCAACCTGAACGGCACCAATCAGTAGTAATTGAAAGGAAGGACCATAAGTATGTGAAAGCACGCCATCTTCAATGCTTAATGCTTCATAGCCAGGGGCTGCTACCAGTGATGTTGCACCAGTCTCTATATTCACAGTACGGGTAACCAGTTCACGTGCAGCTATCTTTTCAGCAAGTGTGCGGTAAAGCTCTTTCTGGATCGGATCAATGGGCTCAATAACGACTTCCAGGGTGCCACCACAGGGCAAGCCCAGTCGCTGTACATCCTCTACAGTGACACCATAGGTGATTTTTTCCGGTTTACTTGTCGCCAGTTCGCGCTTGTTAATACTTTCCCTGAGATCGTCTTCAACACAGCCACCGGACAGTGAGCCGCAGTAAAGTCCATCTTCATTGCACGCCAGTAATGAACCAACGGGACGGGGAGAGGAGCCAAACGTATCGATAATGGTGCAGAGCCAGCATTGCTTGCCTGATTCCAGCCAGTCACTGAGTTGTTCCACGACCTGTTGGTCAAGACTGTTCATGCTGCATCCTAAGTAAAAATTAAGTTGGAAAATTTATGAGGGGGAATTATAAGGAAATCAGTAGTGCGAGGGAATCGGGCTTTTTGAAACGCGTAATCCATCCTGTCACAGCAATTTCTACAAACAGCTATTAAATTATTCCCGTTAATACAGGGAAACTGCTTTGAGCCTTTATTTGCGCCGGCCATTCTGTAAGCCGGATGGCTCAAATATGATTACATTAAAGCTACTACTTTTTACTTGCGCGTAATTTAACCAATCTCATAACGATCAAGCAGATGCCTGACAATGCCACTTCGAACAATGTCTGTTCTTTCAAATTTATGAATGTGTACTCCGGGTAAGCCCTGTACGCGCTGTACGGCATCTTCGAGGCCATTGTCACCACGAATATCACTTTGCCTGATGTCGCCATTTATGACCACTTTGCAATCATCTCCGATGCGGGTAAGAAACATCTTCATCTGCACTGGCGTGGTATTTTGTGCTTCATCCAGAATGACAAAAGTATTGTTGTTGAATGTCTTGCCGCGCATATAGGCCAGTGGAGCGCCCACAATACGTCCATGACGCAGACAGTAATCTACTACTCCGCGGCCAAGCCTTTCATTGAGGATATCCCTGAAAGGGTTAATGTAGACAGCAAATTTATCCTCGACCTCACCTGGCAAAAAGCCCAGGTTTTCCCCGGCTTCGACTGCCGGGCGGGTCAGAATAATACGTTCTATGCGTCCAGATTCAAGGGCTTCAGCGGCCAGGGCACCTGCGCAGTAGGACTTGCCGGTACCGGCCGGGCCAATACCAAAAGTAAGGCAGTTGTTATGGATGGCATTGATATATTTTTGCTGGTTGGCGGTACGTGCTTCGAGCGGGGTCTTTTTATGGTGGGGGTAGTAAGCTGTCTCAAGCTGATTGCTGTGAGAGTTGATGTCGACGATGTTGGAATTACTGTCTGGTTGCCTACGTTTTGATCTGGGTTTTGATCTGTTGCTGTCTCGGTGTCTCGAATTGTGTGTGAAATTATCTCCCTGGTATTTTGCTTGTCGCTTGGCATTGGATCTTTTAGCCATACTGAATAGTCTCCGATTAGGTTAACAACGTATGTTAATAACAATAAACCGTGGATATCTTTTTCAGATAAATGTCAGATAAGAAAATATTGATAGGAAAATCAGTGCGGTATCACCCTCCTCGCTGGCGTGAAATGAGCGATATGAGAAAGGGCAATTGAGATAACGGCCTTCTCAAAAAGCGTTTCTCATGAAGCTGCAAAACAACGTTGGCGTTTGTTTGCATCAAGAGATCACAGTCTGCCACACCCGCCACAAGCGTGCAATTCCAATAGGGTGTAAATAATGGTTTTGTCTAAAAATTTCAGTGTTATTTAATATTAAAAAAAACTGACGTTGAAATGCAGGGTAAACGGGTTCCCCTTTTTGACCATTCTGCTATGCTAATTAGCTGCCTGACAGGAAGGGGAGCATCATGAAAAAATTAACGAATATAATGAAAGCAAAAGCCAGTATGACCACTGGGTTTGATAAGGTGATGCAATTGAAAAGTAAGGCCATGCAATTTATAAAGCGTAAAAATATATTTAACGTTTTTTTTCGAACAATATCTGCAGTAGCTATTATATCCCTGACGATAGAGCCGATACTTGCGCAACAGGATTTTAGTCAGGTTGAGATAATTCCACATCAGCTGACAGACAATATTTATTATCTGGAAGGTCAGGGCGGCAATATCGGGGTTTCGATTGGTGAAGATGGTGTCTTCATGATTGATGATCAGTTTGCCCCCTTGTCAGAAAAAATTCTTGATACGCTGGAAGACTTGTCTGGCCAGCCGGTGCGCTTTGTGATCAATACGCATCAGCACCCGGATCATATCGGGGGTAATCAGAATATGGGCAGGGAAGGGGCAGTTATTGTTGCCCATGAAAATGTTCGCACGGCCCTTGCTGCCGGCTTCACCAATGGTGACCTGGCCCAGGCGTTAACAGCGGATCAGCGCATTGGTCTGCCCATTGTTACCTTTACTGATTCCGTGGATTTCCATTTAAATGGTGATGATATTCACGTGTTTTATAATGGTTCCGGACACACCAATGGCGATTCCTTTGTCTTCTTCAGGCAAAGCAATATTATCCATACCGGCGATGTATTCAGGACCGTTGCCTATCCAAGAGTAGATGTCGGTGCTGGCGGCACATTTCATGGCATCGTAGCGTCCTATGAAAAATTACTGGAAATATCCGATGCCAATACCCGCTTTCTTCCTGGTCATGGCGTAGTGAGTAAACAGGCCGATGTTCTGTCACAGCTGCAGATGTTTAAAACCATCGCCAACCGGGTTCAAAACGCGATTGATGATGGTATGAGTCTGGAGCAGGTACTGGCGGCAGGCTTAACGGCTGAATATGATGCGCGCTGGGGTGATCCGCAAGGCATGCTGACGGCAGTATTCAATGAACTGATCATCAGGTAGTCGATGTGTCGGGGAGTCGCAGAAAAATAAAAGTGTTGGACAGAATGATCGGAATTGAAGGAATAAAAAGTCAATGAAATTCCGACCCTGTATAGATCTGCATCACGGCAAAGTGGTACAGATCGTTGGGGGCTCCCTGCAAGACGGTCACGATGAGTTGCTGGAAACCAATTTTGTCTCCAGCAAATCTCCCTCGGAGTATGCCGCTCTTTACCAATCCGATGGTCTTGTCGGAGGTCATGTCATTTCCCTTGGTGGCGGGAATCAAGCCGCTGCACTGGAGGCGCTTTCAGCATTTCCCGGTGGTATGCACTATGGCGGCGGCGTCAATCCGGATAATGCCGCTGAATATCTGGATGCCGGAGCCAGCCATGTCATTGTTACCTCCTGGATATTTGAGGAAAACAAACTTTCCATTCAAAAACTGGCTGAATTAAGCAAAAAGGTTGGCAGAGAGAGACTTGTGCTTGATCTCAGTTGTCGTAGTCGGGATGGCAGCTTTTATATTGTCACTAATCGCTGGCAGACTTTTACCGAAGCAAAGGTTCATGCTGATTTGCTTGAAAGCCTCGCTGAATACTGCAGCGAATATCTGGTTCATGGTGTTGATGTCGAAGGAAAAAGCCAGGGTATTCAGGAAGAATTAATTGCCATCCTCGGTGAGCACTCACCATTACCGGTTACTTATGCTGGCGGGGTAGCCAGACTTTCAGACCTCGACCTGGTAAAGCAGCTGGGACGAGACAGGGTAGACCTCACCATTGGCAGTGCGCTGGATATATTCGGCGGAAACATTCCTTATGAAAGCGTGTTGCAGTGGACCCGAAACAACGAATAAAAAAGTCGCAAGTTACAAGAAAGGTCTTGTCGAACATTCAGGTTTTGATCTGCATGCGGGATAAAAGATAAAAGATAAAAGATAAAAAGTGACCGGTTAAATCCCGACTGCTGCTTAGGTGAAAAACCCGTAGTTCGTGTAAGGCCTGCAGGGCCGCATCCGACATTGGCGACCAAAGGTCGCCTTCTTGCGACTTGCGACCTGTAACTTGAGACTTGGTTAATTCGTTCCGCCTGTAGCGGCGACGCTGTGTTCCAGGAAAGGGTCGCAATAGATATTGCCGGATTTGGCGCCCTTCAGAAAAAACTGCTTACGCATGTTATAGACAAAATCCGGAGCACCACATAAAAACACCCGCGTTGTGGCAAGCGTTCCGGTATCCATCTTTTTATTAATAACCTCTTCTATGCTGCCTGCATTTACATTTTTTGTATCCTTGCCCGAGGTCTTGCTGCCTGGTTCCTTTACGCAGGGATAATAATGCAGGTTGGGGTGATTTTGAGAGAGCTTCTCCAGTTCCTCGACATAGTAAAGCTGATCAGAGGTTCTGCCGCCATGGTAAAGGCTGATTTCTCCCAGGTGATTATTATCCAGGGCGTTGTTAAGGATTGCATACAAAGGCGCAAGACCGGTACCGGTGGCAGCCAGGATGACAGGAAACTCTTCAGTACTGGCATTGCGATAGTAGCAGTCGCCGGCGGGACCGCGCATATGGAGCACGTCACCACACGCAGCTTCATTAAATAACCAGCCACTAAAAGCACCTTGATCTGTCTGGCTGATATGAAATTCCAGCGTCTGGTCTTCTTCGTAATTATTGGCTACTGAATAACTGCGGGCAATGCCACGGGGGTTGATTAGGGTGACATACTGGCCCGGGTAGTAATGAAACATTCTATCCTTGTCCTCGACGTCGAGGATGAAGCGAATGACGCCAGGATTAAGATAATCGAGACTTTTAATTGTGGTGCGAACTGAAAACTCTTCCACTGTTGGCAGTGCAGCTTCAACATCGGAATCAGGCACCCACTGACAGGCGAGGGTATAGCCTTTGTCTTGCAGAGATTGCTTGATCCATTTTTTGGATTCGTCTGTTGCGTCGCAATTCACTGCACGCACAAGGCATGCCTGGCACATACCAGCGCGGCAGGCATAAGGAATGTATTGCTTGTTACGTAAAAGGCAGTCGAGGACTGTTTCGTACTGGTTCAGACTGAACTGGGATGATTTGAATTTTAGTTTAGGCATGTGACGAATGGAATTTGCAGTAAATGATTGGGTTATACGACAGAGTTGAATGGGCCGTTATGGTAATTCGGGGTTTTTCCTGCGACTAACCACAACCAGTGAGTATAGAGAGCATCGAGAGCATCGAGAGTATTAGCAATGTTAGGAGTATAAAGAGTAGATTGGAGGATTGCCATGACCAGGCTTCTTGCAGATCGCTATTAAGGTTCAGTGTAGATTCATGACCTGACGGCTATAAAAGCAGCAACAGGCTCAACGCTACCGTGCAGACTTAAGCATAAATTGAAGGCACAGGCAGATTTTTCCTCAACTATATTAGCGCTGGCTTATGAGGGATAATGTATGTTTTGGCATCCATTTCATTTTTTTTCACAGGCAACAGGTTAATGACCGCAGTAACGCTCTATCTTGCTTCAGCTTCGCCGAGACGTCGGGAAATACTTGATCAGTTGGGACTTGCTTACCAGTTGTTACCCCAGGATATCGATGAATCACGCCTGTCTGGCGAGTCGCCTGAGGATTATGTCTGCAGATTGGCACAAGCCAAGGCACAAGCGGCATTGAGTAGTCTTCCGCAAGCAGTGCAATGCGCCTGTCTGGGGTCTGATACGACAGTAGTCCTTGAAGATGAAATATTTGAAAAGCCGCGGGATGAAGCTGATGCCCGGCGCATTCTGCAATGCCTGTCCGGTCGCACACATGAAGTGTTGACGGCTGTTGCTCTGGTTACGGCGCAGAATTCACAGGTGCGACTGTCCAGGTCACAGGTAAGCTTCAGGCCATTGCTGGACGCTGAAATTACCCAATACTGGCTCACCGGAGAGCCTGCAGACAAGGCAGGAGCGTATGGTATTCAGGGACTTGGTGCGATGTTTATCAGGGAAATTAAAGGCAGTTACAGCAGTATTATGGGACTTCCGGTTCAGGAAACTGTTGAGCTGTTATCGCTAGTGGGTATAACTGCGCAAGTGATTCTGCAAGCCTCGGTATCAGGACAAAAACCATGACAGCAGAAATTCTTATCAACTCAACTCCGATGGAAACCCGCGTTGCCTTGCTGGAACAGGGCTTGCTTCAGGAGATCTATATAGAGCGTAATAATCACAAGGGTCCGGTTGGCAATATTTACATGGGTAAAGTGGTAAGGGTGATGCCGGGTATGCAGGCTGCCTTTGTCGAAATTGGACTGGAACGGGCAGGCTTTATTCATGCGCAGGATATAGCGCGCCTGGATCAAGACGGTTTTGAAAGCCTTGATAACCAGGAAGTTCATATCGCACAGTTATTGCGTGAAGGACAAATGCTGGTGGTTCAGGTGGTCAAGGAACCGATTTCAAGTAAGGGGGCGCGTTTGACTACCCACTTATCAATTGCTTCACGCTACCTTGTTTACATGCCCAGAAATAAACATCTGGGGATTTCCCAGCGTATAGAAAATGAAGAAGAGCGTGATCGGCTGCTAACGCTTTTGGATCAGTGTGTGGAAAAAACCGGGTTAAGCGAACAATGTGGTTTTATTCTGCGGACCGCCGCTGAAGGAGTCAGTGAGGCTGAGCTGTTATCTGATATCCATTTTCTGCAGAAGCTATGGAAAACTGTGGCGCAGGGGATGACCGGATGTCGAAAGATCACCCCGCTTTACCAGGATCTGGTGCTTTACATGCGGGCAATGCGTGACCTTTTTCATAACGATGTTCAGCGAGTACGAATTGACGACATGAAGACTTTTGAAAAGGTCGCCGAGTTTTGTAGTGATTTCATGCCGGAAGTCGAAAGCCGTATTGAATTCTATAAGGATGAACGCCCGCTGTTTGATCTATGCAGTGTAGACGATGAAATTCAGAAAGCTCTGGGACGTTCGGTAAGGCTGAAATCAGGGGGCAATCTGGTTATTGATCAGAACGAAGCCATGACCACAATTGATGTAAATACAGGGGCTTATCTTGGGGCCAGAAACCTGGAAGAAACCATTTTCAAAACCAACCTTGAAGCTGCCAAGGCCAGTGCGCGGCAGATAAAAGTCAGAAATCTTGGTGGCATTATTATCCTTGATTTTATCGACATGGTGAATGAAGAGCACCGACGTCAGGTATTGCGTACCTTGCAAAAAGCGCTGGAGAAAGACCCGGTAAAAACCATGATCACCGAGCTTTCAGAACTGGGTCTGGTTGAAATGACCCGCAAGCGCAATCGGGAAAGTCTGGAACAGATGCTGTGTCATGAGTGTCCAACATGTAATGGGCGAGGAACCATCAAGACTCCGGAAACTGTTTGTTATGAAGTCTTTCGGGAAATTCTCCGGGTCGCCAGGGCTTTCGATAATGATTCCATTCTGGTGATGGCCTCACAGGAAGTAGTAGACAGGCTGCTGGATGAAGATGCCGCGATGGTTGCTGATATGGAAGGTCTGGTGGGAAAAAATATCCGCTTTCAGGTTGAGTTGATGTATCACAATGAACAGTTTGATGTGGTGCTTTATTAACATAAAAGAGGCAGGAGGCAGGAGAAAGTAGGGTAGGTCGGAAAAGGCCTGCAAGGCCGTCTGCCGACACAACGTAAACAACAAAGGGTACAGCACAAATAACACACCAATGACGGAACAGGAAAACACAGAGGAGCAATTGTTCGGCGCCAAGCCGGTGGTTGCGCCATGGCGAAAATCCCTGAAATGGCTTTCACGGATTGGGTTCTCGCTGTTGCTGATTTTTACCGTGTTGATGGCTGGCGGGCGTCTGATGATGCCTCTGGTTTCCTCGCAGAGAGCCCAGCTTGAAGCACAACTGGGGAATCTGCTTGGTACCCGGGTGAGTATTGCGGAACTGGAAGGTGACTGGTTTCGTTTTGGGCCGATTCTGGAAGTACGCGACCTGAACATTATCAGTGATTTTGTAACCGCCCCCCATGTGATATCCCGGTTTTCCATCAAGCCGGCCCTGCTGGACAGTATTCTTGCCCGAAGCCTGGTAATAGATGACATCGTGGTTCATGAACCATCTTTTATTCTTAGAGAAAACCCAAATGGCAGTTGGTCGCTGGAAGGATTGCAGGCAGGTGATGTAGATTACACCGATGCCATTATTGATTTTCTTCTCACGACCGGACGCATGCAGATTACAGAAGCACATCTGGTGCTGCACTGGCTTGATGGTCGGGAGCTGACGCTGGACAATGTCTATGTTGATTTGAGTAACAGAGAAAATCGTCACCTTTCACAAATCCAGGCGAGAATTGCCGGCCAGCAAAGTCCATTTCAGTTGTTGCTGGAAATTAATGGCGATCCGCGTCAGCGATTTACGGCCTCTGCTTATTTACAGGCCTCTCAACTTGAGCTTCATGAATATATAGAGCTTCCAGGAATTGCACTGGATTCGGCCCGGCTAAGCGGTGATTTCTGGCTTGGCGTTCAGGAAAATCTGGAGTTCACCCTGCAATCCAGTCTTGAAAGCGTGAATTTATACGGCAGCGGTACTGCGGACAGTTCAATTAACACGATTGCGCTGGATATATCTGACCTGGAACTGACTCTGGATCATGGTAGTGATGAACACTGGCAAGCATGGTTTTCAGAGGCTGAAATAGATTGGCAAAACCGGCCGTGGCATAGCGGTCAACTTTACCTGGATTTCGAATCAGCGCTCGATAATAAACCGTTAGCCATAACGGCGAACAGCCTCGATTTGACCATGGTTAATGACATTATTAATGATCTTTTGGTATTGCCCGAGCGAGCAGCTGGCGCCTTTGCTGATCTGTCTCCGCAGGGAAGTCTGTCTAATATTTCATTCACCACTGAGCTTGGTACAGATAAGGAAGCTGATTTTTTGCTCACTGCCAACCTGCAGGATGTAGCTGTAGGTGCCTGGCAGGGGGCACCGGCAGCCAGTGGTGTCTACGGTTATCTGGAAGCAGATAGAAACCGTGGTTTTGTTGAGCTGGATTCTTCAGCATTTAGTATTCATCTGCCGCGTCTGTTTGTAGACCCCTGGAATTATGATCAAGCCAACAGCAGGGTTCACTGGAGCTTACTCAACGACATGATCCGTGTGAACAGCAGTATTATTGATGTGCGCAATGAATCAACTCACGGGCATGTTCAATTTGACCTGTTAAATTACCGCGACGCAGAAGGAGATCCAACCACTGAATTAACCCTTCTAATAGGTGTGCTGGAAATGGACGCCAGCGAAAAGTCACTGTACTTGCCAACCTTGCCGAATTTAAAAGGCACCATGGATTGGCTGGATGATGCGTTACTGGGGGGTGATATAAGAGATAGCGGGTTTGTCTCCAGAACGTTGATCTCGCGTAATCCCGTTATAAATTCAGGCACCGTACTTTCGTTCTACCAGATTGATAATGGCGAACTGAAATTTCAGCCGGATTGGCCCAAGCTGACAGATATTAGTGCCTTTGTAACCGTCAATAATAATGATGCAGATGTCATGGCGGACAAGGCGATGATCCAGAATATGGAGCTCTTGGAAACGATGGCTCAAGTACGACCGGATCCATCAGGAGGTTCCTGGCTTAGCCTTAGCAGTGGCAGTACTACCACTACCGACCTTGGTCTGGAGTTTCTTAAAAATACTCCGGTGCGAAACAATATCGGTGCGTTTATTGATGACTGGCAAGGGCAGGGCAGTCTTCAGGTTGATATTGAACTGGGTATTCCCATCAATAACCCGGGTCGAGAAAATGACGTACTGGTCAATGTCTTAAGTAATCAGAGCACCCTTTCAATACCAGAATATTCGCTATCAATAGATGAGCTGCGCGGCAGAGTAGTCTATGACAGTGAATCAGGTCTTTCTGCCAATGCCATGAGTGGCAGGCTGTTTGATTTTCCAATTGCAGCAACCATTGAGTCCATGATGACCACTAACGAGGAAGGTGTTAATGAGTTTGTCGGTACTCGTATTGTAGGCAGTGGTCGGGCGTCAAAGTCTGCACTGGAGGCATGGCAGGGTCAGCCTGATTTTGTTCAGCATGTACTTGGTTTCGCCGCTGGCGAGATCGATTACCTTGCAGAAATCACAATTCCCAGTGCCAGCCAGATTAATAATGGCACTGACAGAAACCGGATACGACTTACCTCGGAGTTACTGGGTCTGTCACTTGAATTACCGCACCCTTTCACCAAGACAGTAGAAAATATTCGCCCCATGGAGTTGCTGATTGAGTTCACCGATGACAGTGAGTGGGTGTCAGTAAAATTTGATAATAAAGTTGGCGCAAATATCAGGATTACCGACAATGAATTTACCGGCGGCAAAGTGGTTTTTGGGCCGGCGGCACGGGAAATGACTTTTGGCGGGGTTCCTCTGGTTGAATCCGGGTTGGTATTTAGCGGGCTTGTGAATATTTTCAATTATGACGATTGGGAAATTACCGCCGATCGCTTTTCAGAAATGTCGTTTGAGCCTGACGAGGAGCATGATTCTCTCGATCAATATATCAGTCTGGTAGATGTGCAGGCGGGCAGGTTACTAATCAGTGGGCAGACCCTGGAAAACGTGCACACCAGAGTAAGCAGAATCAATCAGGCCAATAATGGTAATACCAATGCTGATAGTGAAAGCGGCTTTTCAGATGCTGCAGATAGTTGGTTGGTGCAACTTGAAAATGAATTATTGGGTGGCGATTTCATTTTTCCAGATGAGATACAAAAGCCCTGGAATATAAACCTCAGCTATCTGCGCTTACCTGAAGCGGAAGAGCCCGAAGATGAATCACTCGAAGTCGAGGAGATTGATATTATGGCGGACATTAATCCCGCCACTTTACCCGACATGGATTTTCATACAGATGAATTCAGCGTAGGTGAGAAGCAGTTGGGGGCTTGGGATTTCCTGATGCGCACCGATGGCGCAGCAGCGACTATTTCCGAACTGAAAATGACGACCCCTGATGCAAAAATCCGGGATCTTGGTGGTGAGGAAGGCGCCAATCTGGATTGGCGTTATGACAATGGTATGCACACTACCAGTTTTAATGGTGTGTTCAGTGCGGGCGACCTGGCACAGGTGTTACCGGGGTGGGGTTATGATGCCAACGTGGAGAGTGATAGCGCAGCCTTGGTCAGTAATTTGCAGTGGACGGGCTCTCCCGCGGCATTTGGTCTTGAAAAAGTAGTTGGTACTGTTCAGGTTGATATTCGTAATGGTCGTTTTGTCGATATCGATTCAGGGGGTAGTCGCCTGTTTGGTGCTTTCAGTTTCGATTCTCTCGTGCGACGTCTGCAGCTGGATTTTTCCGACCTGTATAGAAGAGGATTGGCCTATGATGCGATTCGTGGCGGCCTGCAATTTAACCGCGGAATTGTGACCACGCAGGGAGCATTCCGGATTGAGGGGCCCTCCAGCAGAATTACCATTGATGGTGAAATTAATCTGCACAGCCAGACTATAGATGCGGATATGCTGGTTAACGTCCCTCTTGGACAGAACCTTTCGGTACTGGCAGGAATTCTGGGAGCATGGCCGATCGCTGTAAGTACCTATATTGCCGGCAAGATATTCCAGGATCAGGTAGATGATTTCACTACCGTACTTTATCGTCTGGAAGGCCCATGGGAGGATCCTTCTTCCGGGTTTGAGCCGACACAGGAAATACTTAGAGCTGTCCCCCTTGAGGATGACACGCAAACTGCAGCTCCGGATTCCGGGGAGACAGAAACTCTTCCTGCTCCCTGAGGGGGGAGGATATAAGTTTTGTAAGCGTTTTGAACAGGTAGTCTGAATTGATGAATAAAAGTCTTGTTACCAATCTTGTTGCATTACTGATTGTAGCTGTGGGTGTCTTTCTTGATGAAGAGGCCAATGCCCAGCTCAAGGCTCTGGTGCTGAATACCGGGTTATTTGCGCTTTCCGGCGGAATCACCAACTGGCTGGCGATACATATGTTATTTGAAAGAGTGCCGGGGTTTTATGGCTCCGGAGTAATCCCTGCCCGCTTTGAAGAGTTCAAGTCAGGCATCAAGACTTTAATCATGGAGCAATTTTTTACCCGCGCCAACCTGGATAGTTTCTTCAGCAAGATTTCCAGCACAGGCCCAGATGCCGAAGAAGAAACCGCGCTGGGTAAAATAATTGATTCGGTGGATCTTGATGCGGCGTTTAATTCCCTGGTTGATGTCATCATGAATTCCTCTTTCGCAAGCATGTTGTCGATGTTTGGTGGAGCGGATGCATTGTCACCCCTGAAAGAACCCTTTGTAGAAAAAATGCGCGCCTTTCTGTTACAGGTTGGTGAAGATAAGGAAATTCTTGATCAGGTCAGGCATGACTCCACACAGAACCTGCTTGATAAGGTGGAGGAAATTGTTGATCAACGTCTTGAGGAATTAACGCCCCAGCTGGTAAAGGAAATTATCCAGCAGATGATCAGGAAGCATCTGGGTTGGTTGGTAGTCTGGGGTGGTGTTATCGGTGGTCTTATTGGTCTGGTAACTACTCTGATGCTGTTCTGGTAGTGTCTGCAGTTTTTCCTGACAATTTCATCGCAGGCTTTGCCCTGCCCACTGCCTGACTGGGGCTAGCGTGGTACAAAAAACTGCCGGACGTCCTCAAGCTCTGGTTCAGTTTGCTGCCTATCTGCTTCCGCATCGGTTTGCAGATCAGTTTGAATGGCAGGGGGCGCTGCAGTTTCTAAAGGTATTGGTGTTGCTTGCTGACGCACACGGGCAACCGGTAGCCACAAACGGGAAGGGTAGCGGCGGCTGTGGTAAACCAGCTCGGTAGCTTTCGTTTCGGGTATCGAACCATCGTTTACCGGAACTATATCCAGGATCAAACGGTTACCGGCACTGAAACGATAGGATGTTTGCCGCATGGCAATATCAAGGCGGGTGACCTGGCCCGGCTGCAACGTTTGTTTTCCATCCAGTGCATACTGCGGTGAAAACTCTGTACTTTGTTGTTCATCCCTGGCCCTGGAAGACGCCTTGAGCATGCCCATTGAAACCATGACATCCTGAATGATGAGGTCTTCAATGTCAGCGCCAGGTTGCGCTTCGTTTGTCTGCATTGGTGCGGCAATAAAACTGGGTAATCTGGACACGGTAGTCAATGGAGCTTGTGGCCTTATCTCTTCATGCAGAATAACTTCGAAAGCGGCGTCAGCGAAGGCGCTGGCAATATAGAGTTCCAGCATCAACGGGCCGGCAATTTCCAGATTCTGCGCTAACGGAGCAGACACAAAACGAATCCTTGCAGCATTCTCCGCTGAACTGAAAGTGCTGATTTCCAGACTGCCCGGGTCTTGCTGTCCATTGAGCGTAGCAAGACTGTTGTTGTTCCCATCAGGCGTGTTATTGAGAAACCAGGCTTCATGTCTGACATTACCGGGGGGCCAGTTACTTTCGCGTTTGAGAGTGTTCTGACCTTTTGCCAGATAGCGGATACGCGGCACTTCTATAAAAGAGGAATCCGGTGGACGTCCGTTAAAGCACCAGTCGTAATAGGGCAGTAATTCCTGTGCCAGCAAGGGGGTGTCCTGATACAGAGGCGTATCAGCGGCTGGATCGGTGATTAGAATCTTGTTCACCACATTCAACTTGTCCAGAGCCCGCAGGGTACTGTTGAGACCCGGTTGGGTTCGAGCCAGGCTCCAGTCATGAATGGCAAAGACCGGTACATTAATCTGTTGGGTATTTTCCACGCTGCTTCGAATGCGCCAGTAATCATCAAAACCTTGATGTAAAAGCTGGGCCAGACGCATGTCGTAATTAACCAGCCGTGGAGTGTCTGCTGAGTAAGCGTTGGCCAGTCTTACCTTGCGATCGTACCAATCATTGGTGAAGGCATTGTTTGACAGCCCTCCCGGGCTGATCCATTCACGAAAAGGATCAAGGGTGCCATTAATCGGTGCAATACATGCCAGATGGGGAGGATTCTGAATAGCCATTTGCCATTGTGACGCGGCGTAATATCCCGCACCGGTGCCGGCTACTTTTCCGTCCGACCATGGTTGATCAGCAATCCACTCAATAATTTCATAATGATCCTGCTGTTCCTCTCTGGAAAAAAAAGCAAAGTCGCCACCAGAGGCTCCCGTTCCCCTGACATTAGCCACTACCACCGCATAACCCTGGCTGACATACCAGGCAACGGGACCCGCTGCGGTTTCGGTGTCAGTAAGCATGTCTATGCCATGAGGAAAGGGGCCGGCAGCGTAGAGGGTGGAGTAGCTTGTGTTGCCCGCAGGGCGATAGATATCCAGAGCGATAGTGGTCTCATCACGCATTTTGACCTGAACATTCGAGGCCGCAAGGATGTCACCAAACCCGGTACTTACTGTCGTAAAGTCGGGAGTCTCCTCGAGCGGGGCTGTTTCCTGGGCAAACAGAGGGCTCGATAAAAGGATTATCAGTACAGTCAGGGAACTTGCTTTTCTAAACAACATAGAAACGCACCGGGCATTTAATGCCATGCCACAAAACGAGTGAAAACGAGAGTAAACGTATTT
>JAHEHN010000015.1:59936-81452 GCA_024644515.1 Gammaproteobacteria bacterium
AAACCTGATTGGCGAGAATTATACGCTTAATTGTTAAGTCTGACTAAGCGCCCCAAATCAGGGCAAGCATTCTGTTTTTTGTGCAATATGGACTCAACATTCAATATTTATGGGAATTTTTCCCGAATACTCAAAATCAACCTATATATAAACGATTATTTTAGTAGTTAACTGGTTCCCCTAATGACTTTGTACTAGAATGCGCGACTGTTTTTTATGAAGCAACATCTGGTTCCTGCATGAGCCAGTATCCGAATACATCAATTATCAACAGATTTGAGGTTAGAACTAGATTATGGCAAGACCAGTAGAATTTGAAAAAGACAAGGTCCTTACCAAGGCAATGGAACAGTTTTGGAAAGAGGGTTATGAAGCCAGCTCGGTACAGAAGCTTCTTGATGCTACCGATATTAATCGTGGCACCCTTTATAATTCATTTGGTGACAAGGATGCCTTTTTTAAATCTTGTGTAGAGAAATACAATGAACTGGTTAAAGCCGACATTGATGCTACTCTCGGAAACAGCAAGCTGAATGCTGCGAAAGCTATTGACGCCTATTTTGATACTGCGATTATCTCAGCACCCAACAAACAGCGTGTTTTGGGTTGCCTGCTGGTTAATTCGGTATGTGAAAGCATCAACTGGGACAAGGAAGTTCAGAAAGTCCTGAAAAGTGCCCTTAATGTGATTCGCAAAGCCCTGTTGGCCAGAACCAAGGAAATGGAAAAATCCCGTCTTCTGGTTCGTGGGCTAAAAGCCGATATGGCTGCTGACATTTTGATGAACCTGTACTCTGGTCTTCGTGTCGGCGCGCGCAACGGCAAGGGCCCTCGTCAGCTTGCAGATCTTGCCGGCTTTACTATTGGCTCAATCAAAAAATAATATATAAAACAATGAGTTATAAAGAAAAGAGGGTTTTTGCCCTCTTTTTTTTGGGCTGTAAAAGTCCGCTTTAATCTCGGCAAGGCAGAGGGCGGAGATGTCCGGGTATGGTATTGTGCAAGACGTGTAAGGTGATATACTCGCCTATTCCTGAAAGCGCAGTGAGAAGTGATCAGCAAGCGACCCCAGGGGCGCCCTTTGCCACAGCCAGTTCAGCTATATAAAGAGACCTTTAATAACGTGATTATTAAAGACCTTGTCAGTACGTATTTAGTCTTAACTAGTGCTTTCAAGTAGTCATTAAAATCCATTAGCAGCCATAGACAAGGCTATTAAATATAAACAAGAACAGACAGCAAAAGATTTTCTGGAGTAATTAATGAAAACAGTAGGCGGTTCACTTAAGAAGAAAAAAGACGAGTCCAATATCGACCTTACTCCAATGCTGGACGTTGTATTTATTCTTCTGATTTTCTTTGTGGTAACAGCGTCCTTCCTGAAAGAAAATGCCATGGATATCGAAGGCCAGGATCCGAATAACAATCCTCCACCGCCTTCCAATGATACTCCCAAAAACATACTGATCCAGATTGATTCACGTAATCAGCTTTTCTTCAATCAGGAACGTATTGATATTTCCGCGGTACGTGCCAGGGTTGCCTCAGCACGAGCTGAGAATCCAGCAGCGTCAGTGATTATTCGACCAGACAAACAGTCCAGCGCGAATTTCCTGGTAGAAACCATGGATTCGGCCAGGGCAGCTGGGGTAACTACTATTTCGGTAATGGAATAAGCCGTAATTGTATGGGGTATCGCAATACAGACAAGCCCTCTGGCTGAATCAAGCCAGACACCAGTAAAAATTTAAAATGGCCCGGGTATTTCCCGGGCTATTTGCATTCAGGGAAGCTGAATTATTACGGAATGGATTTACTGAAAACTACAATCGATTAAGGTGAGGTGAAACATGGCACTGGTTATTTTAATTATCATGCTGGCACTAATTGAGTACACGGTATTTTCTTTTCAGGTTGGAGGCGCCAGGATGAAGTATGGAGTCCATGCGCCGGCCACCACGGGTAATCCTGTTTTTGAAAGATATTTCCGTGTTCAGCAAAATACGCAGGAACAAATGATAATTTTTATCCCTGCCATTGTCTCGTTTGCCTGGATGGCGGAAAGTGTTGGCTGGGCAGGAAATTACATTGCTTCAGGTCTTGGCGTCATCTGGCTGATTGGCCGCTTTCTCTATGCCATCAATTACGTTAAGGACCCGGCCAGCCGCGGCATTGGCTTTATGATGAGCTTTATCCCTTCGGTATTGATGATACTGGGAACTCTGGTCTGTATCGTTATTTCATTACTCTGATTTCTAATACCAATTACTTATTATGCAAAGTCGTTGGCTGGACTCAGACGCTAAACCATTTCTGGACTCGGATTTACTGCTAAGGGTTTATACCTCGAGATTACTTGGGCAGGATGCTGACCTTGTGCTTCACGGCGGCGGTAATACCTCTGTTAAAAGCGCTTCAAAGGATATCTTCGGGCAGAGCAGGGAGACGCTCTATGTAAAAGGTTCCGGTTGGGATCTTCGTACAATTGAAGCTGAAGGCTTCGCTCCCTGTGATCTTGACTATCTGCAGCAACTGGCTTTTCTGGAATCAATGACTGACAGTCAGATGATGCAGCAGTTGCGTTTGTCACTACTGGACCCGGCAGCCCCGACGCCCTCAGTGGAAGCCATTCTGCATGCCATCATTCCCTTCAAGTTTGTTGATCATACCCATACCGATGCAGTAGTGGCTGTGAGTAATACTGCTGATGGTGAATCTATCCTGCGTGATATTTTCGGCAGGGAGGTACTCATTTTACCCTATATCATGCCCGGCTTTGTGCTGGCGCAGCAGGTGTTTGAGCAAACCCGTGGGCTTGACTGGTCATCTATCAAGGGTATTTTTCTTATGCATCATGGCCTGTTTACTTTCCATGACGATGCCCGAAGTAGTTATGAGAATATGATCGAGCTGGTGTCCGGGGTAGAAGATTATCTGGATCAAAAGGGGATCTTACAGCAGCAGGCTGTTGCCACTTATTCCCCTGACACAGAGGACATGGTGCTACTGGCTACCATGCGTAAACAGATCTCCGCGTTAGCTGGCCGTGCCATGCTGGCTCGCATGAACACCACGGAAGCAGCCACAGGCTTTGCCAGTCTTGGAGGCGTCGCAGATTTCGCCAGTCGTGGACCGATAACGCCGGATCATACGATTCATACCAAAGCTGTGCCGGCTATTGTGACGACCGATCCGCAGGCAGACATTACCGACTTTGCCACCCATTATCAGGCCTATTTTAAGCGTCATAATGATGGCAACCTGAGCTGTCTCGATAGCGCACCGCGCTTTGCCGTGTGGGCCGAAAAAGGCATGCTCTGCTTCGCCCAAAATCACAAACGTTTGCAGGTAGTCTCAGACATAAGCGAACACACCATCAAGGCGATCCAGTGGGGCGAGGCTCTGGGTGGCTGGCAAGTGCTACCGCCAGAGGATTTGTTTGCTGTTGAATACTGGGAGCTGGAGCAGGCCAAGCTAAAAAAAGCCAGCACTGCGCCAGCTCTGGAAGGCAAAGTGGCGCTGGTCACCGGCGCGGCCTCCGGCATAGGAAAAGCCTGTGTGGAAGAACTGATGCAAAGTGGTGCCTGTGTATTGGCGCTTGATATCAATCCGGAAATTATCAGCCTCTATGAGAATTCCCAGGTGCTGGGACTGCATTGTGACGTGACTGATGTGCCTGGTGTTATGGCGTCCATTGAGCAGGGCATAGGTTATTTTGGTGGACTGGATATGCTGGTCAGCAATGCTGGAAGTTTCAGCGCCAGCCAGAGCCTGTCAGAAATGTCCGATGAAAACTGGCAATCCAGTATGGCGGTGAATCTTGATTCTCATATGAAGCTGATGCGCTGTGCACTACCGTTCCTGAAACAGGGACTTGATCCCGCCATTGTGATTATTGCCTCAAAAAATGTCCCCGCCCCTGGGCCGGGCGCTGGCGCCTATTCTGTCGCCAAGGCGGGTCTGACGCAACTGGCGCGGGTGGCAGCGCTGGAATTGGGAGAAGACGGTATTCGGGTTAACGTTCTGCACCCCAACGCTGTGTTTGATACCGGTGTCTGGGATGAGGAAACTCTTGCTACTCGAGCGGCGCATTACGGCTTGAGCGTTGAGCAATACAAACAAAACAATGTGCTTGGAAAATCAGTGACCAGTCGAGATGTGGCGATTATGGCGCGGATTTTTGTGAGTCCGGATACCGGCAGTACCACCGGTGCGCAGGTAGCGGTTGATGGCGGTAACGATCGGGTTATTTGAAAATCAGATCAAGGATAAAGGATAAAGGATAAAGGATTAAGGATTAAGGATTAAGGATTAAGGATTAAGGATTAAGGATTAAGGAAAAAGGTGGGCGGGCGAAGTCGGCAGGCCCTCAAGCAAGTCGTACCTGACCTGTAGGTCGGATAAGCGTAGCGCCATCCGACGTGGCGAACACAATTCGCCCTGATCGACCAAACAAAAAATTAACCAAAACTATACTTACATCACTTATGAAAAAAGCCCTTAACTAACATCATGAAAATCGACGGCACCCATTATCGTAGTATATGGTTTGATGCTTCGGATCATTCGGTAAAAATTATTGATCAGACACGACTGCCCCATTTTTTTGATGTGCTGTCGCTTACCTGTCTTGACGATGTCTGTCATGCCATCAGAACCATGCAAGTGAGAGGAGCTCCCCTGATCGGGGCAGCGGCGGCTTTTGGCCTTTATCTTTCTGTAAAAGAAGGAAACCTGCCCCCTGAGGAAGCGGGAAAACTACTGCTGGCCACACGTCCGACGGCAGTCAATCTGCAGTGGGCGATTGCCCGGATGCTGGACAGGATCAGTGAAGAGTCGAATAGCGAGGCAAAAAACAGGACGGCATTGGCAACAGCTCAGGCAATTTGTGAAGAAGATGTCAGCAACTGCACATCCATTGGCTTGCATGGGGTGGGGCTTGTTAAGGAAATTGCCAAAGCAAAAGCAGGCCCGGTGAATATTCTTACCCATTGCAATGCCGGCTGGCTCGCTACCGTGGATCGCGGTACCGCAATGGCACCGGTTTACCAGGCCTGGGAAGAGGGCATAGAGGTCCATGTATGGGTGGATGAAACGCGGCCCAGAAACCAGGGTGCCAGCATTACTGCCTGGGAACTGGGAAAACAGGCGATTCCCCATACCGTGATCAGTGACAATACCGGTGGTCATCTGATGCAATCCGGGCAGGTGGATCTTTGTTTGGTGGGTAGCGATCGAACCACCTACAGAGGTAATGTCTGCAACAAAATAGGCACTTATTTAAAAGCACTGGCCGCATGCGATAATGATGTGCCTTTTTATGTAGCCGTGTCCGTGTCCAGTATTGACTGGGACTCCGACGAAATACCCATTGAAGAACGGCATAGCGGCGAAATTACTTCTATTCAGGGTCTGAATTCCCAGGGCATACTGGATACAGTAAGATTAACGCCCGAGGGTAGCGCAGCGCTCAATTATGCCTTTGATATTACGCCCTCCAGACTGGTATCCGGATTGATTACCGAAAAGGGTATTTTCTCTGCCGATGAGCCGGGGCTTGCCAGGTTGAGGGGTTTGTTAAACACTGATTAAGTCTGAAGGGCTGATAATCAGGACTCAAACAAATAAGAGCAGGCAATTTGCAACAAGGATTACATGAAACCATTCCAGCTACAGTTGAAAATCACCGCCAGGCTTAACCGGAATCCGTTGAACTTGCTGGCAGTATTGAGTCTGTTTTTTTTACAGACGAATATCTCCGTACTGGCAGCGGACGAGGTGCCGGTTTACAAAATAGAAGTGGTCAATACCTGGCCCCATGATGCGACAGCCTTTACCCAGGGCTTGACCTGGTATCAGGGTAATTTATATGAAGGCACCGGTCGTAATGGTCAGTCCAGTTTACGCATGGTGGATCTGGAAACCGGTGAGCTGCTGAAACGCCAGAACCTTGCCCAGCGTTTTTTTGGGGAAGGCATCGCTATCGTCGATGATCGTGTTTACCAGCTGACCTGGCAATCCCACATGGGTTTTGTCTATGACGTAGACAGTTTTGAACAGCAGAAAACTTTTTTTCTGGCCGGCGAAGGCTGGGGTATCACCTTTGGTAATGATGCGCTCATCGTCAGTGACGGCAGTGCCTATCTGCGTTTTCTTGATCCGGAAAACCTGCAACAGGAAAAGCGTGTTCAGGTCACACTCAATGGCAACCCGGTGCAGTCTTTGAATGAACTGGAATTTATCAATGGCGAAGTCTGGGCCAATGTCTGGTATCAGGATGTGATTGTGAGAATTGATCCGCAGACAGGAAAGGTAAACAGTATTGTCGATCTAAGCGGTTTGTATCCCCAACGCAAAAGCCGGGATGAAGTCCTTAATGGCATCGCCTGGGACGAAGAGGGTCAACGCCTGTTTGTAACCGGCAAATTGTGGTCTTCTCTTTTTGAAATCAACGTTGTGGAATGAGCTTGCTGCAAAAGCAAATTACCCTGTCAGAAAAAGACCGTGGCTTTCACCTGGTTACCCGTGAATTGCTTCAGCAACTGCCTGAATTAAGCGCCTATCAAATCGGCACAGCGCATTTTTTTCTGCAACATACCTCCGCTTCTCTCAGTATCAATGAAAATGCTGATGCCTCTGTGCGTGATGATCTGGAGAGGCATTTAAATCTCATGGTGCCGGAAGATGCACCCTATTTTGATCACACTTATGAAGGCAGTGACGACATGCCGGCTCATATCAAAAGTGCCTTGCTGGGCTGTGAAGTCACCATTCCCATCATTAACGGTGAGCTGGTGCTGGGTACCTGGCAGGGATTATTCCTTGGAGAACACAGAGATCACGGCGGTCCTCGCAGCGTCCTTGTCACTCTGAGCGGCGAGACAGTCTAGCTGATGAAACGGGATCTGCTCAGCGTGAAAAAAACAGCGATCTCTTTCTTCTGCCTTTTCTCATTCCTGTTTCTGGTGTCCTGCGAGTCCCTGTCATTTTATTCCCAGGCCATCAGAGGCCAACTCAGCATTCTCAGCAAGCGTGAAAATATTCAGGCCCTTATTGCTGATCCGGCTACCGATGCAGCGCTGAAACAACGACTTTCAAGCATTCTGGAGATTCGTGAATTTGCTGAAACCTCGCTGGCATTGCCGGTGGAAAAAAATTACGCCAGCTATGTGGATCTGCAGCGGCCCTTCGTAGTGTGGAATATTTTTGCCGCACCGGAATTTTCCATGACACCGGTAGACTGGTGTTATCCCATTGCCGGTTGCGTTACTTATCGCGGCTACTTTAGTGAGCAAAAGGCGCAGGATTATGCCGCCACCCTGAAAGCAAAGGGGCTTGATGTCTATGTAGGAGGCGTGGCGGCCTATTCAACCCTGGGCTGGTTTGCCGATCCTGTGCTCAATACTATTATCAATCGCGACGAACATCGTCTGGCGGCGCTGGTTTTTCATGAGCTGGCCCATCAGCGGGTTTATATTCCCGGTGACACCATCTTTAATGAAAGCTTTGCCACTGCCGTGGAGCTGGAAGGGCTCAAGCGCTGGCTGAAACAGGTCGGTGATGCAAATGAGGCGGACCTGCTGATTGCCCAGGCCAATCTTGAACAGCAGTACCGCCGGGAATTTGTCAGCCTGGTGCAGAGTGTTATTCCCGCGCTTGAAGCGCTCTATAAGACTGACTTGTCTGCTACAGAGAAGCGTGCGCAAAAAGCCGCATTGATAGAAACCCTCAGACAGAATTACCAGCAACTAAAGCAGGGGTGGCAGGGCTATGCCGCCTATGATGCGTGGTTTGAAGGTGATATCAACAATGCCAAGCTGCATACAGTGGCCACTTATTTCAATCAGGTGCCCGCCTTTGAAGCCTTACTGGCTGAAAGCGCTTATGAGATGGAGAGTTTTTATGACAGGGTGGATGCTCTTGCCAGTCTTGCTCCTGAAGCGCGTGAGCAAGCCCTGGTGCGCCTCACTCCTTAAAGGTGATCATCCTGTGATAGAATTTTAACCATTGCTTGCAGCATGCAAAAAATAACAAAAAAGAAATAACAAACTACTAATATAACAACCCAGGAATTTCAGTATGGTCATTAAACCCCGTGTGCGCGGATTCATGTGTATTACCATTCACCCCACTGGTTGCGATGCCAACGTAAAGCGACAGATCAATGTAGTGAAAGCCAATGGCGCGCTGGAGAACGGCCCGAAAAAGGTTGTGGTTATTGGTGCTTCCACCGGTTATGGCCTGGCCTCACGGATCACAGCAGCTTTTGCCAGTGGTGCTGCCACCCTGGGTGTGTTCTTTGAAAAGCCCGGTTCGGAAAAACCTGGCTCGGCCGGCTGGTATAACTCGGCAGCATTTCATAAATACGCTGACGCCGAAGGCCTCTATGCCAAAAGCATAAACGGCGATGCCTTCTCTGATGAAATCAAGGAAAAAACCATAGCCACCATTAAAGAAGATTTGGGACAGGTGGATCTGGTGGTCTACAGCCTGGCGTCCCCCAAGCGTCTGCATCCGGTCACCGGTGAACTGCACAGTTCCACCCTGAAACCCATCGGGCAGAACATCACCATGCGCGGTATCAATACCGACAAGGAGCAGATTCAGGAAATGTCTGTGGCCGCCGCCAGTGAAGAAGAAATTGCCAACACCGTGGCAGTGATGGGTGGTGAAGACTGGCAGATGTGGATCGACGCCCTGAAAGCCGCCGACGTGCTGGCTCCCGGTGCCAAGACAACCGCCTATACCTATCTGGGTGCCGAACTGACCTGGGATATTTACTGGAACGGTACCATCGGCGCCGCCAAGAAAGATCTGGACGAAAAAGCCAAAGCCATACAGGCCAGCCTGAAGGTTCTGAACGGGGAAGCCCGCGTGTCGGTACTCAAAGCCGTCGTTACCCAGGCCAGCTCCGCCATTCCCGTCATGCCGCTGTATCTGGCACTGCTGTTTAAGGTGATGAAAGAGAAAGGTACCCACGAAGGCTGCATCGAACAGGTGGATTTATTATTCCGCGAAAGCCTCTATGGCGACACGCCACATCTTGATGAAGACGGCCGTTGGCGTGCCGACTACAAGGAACTGGAACCGGAAGTCCAGAAAGCCGTGGCCGACTTATGGTCCCAGGTAGAAACTGAGACTATCGCGGAGCTCACCGACTTCGCTGGCTACAAACAGGAATTCCTGCAACTATTCGGCTTCGAAGTGCCTGGTGTGGATTATGAAGCAGATGTAAATCCCGAAGTCTCTATCTCCAACCTGGTATAAGTCTCAAGACAAACATTCCGACCTGCAACCACTTGCCTGGCACCGTGGGTCGGATAAGGCCTTTGGCCGCATCCGACAGGAACCCTCGCCAATTCCCCGCTAAATCCCACTACCCTGACTCCTCAAAATTATGCTTCAATAATTCCAAAACACACGCGCCAATAAAATGAACTCACTAAAAGCCCTGGGCTGGAAACCAGTTCTTCAACAGCAGCTAACGCTGGAAGAATATACCGACAGGGTTCCCGCTCGTGTCAGTGCTGTGCACAAGGACTCATTCGTGTTGATGCACGAACACGGTACTACCCAGCTTCCGCGCATACATTTCAAGGATCTTCCGCCTCTTACCGTAGGTGACTGGTGTTTACTCACCCCGGAACTCGACAAACCCAGCAGAATGCTGGAACGCACCAGCCTGATTCAACGCAAGGCTGCCAGTGAAGAAACCGCGTTGCAGTTAATGGCGGCCAATGTCGATATCCTGCTTATCGTCAGCAGCTGCAACGCCGACTTTAATCTCTCGCGCCTGGAACGTGACCTGGCGCTGGCTTTTGAGTCCGGCGTACTGCCAGTTGTGGTGCTCACTAAAATCGACCTGTGTGAATCACCCGATGATTACCGCGAACAACTCACCGGTTTGCATCGAGGCCTCAATGTGGAACTGGTGAATGCCCTGGATCCTGCAACCCTGACCGGAATCAAAGCCTACTGTGAATCCGGTACCACGCTGGCCATGGTCGGTTCCTCCGGTGTTGGTAAATCTTCCATCGCCAATGCCCTGGGCGTCACCGATCAGGCCACCGCACCGATCCGGGAACAGGATGCCAAAGGCCGTCACACCACCACCGTGCGTTCACTGCATGCCATCGTTAATGAGTGCGTGCTCATCGACATGCCCGGTATGCGCGAGATTCAGCTCGCCGGTTGTGAAAGCGGAGTAGAGGAATTATTTGATGACCTGCAGGGTTTCGGCGACTGCCGCTTTCAGGATTGTTCCCACACCAGCGAACCAGGCTGCGCTTTACTGGCCGCCGTGGAGAAAGGCGAAATCGACCAGCGTCGCCTGGACAGTTACCACAAGCTGATGCGCGAACAGGAACACAACAGCGAATCCATCGCCCAGCGCCATGAGCGGATGCGCAAACTGGGTAAGTTGTATAAAAGTGTGCAAAGCGAAAAACGGTGCAACTAGTTCATTCCTGCATAGCACTTTGATTTTTTTGACTCTTTGATTCAGGATATACCCATGAAGCAAAGACCTCACAGTGAATCTACCTCATCAGCAGATGGCCTTAACCGTCGCTGCTTTCTTAAAGCCAGCACTATGGCCGGCGCCGGTTTTTCCCTCGCCTCCTATTTTAAAGCCCCTCATGTGCTTGCCGCAGAGATCGCTGGTATTTCAGATCAGCTGGAATTAAACGCCTTTGTGGAAATTGGGGTCGATGGTGCCATCACCCTGTATGCCCACACACCGGAAAAGGGCCAGGGCATCAAAACCTCATTACCCATGGTGATTGCCGAAGAGCTGGGCGCTGACTGGAACGATGTTACGGTAGTCAGGGCGCCGATGAATGAAGCGCGCTATGGTCAGCAACGCGCCGGTGGATCCACCTCAACGCCGCGGGAATTTGATCCCATGCGTCGCGCCGGAGCCGCGGCCCGCACCATGTTGATTGCCGCTGCTGCCAGACGGCTTTCGCTTGATCCGGCTTTGTTCTATACCGAAAACAGCCGCGTGATCCATCGAAATAGCGGTGACAGTTTGCCCTTTGCCGATCTGGCCCTGGACGCCGCCATGCAACCCTTGCCGGATATGGATTCACTGGTTTTCAAAGCGCGCGCCGATTACACCATTATCGGCACTCACATTGGCGACGTGGACAACCATATTATTGTTACCGGTGGCGACAGTCTCTATGGCTCGGACGTAAAACTGCCGGGCATGCTTTACGCCGTCTATGAAAAATGTCCCGCCACCTATGGCAGGGTAGTGGGCGCCAATCTGGACCATATCAAATCACTGCCGGGCATCGTTGATGCCTTTATTGTTGAGGGCAATGAGGATGTTACCGAACTGCTGGACGGCGTTGCCATCGTCGCCCGTTCCACCTGGCAGGCATTCAAGGCGAAACAGCAGTTGGAAGTTGATTGGGATACCTCAAAAGCCTCCAAAGATGATGACCAGGAAATCTTTGCCCGCGCGCAGGCAGTAGCCGCTGCCCCGTGGCCACTGGATAACCAGATCGCCGAATCCGGCAGTGTGGAGAACCAGTTCAATGATGACTTTACCGAAGTGGTCTCCGGCACCTATAAGTTTCCCTACCTGGCCCATGCCTGCATGGAACCGATGAACTGCACCGCCCATTACCATCGCGATACCAACACCCTGGATATCTGGGCACCCACACGGCAGCCCGGCATTACCCTGAATTCCATGGCCAGCGTGTTTGCCATTCCCAAAGAGAATGTCACCCTGCACCAGATGCGCATGGGCGGCTCCTTCGGGCGCCGCCGTTTCCAGGATTATTCCTGCGAGGTCACCGCCATTGCCAAACGCTTCGAGGTGCCGATCAAACTGCTGTGGAGCCGTGAAGATGACCTGAGGCACGACCAGTACCGGCCCGGCGGCGTTTATGCCTTTAAGGGCGCGGTCAGCCGTGAAGGACGCGTTGTCGCCATGCAGAATCATTTGATCGGGCCGTCAGTTCGCGGCGTGGCCACCAACGGCACCCGTCTGGGCCCCGATGAATTCCCGGCCCTGAATATTGATCACTACCGCGCTGCAGTCTCCCTCATCGACACCAATACTCCTACCGGTTCCTGGCGCGCCCCCGGTTCCAATGCCACCGGCTGGGCAGTACAAAGTTTTATCAACGAACTGGCCCACGTCGCTAGTCGTGACCCCGTGGAACTGCTGATAGAAATGATGGGCGAACCGCGCTGGTTTCAAGAGGGCAGCACCGGCTCACTCAATACCGGCCGCGCGGTGGACGTCATCAAACTGGCCGCCGAAAAAAGCGGCTGGGGCAAAACCCTGCCCGCCGGTCGCGGCATGGGCATTGCCTTTCATTTTAGTCACGCCGGCCATGTCGCCGAAGTCGCTGAAGTCAGCGTAGACAGCAACAACAAGGTTACCATCCACAAAATCACCGCCGCCGTGGATATCGGCCCCGTCATCAATATGAGCGGCGCATTGAAACAGGTGCAGGGCGCTGTGCTCGATGGCATCAGCACCTTGGCCGGCCTTGAAGTCACCCTGAAAGACGGCGTAGTTCAGCAGGATAATTTTCACCAGTACACTCTATTGCGCATGAAAAATGCGGGCACCGAAATCGATGCCCATTTTATTCAAAGTGATAACCATCCCACCGGTCTGGGTGAACCGGCCCTGCCGCCGTTGATGCCGGCGGTGTGCAATGCGATTTTTGCGGTAACGGGGAAGCGGGTCAGGCAGTTGCCGATAACCAGGGAAGGATTTCTTGTTTAGAGAATAATCTGGATTGATGGGGATTTTTACTCTGCCTCCACAAAATCTACACAGGAGGATTTGCATAAAGCAGGGTATTCCTGATGATTATTGGCAAAAGGTTTATTGTTCTGAGAATTTTTGCAGTAAAGATCAGCAGGGACTATATTATCGGAACACTCTGAATCGATTTATTCAGACATTACCAGCAGATCGAGGAGTCGAAAGGGGGAAGGGCATTGAAACCAGTTGCTGTAACATTAATGGTATACATGCTGAGCGCACTTCTGTTTCCACTGTTACCTGCCGCGACTGCAGCTGAACCATCACTGCAAACCCTTGCTGCACGAGTGCAGGTGCTGGAAGATTGGGAGTCTATCCGTAAGCTGATCCTGGCCTATGGTACTGCCCATGATAATCGTGATTATCGTACTTTTGCCAACCTGTTTGCCCGGGAAGGTGAATGGGTGAGTGGCATGGGTTCTGCAAAAGAGCCAGATGCCATATTTAAACTCATGGATGACATGGTCGGGCACAACTCCAAGCCGGAAGGCTCCGGTACCTATCATCTATTGAGCAATGAAAATATTGCGATTGATGGTAATTATGCCTCGGCAGTCACCAAGTGGGTGTATATCACTCCGGATGCCAACGGTGCGCCGGGCGTAACTATTCTGGGGCATTACAACGATCAATTTATTCGTGAAGCGGGGCAGTGGAAGTTTCTGCGCCGGGAAGCCCCCATGGATTTACCTGCTGGAGACTAATTCCCCATGCCACATCAACGAGAATTAAAGAAATTAAAGGGGACAGATTTATTTATTCCGTAAAAACAATATTTAGAGAATGTTGGCGCATATTTCAGGTTTGCGTGTTTTTTTAAAATTGCTACAGAGTATTTGTCATGAAAATTTCTGCTTCTTTCCTGTTGATATTTTTGACCATCGGATTCAGCGCAGTATCTGCTGCCCAGGAAATGCCGCTGGATCACGGGGACTATGTAAGAGATTTTAATTCCGGCAATGATGAGGGACTGGTGGAGAAATATTTTGCTGAAGATACGGTAATGATAAGTGGCAGTGGTGAGTTTCATGGCCATGCGGGTATGAAGGAGTTTCTTGCCTGGGCCCATGATGGTGTGCGTGAAATTCTCAGACCCGTCAATATTGCCTATGATGACAGCAATATCTTTGTGGAAGTGGATATGGATTTTGTTGCATCGAAAGAGCGTCCGGAATTTCCTTTTGGTCACCTGCAGCCCGGTGATATTGTTTCGGTAAAGTTTCTGGTCCATTACATTATTAATGAGGACGGTCTCATTCAGGAATTGCAGACCATGAGCTGGGAGCCGGAGAGAGAGGTCAGCAAGATTCCCCCCTTGGGTGAACACCCGGGACAAAAGGCGGCATTCCTGGTCTATACAGCGGCTTTCAGTGCGGGTTTGGCGCAGCAGTATTCTGCGTATTACACGGATGATGTGGTATTGGAATTACCTTCCGTCGACAGTATTTCTGGCAAGCAGGCGATTGTGGATTTCTATACGGACATGTTTGTGACAGTACGGGAGTCACTTGAAATCAATACCGTGATTTATGATGAGCATGCCATAGTCGGGGACTTTATCAGTGTATTCACTGCCTCTGCTGATGCCCCCGATTTTCCTGTTGGTCCGCTCAGGGCAGGAGAACAGTACCGGGTTCCCGTATTGGTCTATTACACGCTGGAAAACGGTCTTATCAGTCACATTCGTGTGGCACGCATGGGGGAGGCTGTATTAAATCGCCCATAGTCAGTTTTGAATCGAGGGGCCGTCCTTATTTATTTTCAACAACAATTGCCTCCAGGGCATTGTCCGCAATCAACGGCGTTTCGAAATAACGGATGGTTGGTTCAGTCCCATAGGTTTCCATCAGCCGCTGCCTCCAGGCGGCATCATGAGCCTTGTCTGCCGCCTCTCGATTGTGCCAGGTATACAAGGCCCCTCCCTGATTTTTCCCGGCATCATAAAGAAAGGTCTTGCGAATCAGGTCAGGATTTTTTCGCCAGTGAGGGGCAATGTCTTCCATGTCTTTCACTACCTTTTCGCGACTGATACCAACAGGCAAATCAAACAGTACATATTCCGAAATCATTTTCCTAATCCTTAATTAAAGGGAATAAAAGAGGACAGATTTATTCAAAAAGGGGACAGATTTATTTATTAAGAAAAATAAATCTGTCCCCTTTTTCTCAACCCATTACGCAAAACGGCGACGCTCAAGGGCGTCGCCGTTTGCATTCTTGAAACAGTCAGGCTCAGCTCAACGGCTGACCTCGAGTCTCTCTCCGGGAACAGGGCCACCACCGCTACCAGGGGGGCCACCGTTACCACGGAAGTCACCATTGGAGACCAGCTTGACCCACAAGGCGTCGTTGTCTTTGTAATACGAGGTGGTATTGGCCTTGCGTAGTGCTTCCAGACTGCTCTGCTGCGCACCTGAATCTGCAGTGTTGAATCCCGGCAGCTCAAACATCACCCATGAGCCAGCATCCATCTCTGTCAGGCTGATGTTAACGGATTCTCTTTCGGTGCTTACCTTGTACTGTGTGCCTGCGCGCACATTGGTTGTCCCGTTAGCCACAAATTCATTGCCATTGCTGCGGCTGAGCACAACAGGCACTGAAGGCGGACGAACCCCCCTGATACGGCCGCCACCTGGCGAGATTTCAATGTTGGCAGCAGCACCGGCACCGAAGCCTAAAGGACCACCACCGCCGCCGACATTCATGCGCCCGATATCGCCCGTGCAAACATAAGCGTTCCAGGTGGGTCTGGCCTCACAGGCGTCATCGGGGTCAATGCCGGTCTCATTAATGATGTAGGAATTGGGGACACCGGTGATGGTGCCGTCCCTGTCGTTGAACACCGAGGTCAGGTAAACCGCATTGCCATAATCATCGTTGCTCCAGCGGTTGTCGATGGGTGGGTAATACACCGGCTTGGCATCGACGAATGTCGAGCGCGCTACCGTGTTGTTGGAGCTCATGCCGAAGCTGGTAAACAGCAGATAGGAGATCGCCCCGGTCTTGCGGGTGTCGTTGTCCATGTAATTGATGAAGGTATTGTTGTCCAGTTCATGATGTGAATCGTAGAACTCGTAGCCGCGGATTGGAAAATCAGCGACGGCGGGTTGCGGCAGGCTGCGGCCGTAGGCCAGTTCAGCTGGCTCGCTGGGATTGCCTATGTTCCCGGATTCGCCCACAAACAGTGAGTCAACCACCCGTGACGTATACAGGGATGAGCCACCGCCGGTGGCATGGGTGAAACCAATACCGTTGTCTGCCATCTTCAGGTTCTTGTAAAGGTGCATCTGACCCCTGGCCCAGATACCACTGTTGCGGTTTTTGTAGGCAGTAAAATCCTCAACGACGGACTCCACTTGCGGGCTGTTCGGGTCAGTAGGATCGGCGAGGGCAATATAACCACCTACGGCGAAATGACCATCGGCCCGCGGGGCACGGTCGCCCATGAAAGCGTCAAAGTTGGAATGGGCGACGTTGCCTCTGAACTCTCGGAACTTCGTGCGACGCGGCCAGGTATTCAGGCTGTCTTCCGAACCTTCGAACGCACCGGTCGGATGCACCGGGAGGGCAAACCAGAATCCGGTCGAGTCCGAGCCCGCAGCCACGTTGTTGATGTAGGTATTTTCCGGATTGGTGATCCAGAAAGACGAGGCGGTGTTGTCAGAAGGAATGAGGATTTCCGGATGGTCCTGACCGGTTGTTTTGAAGTTCAGGCCGTCCGGGGACGCCCCGAACGGGCCAAGGTTGGTCGGATCGCAGGGCAGGCTGGTGTGGCACTTGGTCTGGATTGCCAGATTGCTGATGTACTGGTTGCCTTTCTCGATGCCGTCTTCCATAAAGAAGCAGTGGCCCACAGTATTGTAGGTCACGTTATTCTCAACCTGCAGGTTGTTGGTGCCGTGGACCGTCACACAGCGGTTGTAGGTGTCGTGGATCGCCGAGTTCCTGACGTACTGACCTGCGCCAGCGTCACCGACCAAATGCCAGTGTATCGGGTAGCGCGCAAGCTCCAGGTTCTGCCCCATGCGATAGAGCTCAACCCCGTCGACGTACATCTTGCTGGTGACCATGCCCATGATGTGGCCGCCAAAGAAAGTCTCTTCAGCAGAGTCGGAGGCCTGCACCTTGATATTGCGCGTCAGCAAACCCACTTCGCCACGCTCATCCACGCCGTAGGTGATCTCGCCGTAATGCATGTACTGCAGGGGCTCATCCAGGGTAATGGCGTTGCCGCTGATGGCCGTGATATGTCGTGTCTCAGCCTGGCGTGGATTGTAGTCTGTCGAGGCGAGGACAATCTCGTCACCTACCTGCCACTGGTCAGCGTTCAGCACATCAATGGTGTTGCTGCCAGCCTCGGCGGTCCTGGACAGTTTGGTCCAGGAATTGCTGCGGTTGCCATGGAGGTTCAGGGTGCCACCGGAGAGCATGATGCCGCGGTCGCCCATGCCCATCAGCTGTTCGTCCTTGACGTTATCAGTGAGGGTGATAGTAGCCTTATGTGCGTGTGGGCTGGCTTCGGTACCTATCTCCAGTTCGCCGAACACCATAACCCACTCGGTAGTCAGCTCCAGGTCAGTGTTGTCAGCGAAGATGAGTTTACCGTTGATGGTCAAGCCGCCCAGTGCCGGCGGGCTGACATCAAGAATTACTTCCTTGTCGCTCGCAATGACCACCCGGTCGCCTGCTGCTGGCACCTTGTTGTCTGGCCAGGTGGCAGGATCGGACCAACGTGCTTCCTGAGCCATAGCAAGGGAAGCAGCGCCGAGCAGCAAACAGACAGGCAAAACTCTACGAAAAAAAGGCATGAGTAAACGAGTTGGTTGTGTCAGTAAGGACACGTGTGAACAGTTTGGCACAATGGCTTCCCCCAAATAGTCATATAATCAGGAATGAAACATTCTCAGTCCCTATCGTAAGTGATGGTATAACTGAAGTTTATGAATTAAAAATGAAAATTTGAATAGCTCAGGCTCATTCAGACCTTCGGAACCTCTGAAAAACTCCACCAGGCTCTAAAAATGGGCTTCGCAAACGAGGCCGGCTCCGGCTTTTACAAGCCGATTATTCCTGCTGTCCTCATTGCCCACCACCTGGTGGTGGTCCTGGTGGCCTGCCTCTGCTGCAACCTGGCGTCGTACAAACTGTCACTTCGTGAATATAACGATTCATACCGTTTTCAACCCGGAACTGTTGACTGGCAGGGGTCCCCGTATGATAAGGCCCGAGTCCGGCATCAAGCCAGGAAAAGTTGTGAAAGATGCTGACGGCTCCAATAGTTTCATCAATGACGAAGCGGCGGCTGCCGGTGTTAATCGGTTGCGGGAATGCGCCCATGGTGCAGGTCTGCCCCTCCGGGTCCCGGGTGCCTGTGTAAATGCGCCCCTCAAGTCGGGCGCAGGGTGTGCCATGTGGTACGGGCAAAAATGGATCTCCCCAATTATTGATATAGGCCTCGGCGGCTGCCTTGATGACGCCCCTCATGTCGCGCTGGTCTTCGGGGATTACTCCCCAGTCCTCTTGCTGCGTGTAGGAAAGAAAGACATCCGCGCCAAACACCCAGTCACCCTCATCGGTTACCACTGACTCCATGATGGTCACCTCATCCTCATCATTCACTTCCATACGCGTGTGGATTACATAAGGGTGCTCATGTGTGGCTGCCACAAACTCTGTGAAGGTAGCGCACAGGGTGGTATCAAAGAAACTTCGAGTAAAGTCGGCACTAATGGCCTGGGACAACATGCCTTCGGCAATGTCCGTGGGCTGATCATTCTCGCCGTAATAGGCGCTGGTCGCCAAGGACAGCAGGGCAGTATTGCCGGTGGTCTGAGCCTCAACATAGGTCTCAGTCAATGCCTGAAGTGACTCACGACTGCATGCCGCTGCGGCATCTGCCGTAAATGCCATGCCTGCAAGAGCGATTGAGCAGTACTTTATTGTGGCGCTTGTTATTTTTCTTTTCATTGGCGCATGCCTTTTTAAGTTTTTTAGTTCTATAACCCACGATTTACACGGGGGCTTGTTTCGTTCAGCTTGAGGCCGC
The DNA here is from genome assembly GCA_024644515.1 of Gammaproteobacteria bacterium. Classification (GTDB taxonomy): domain Bacteria; phylum Pseudomonadota; class Gammaproteobacteria; order Pseudomonadales; family Pseudohongiellaceae; genus Eutrophocola. Next base: position 78,779 of record JAHEHN010000015.1, read on the forward strand.
TGCCTAGCGGCTAACATTCATTGTCACACCACCGCTGTGCCCACCGCGGCCGCTGTCCCCCGGAGAGACCAGCTTGACCCACAGCGCATCACTGGCTTGGTAGTACGAGGTGTCATCAGCCTTGCGCAATGCATCCAGGCTGGCCACTGATGACCCCGAGTCTGCATTGGTGAATCCGGGAATCTCGACGATCACCCATGCGCCTGCTTCCATTTCAATCGCATGCAGCTCCATACCGGAGCGTTCGGTGCTTGCCTTGAACTCCGTATTGGCACGAATGTTGGTGCCTACAGGGATGCTGATTTCATGCCCCGCGCGACTCAGGATCACGGGGGGCAGACTCGCATCGATGCCGAAGCCACCGCCGAAACTTATTGGGTCAAAGCCAAGACCTTTGCCATTGACGAAGCTCATGCGTCCGACATCGCCGGTACACAATGCGGCGTTCCAGTCTGATTTGATTTCACAGGCTTCTTCATCAACGGCAATGCTGTCATTGACGCCGTCGTGGATGACTACGAAGGAAGGGGTGCCTAGGCCAAGTGAACCATCCCGATCCCTGAATACGGCAGTTTTGTAGGCCAGACTGCCGGCGTTATTGTCATTGCCCCACTTTTTCTCCATCGGGGGATAAAACACCGGTTTGGCGTTCTCAAAGCTAAGGTTCTCGACAGCATTGTTGGAGCTGGCCCCGAAGCTGGTGTAGAGCAGGTGGGAGATCGCTCCCGTCTTGCGCGTGTCATTGTCCTCGTAGTTTCGGAACGTGGTGTTCAAAACGTCATGGCGGTAGTCGTAGTACTCGTAGCCACGGATCGGGAAGTCCGGCATAGTGGGTTTCGGGAAAGTGCGGCCATAGGCCTTCTCCTCAGGTGTTGCAGGGTTCCCGACATTTTCGGTTTCGCCCACAAACAGGGAATCAACCACCTGCGAGGAGTACTCGAGTCGGCCATCACCACCGGCATGGGTAAAGCCCATGGCGTTGTCGGCGAACTTCACATTCCTGAACAGGTGCAGGCTGCCGCGACCCCAAATGCCGCCATTACGGTTTTTGTAGGTGGTCAGATTCTCGAATACAGAGACCAGCGCCTTGCTGTTCGGATCGGCGGGATTCTCCCGGCCGCCATGTGAGGAGCCAGTGACGCCAAAGGTATTATCCGGGTTGATGTTGCGATCGAACATGAAACCATCATAGGACGAGTGCGCGGTGTTGCCCCTGAACTCGCGGAAATTTGTGCGCCTGGGCCAGGTGTTCAGGCTGTCATCAGAACCTTCAAAGGCACCGTTCGGGTGCTCTCCCAATGACATCCAGAATCCGTTCGCATCCGATCCCGCAGCCACGTTGTCCACATAGGTATTGTCCGGATTGGTGATCCAGTAAGAGGCCACCGTGTTGTCCGAAGGCAGCAACACATCCCGTGACTGCTGACCTCTCGGGGCGGTAGCCTGGCGCTCCTCGGTGGCTTCTCCCGCTGCGGAGAGATTGGTTGGCTCGCAGGGTTTGGTTGGATGACACTTGACCTGGATAGCCAGATTTTTGACAAACTCGTTGCCGTGCTCGATGCCATCTTCCATGAAGAAACAGTGGCCGACGATGTTGTAGGTGACGTTGTTCTCGACTCTCAGGTCGTTGGTGCCATGTACTGTCACGCAGCGGTTGTAGGTGTCGTGAATGGCCGCGTTCTTGATATATTGCCCTTTGCCGCCGTCGCCTACCAGATGCCAGTGAATTGGATAGCGGGCAAGCTCAAGGTGTTGTCCCATACGATTAAGCTCAACCCCCTCGACATACATCTTGCTGGTGACCATTGCCATGATGTGACCGCCGAAGTAGGACTCGGCTGCATCCGGTGAAGCCTGCACCTTGATATTGCGTGTCAGCAAACCCACTTCACCGCGCTCATCCACCTCAAAGGTGATCTTGCCAAAGTGCATGTACGCCAGTGGCGCATCCAGCGTAATGGTGTTGCCGCTTATAGCGGTAATAGTGCGACGCTCAGCCTGTCTGGGATCGTAATCAGTCGACGCCAGAACAATCTCGTCACCCGCCTGCCATTGGTCAGCATTCAGCACGTCGATGCTGGTGCTGCCAGCCTCGGCGGTCCTGGCCAGCTTGGTCCAGGTGTTGCTGCGGTTGCCGTGCAGGTTCAGGGTACCACCGGAGAGCATGATGCCACGGTCGCCCATGCCCATCAGCTGTTCGTCCTTGATGTTGTCAGTGAGGGTGATGGTGGCCTTGCTTGTGTGGGGGCTGACTTCGGTGCCAATCTCCAGTTCACCGAACACCATAATCCACTCGGTGGTCAGTTCAAGATCAGTGTTGTCAGAAAAACTGAGTTTGCCGTTGATGGTCAAGCCGCTCAGTGCCGGCGGGCTGACATCAAGAATCACATCCTTATCGCTGGCAATGACGACCTTGTCGCCTGCCGCTGGCACCTTGTTGTCTGGCCAGGTGGAAGGATCGGACCAGCGTGCATCCTGGGCCATCACAAGGGGAGCGCCGCCGAGCAGCAAACAGACTGGCAGAATCCTGCTGAGTAAAGGCATTAGTAAGAATGCGCGAGAATAGCGTGTCATCATTTATCTTCCCTTTTTTCTCTATTGTTCTTATAGTCAATTATGCAAGGATGAACCATCCTTATTACTAATCGTGCATGATGGTATAACTGAAACTTGT
>JAHEHN010000144.1 GCA_024644515.1 Gammaproteobacteria bacterium
CGTAAACGTTTGGCATCCCATAGTGCCTAGCCAACCTTTCATTGATAAAAGTGTAATCAGCATCAAGGAGAGTAAGAATGCTGCGATCCTCTCGCATAATACTTTCAAATAACAGCTCTGTTTCCTGCTGAAAACTGTGCCGCAATTCGGCATCCCAGTCTGGATAGAAAATACCGTCAGGAGCGGTAGTGGGGAGATTTCTCAGGTAAAACCATTGCTGGCCGAAATTTTCCACCAAAGCATTTGCTCTGGGATCATCCAGCATCCGAAAAACCTGTTCCTCAAGAACTTCCGGCTCACTAAGCCGACCGCTCGCAGCAAGATCAATCAGCGCTTCATCGGGAATACTGCTCCAGAGAAAAAATGAAAGCCGGGAGGCAAGTTCAAGATCAGTGACCGGGTAGATATCCCCGTCATTCAATCCGGCGGGCTCATGCTCTCGTCTGACCAGAAACTCGGGATCAGCTAAGAGACGACGCAGAGCAAGCTCGATACCATCCTCGAAACTGCCCCCACTGCGACCCTGCTCATAAAAAGACATCATGGGACTTATATCTTCAGCAGTCACCGGACGTCGGAAAGCCTGCTTCGCAAGTTTTGAGATGATGCGGGTAGCACACTCCGGTTCCTCGTCCGCATTGGCCGGGGAACAGATAAAGATTTTTTCCTGGCTTACTGAATTCTCGGGACGTTGAGCGTTAAAAGGCCCCTGTACTTTCATCATGCCGATTGCCGGGTGATTATGAACCTGTGGTATTGGATCATTCTCTACCGACTTTCGGTCATATTGCTGAATCAGACCGATATCCGGACGGTAGTTGGTCGCAAGAAATGTGGCTCCCACTAAACGTGTACCAGCCTTGACCGGAACAGTCACATCCAGCGAACCGTCCTGACCGCCGCCCATGCCTGAAAACACGCCGACCCCGGTATACTCAAACACGTGAACGCGCTCGCCATCAATACTCAATTCGAGCTTTTCTCCCGGTATGAAGCTCCCCATACCGAAATTTTGCATGGAAAAGCTGTAGTCACCATCAGCAGGAAAGTTATGTTCGACGGCAATACCACCACGGGTATTAAGGGGCATTCCATCCAGTTGCATGTTCTGGGAATTGTCCGCTTCCACGATATAGGTCATTTCGTTTGGCGAACTCCAAAACCCTACTGCCATCCTGGCAATCTGCGCAGCTGCTTTCGTATAAGCCTCTAACAATGTGGGAGATATTGTTAGTGAGCCGGCCTGATTGTCAAAGCCGCGGGCAGAGGAATCAGCAGGCAAATAGAGAGAAGGATCAATGCTGATACCGGTCAATTGCTCAATAACATTGGCATATTCGCTTTGATTCAATCGGTGTAATGTTTTAGTACCGGGATTGACCTCAGCAACGCTGTCTATTTTGTTTTCCAGCCATTCTGTTAATGCCAGATAATTTCTGTCATTCGGACGATCCTGTCCCGGAGGAGGCATCATGCCTGCCCTCATTTTTCGAATGGCTTTTTCCCAGTGTTCGGCATTTTGTGAAATATCATCAACAAGAAGCGTTTCAAGGTCCAGACTACCTGCATAATCTTCAAAATTATGACAACCGAGACAGTACTCTTCAATCATGCCTAAACGTTGACGGTCATTTCGAGAACTTTGAGAATATGCAGAATTTGCTTGTGAGATGAAGACTGCAGAAACGACAAAAAACAAGAGTCGAGTCTTAACGGATGCGATACGCAACATTAAACCCCCTTGCCCCTATAACATATTGATGTTATTAAATTTATGCATCATACCCATGTATATTCATGAGATTTGTATGCTTCGCTTTTAAAACAATTGTCCAATAATGTACACACCCGTCTTCTCAGCGTCAACCAGCTTGAAAATATGCAAAATCGGCTCGCATTACACTGGTTTTATTCACAAGCGAGAAGAGAAAAGAGGAAAGAGGAAAGAGGAAATACTTTAAAATTTATTGGTTAGCCAGATCGTTTGATAAGGTGCCAGCACAAGGCTTATCTGTCCTGGTTCAAGTTCTCTGCCACTGATCAGGTCTCTCCAGCGCTCAGTGATCACCAGGTTCAGTGAACTCATCAATACTATTCTGGATTTGTAGCTAATGTTATTTAGGCAGAAAATACTCTGATCCCGCTTTGGGCTCTGACGCCAGAAGGCAAACACTTCGTCGCCAATATGCAGGGTGAACATAATGGCATTGGGATGAAAAGCCTTTTGCTGTTTTCGAATCTGTATCAAGCGTCTAAGCTCATTAAAAATACGACTGTGATGGGTATCTTCATCCCGCAGGCGTGCTTCCAGCTCATCTATATCCCAGTTATGGCGGTTAAGCGCCCGATTATTATTGGTATGACTAAATTTTTCATAATCATTTTCGGTACCTAGCAGACTATGAATATAAAATGCCGGGACCCCTTCAACCGCCAGCATGATGGCATGTACGCAGATAAACCTGGCTTCCTGCAAACCGTCATCAGGATTATCCATCGTGCCCTTCAGGGCATCAAACAAACTTATATTGATCTCATATGGCTTTGCCTCACCACTTTCCAGGGTACGCCATGACACCCGGCCGCCATTATTTTCCATCAGGCCCATCAGGTGACCCAAATCTTCTTCATTGATTAGCCCTTCCAGTGGACGCAGTCCAATGCCGTCATGCGAGGCAATGAAATTAAAGAAGGTAGTGCCTTTTTGAGCCGGCGGCATACTCATCATCCAGCGTTTCAGGGCATGACAGTTTCCGGTCACCAGGGTGTTTAATAACAGTGGCGGAAGTGAAAAGTTATAAACAAGATGGGCTTCATTGGCGTTACCAAAATAGGAAATATTTTCCACGTTGGGAATATTGGTTTCAGTAATAATAATTGCACCGGGACTATGGTATTCAACCAGCGTCCTGATCAGCCGAACAATTTCATGCGTCTGGTTAAGGTTGAGACAACTGCTGCCCTCTTCTTTCCATAGAAATGCCACGGCATCCAGACGGAAAATCTTAACCCCCCTCTCCAGATAGAGACGAATTATCTTTACCATCTCCAGCAGAACGGCAGGGTTCCTGAAATTTAGATCAGGCTGATCATGACTGAAGGTGCACCAGATATGCTTGATGCCATCCAGAGTCTGCACTTCCCTGAGAATTGGTGTGGTGCGTGGACGAACCACATTGGACACATCATAGTTCTTATCCACCGCGAGAAAGAAATCCTTACCCGGACGCTTGTTCATTTTCAGCTGCTCAAACCAGCGTCCCATTGCTGAACAATGATTGATTACCAGGTCAGACATTAAACTGAACTTTTTGGAGATTCTGCCTATATGTCCCCAGTCGCCATAACTTTCATTTACCTGGGTGTAATCAATTACAGCAAAACCGTCGTCAGAGCTGAAAGGAAAGAACGGCAGGATATGGACCCAGGACACAACTTCCTTTAGATGCTTGTCGAGAAACCGGTTAAGCGTAACAAGCGGCCTCTCATTTTCCTTGAGCAAGGAATTGGCATAGGTAATGACTGCCACATCTTTTTCGTCCCAGTTATTCTTGTGCCAGCGGGGTTTTTGACAAACCGTATCAAGGCCCATTTTTTTGAGTAACTGATCAGTGAGTTTTTCTGAATCTTTATCAGGATAGATTAGTGACAGATGGCCCAGCACTCTTTGCTGTAGCTCTTGTTGACGCCTCTTTTTCGGGTCAGCCCCTTGTTGTGCTGCTGTGCTGGA
>JAHEHN010000147.1 GCA_024644515.1 Gammaproteobacteria bacterium
CCATGACGTCGCCGGGACCGTAGATGCAATAAAGGTCTGCAATGAAGTGCTGAAGGTAATGTAACCAGCAATAAAAAAAACAATAATTCTCCAAGATGTTGAAGGTGGACATAGACGTGACCGACAAAAAATACTTTGGAACCGATGGCATCAGGGGAAGAGTGGGCTCTTACCCTATAACTCCTGACTTTATGCTCAAGTTAGGCTGGGCCACAGGTAAGGTTTTTGCCCGCAAAGGCGGTGGCAAAATTCTCATCGGCAAGGATACCCGTATTTCCGGATACATGTTTGAATCTGCGCTGGAAGCGGGGCTTACCTCGGCAGGAATGGATATCAATCTGCTGGGACCAATGCCGACACCCGCGGTTGCCTACCTCACTCGAACTTTTCAGGCGCAGGCTGGCATCGTTATCAGTGCCTCCCATAATGGTTTTGAAGATAACGGGATCAAGTTCTTTTCCGGACAGGGGACCAAGCTCCCCGATGAAATAGAAAAAGCTATTGAAGATGTTCTGGACGAGGAACTCACCAGTGTCGAGTCAAAAGAACTGGGCAAGGCATCCCGCATCGTCGATGCCAGTGGCAGGTATATCGAATTTTGTAAAAGCACAGTACCCGGGAATTTGCGACTCAATGGTCTCAAGGTTGTGCTGGATTGTGCCAATGGTGCAACCTATCACATCGCACCCAATGTCTTCAGGGAGCTGGGTGCAACTGTTATCACCATTGGGACGTCGCCAAATGGTCTTAATATTAATCATGAATGCGGCTCGACACAGCCAGCAAACCTGGTGGACAAGGTATTAGAGGAAAACGCTGATCTGGGCATTGCTTTCGATGGTGATGGCGATCGCGTTGTCATGGTCGATCACAAGGGTGAACTGGTTGATGGCGATGAGCTTCTTTACATTATCGCCAGTTATAAACTGGGCAAGCTGGGTCATGGGGGCAGTGATCAAGGCATCATAGGCACCGTGATGAGTAACCTGGGGCTTGAAATTGCCTTGAAAGACCAGGGTATACCTTTTCGACGCACCCTGGTGGGTGACCGCTACGTTATGGCAGAACTTATCACACGAGGCTGGTTGTATGGCGGAGAATCTTCAGGCCATATTATTTGCCTGGATTCCACCAGTACCGGCGATGGCATAATTTCTGTTTTACAGGTGCTAACCGCAATGCAGGTATTTAGCCAGACCCTGCATGATTTAAAGAATGGCATGACAAAGTTCCCACAGACCATGATTAATGTTCGTCTCAGTAATAGTAAGGGCGTCATGGAAAACAAAACCATCCAGCTGGCGGTGAGTGAAGCGGAACAGGAACTCGGCAATACTGGCAGAGTTTTGTTTAGGCCATCAGGAACAGAGCCGGTCGTGAGAGTTATGGTGGAGGGCGAGGATGTGACCCAGGTAGACAAGCTGGCGGCACAAATTGCGGAAGTTGTGGCTCAGGAAGTGCAAAAGGATGTAGCTTAAGAGTTAATAGCAGATACTGGATTGGTGGATGAGGATTCGTCCTATCTGTGAATGCGCCAGAATCATTACCGTATTTAGGGTCTGAAGGCCTTGCTTTGTTGCATGTTACCCCCATCTTGGTTAGTATTGGCGCCCTTTTTTGGCGGGCTAAAACCTGTCAGCTAAACAGGCTTGAATATGCGTAAAGGGCTGGTAGCGGCTAACTGGAAAATGAATGGGCTGAGTCAAGGCAATGATGCTTTGTTAGGCGCAATACTTTCCGGGCTGAAAGATCCGAGCGGGTTGGAAGGTGGGCAGGCTGAAGTATTGATTTGTCCGCCTGCTGTTTATCTGCAGCAAGTCAGGGACAAGCTCGAAGGTAGCAGGATTCGGTTGGGCGGGCAAAATGTCCACTCGGCCATATCAGGAGCATTTACTGGAGAAATTTCAGCGGGAATGCTTAGTGATACAGGATGCAGTCATGTCATAATTGGGCATTCTGAAAGAAGAGAAATTTTTGGGGAAAGCGACCAGTTTATCGCGGAAAAATTTTCTGCAGCACAGGCGGCTAATTTAATCCCTGTGCTTTGTGTTGGAGAAACCCAGGCGCAAAGGGAAGCGGGCAGCACGGCAGAGACAGTTCTGGGGCAGCTCAATATGGTTCTTGGCCACGTCGGCATTGAGGCCTTTGAGCAGGCTGTTGTTGCCTACGAACCTGTATGGGCAATTGGTACAGGATTGACTGCCAGTCCGGAGCAGGCGCAGGAAGTTCATGCATTAATACGTAAAACGATTAGTGAGTTGGATGAAGGTGTCGCAGAGCAGATAAGAATTATTTATGGTGGCAGTGTGAAGGGAACTAATGCGGCCACATTATTTGCACAGCCCGATATAGACGGCGCACTGGTAGGAGGAGCATCTCTGGTGGCCGAGGAATTTATCAGGATTTGTGCAAGTTTCGAATAGGTGAGTATAACGATAGCTGGTCTATCTAATTAGCCAGGTTTTTGAGAAAAATTATGGAATCAATAATTATTTTTGTACATGTAATCGCTGCTATTGCCATTACCGGACTCGTACTTATTCAGCAGGGTAAAGGGGCAGATATGGGTGCCTCATTTGGTAGTGGGTCATCGCAGACGATATTTGGTAGCTCGGGCAGCGGCAATGTGCTGAGTAAGTCCACGTCTATCATTGCTGTAGTATTTTTTATTACCAGTCTTGGCTTGGCTGTCGTTGCCAGACAGCAGGCAGATTTAAGTATAGAAGACAGTGGTTTAATCCAGAATCTGGATGAGATTACCCAGGCGCCTCCCGTAGTTGTCAGTGAAGCAGATGAAATTCCCTTTGCTGAGGCGTTTACAGAAGAAAGTCTTGCGGACTTTCCAACAGAAAGCGATATTCCGGTGGCTGACACCGAATCTGTTGGTGACATTCCCTCAGCTCCCGAGACAATACCAGGAACAACAGAAGAATAAGCCGAAGTGGTGGAATTGGTAGACACGCTATCTTGAGGGGGTAGTGACCTACGGTCGTGCCGGTTCAAGTCCGGCCTTCGGCACCAATATGCTGTTAAGCCTCCGTTTTTCCTTAGGAGAGACGGGGGTTTGCGCAGCCATATCTTGTAATTCCTGCAACTATTCCTGCAACTCGACTCAGACTGTGGCGAGATAGACCGCGGTATGGAGCTGCCATAGAGCCTCTGGGTCTATGCATTATCACCTTAATAAAACGCCTCCAGCGCTTCTGTACGCACTCCTGATGCCTCTCCAAAACTCTATCCCAAACACCTAGCCGGGGGCTAAACAGGCACGGGGGAGGGGCGTCACAGCTTCACATCGTTACTGTACCTGCCCAGATACAAAGCAAGCCATGAAACTCTATGCAGGTATAAGTTAAAATACTCTATCGAATGCCAATATTTTCTCAAAATCTTCGCATGTCAGGGGGTGGCTTGAATCAGTGATAACACAATCTTGGAGTGAAACCTTACCTTTCTCATTTACTTCTCCAGAAAATGTAGCTGTGACTACTGCTTCAAAAGGTGATTCATCATCAAAAGTGCTGTATATAGTTTTTGCAAGTTCATAAGTGTTTTCGCTAACCATATCCCATCTCACTAATTCAAAGGCATAATCGTCTCGGTCAAAACCCTTGAACAGGTCTATTCCTACCAGTTTGTTGCCTACTTGATGGATTATATATTTCTGAAATGCTAGAGATTGATAAATACCACTAACACCACCTGTGT
>JAHEHN010000152.1 GCA_024644515.1 Gammaproteobacteria bacterium
GTTTGCACCGTTTTTTTTTTAAATGAAATTTTTCTGGCGCATTCCATTTCTTTTGATATAAGTTAGCAAATGTAGTTAATCTGACTCCATTCATTGTATTTTTTTTGCATTTTTCATTCCTACTGGAGAATATTTATGTCGCGTTTAGTTCTGCTGGCCCTGGTATCGGCCCTGTTTTCCTGCTCTAGTATTACCGATAAATCGGGCCTCTACAGCGAGACTGACAATGTGCTGACAGATCGAGGCCGTGAGATGTATTTCGATTCCAATGCCAATCGTCGAGGAAGAATTGTTTGTACATACAGAGATGGCAGCGTATTAAAAGTGGAAGCTGGCTATACCTGCCCGGCAGTGTATCCTGATCAGGACTAGTTAGTGGTTGCTACAATTGATCTGATTCTGATGATGAATCAGGATAGCTGGCTTGTCCCGTTAAAGGAACACAGATGATGAAGTTCGACACCAGTCATGCAGCACACCTGATCGCGGCAGCTCTCGTTGTAACGGCTGTCACGCAGTTGGTTTATGTCATTCTCGGTGGCGGTGGAAACTCCCATATCGCCTATCCTATCTGGCGAATTGAGACGCTTTCAGCCTTGGTCGTCGCGCTGTTTTCTTTCGTTATCATTAAGCGCAACGCCCTGGTGGGGGGCTCCTTCGCCGTAGCCGGAATATTTAATGTGATTCAGACTGGCATGGGACTGACCATGTTCTACCAGCTCGGTTATGGCGGCGAAACGCCGCCCAATGATGTTTTCTTCCCCGTGCTGCGCATGTCCTTTTTTCTCTACTTCGCGGCCAAAGCAGCAACGGGTGTGGCAGCGATTACGCTGGGCATGGAACTGTGGCAGACAGCTGATGGGGGAGTCTGGCGCAATGTCGGCTTACTGGTCGGGCTTGTCGGTCTTGGTGCGCTGCTGTTGAACGTCGCCGCCATGATGTTGGGGCTGGGCGTGGTGCCTTTCGCGGGTGCAGTTGGCGCAGTCGCGGCAGTGGTTACCGCGGTTGCGCTGATTCGTGTGATCAAGCCAGCTGATTAGGGGCCGGCGCCTGAGTAGTAAGGCGTTCCTGTAGGCAGAACTGGCATCGAAGTCAGCAGAAAAGTTAAATCTTGCTAGATAAATAAAAAACCGGCTTAAGCCGGTTTTTTTATTTTCGATGAAAAGGCGGTGAAAAAAAGTAACCTTGTTAATGAACCGTTTATTGAAACGCTTATGCTATGCAATTGCATTGGAAATAATGCTAATGTTGCATTTCAAAAAAACTCAAATGAAAAAAACTTGAGTACAGGGGAGTCTGGTTCCATGAGTATATACAGTCGTTTCTTTCTTCTTTCATTGCTTGTTACAACCTGCTTTAGTGTCCAGGCACAGGCACAGGGGCAGGGCCCGGCGGCGATAAAAGACGGGATGTGGTCTGATGCATCCACCTGGTCCGGCGGCACTCTGCCAGGGCAGGGTGACGTAGTGACCATTGGTGCAGGCATGGACGTTATCCTCAACGTCAGCCCACCTGCGCTAAACGGCATCAATCTTAACGGCAGCCTCACTTTTGCCGATGGCGAGGAACTGGAACTCACGACCGAGTGGATCCTCAATCGAGGCAGACTGGAGATTGGCACTAAAAGCAATCCTTTCACAGGCAAGGCAACCATTACGCTGACTGACAATATCCCTGATGAGAACATCAATGGTATGGGCGACCGCGGCATTCTGATGGCACCTGGCCTACTTAGTCTGCACGGTGGTCGGGAAAATTCCTGGACCAAGCTGGCGCAAACTGCCGAAGCTGGTAGCACCCGCATTGAGGTCCTTGATGCCAGCGGCTGGCGTGTTGGCGATGAAATTGTCCTGGCCTCAACGGATTTCAATCCCCGGCAGGCTGAAAGGCGCCATATAACCCGTATTAGACGCAATCGTATTACGCTGGATGAGCCGCTTCAGTACATGCATTTCGGTGAAATCACCTATGGCGTGGATGAGCGCGGCGAAGTCGGTATGTTGACGCGCAATATCAAGGTGCAGGGATCCGAGTCAGCGGAAGAGTCCTACTTTGGCGGGCATATTATGGCCATGGCCGGTAGCCACATGACGGTATCCGGCATTGAACTATTCCGCATGGGCCAGCACCTGACGCTGGCCCGTTACCCGATCCACTGGCATATCAATGGTGATGTGACGGGACAATACATTAAAAATTCTGCGATTCACGATACCTACAACCGTTGCGTGACCATTCATGGCACGGATAATCTGCGCGTCGAAAACAATGTCACCTACAACACCACCGGACACTGTTTCTTTATGGAAGACGGTGTCGAAACAGGAAATCAGGTCGTTAAAAACCTGGGCATCCAGACCAAGTGTCATCCGACCCTGCGGTGTGATTCCACTCACCTTGGTCCGGGCCGGCCAGCATCCAATGGCCAGAGCTCCGAGCATGTTCTGCTACCTTCGGACAATACGGTATCGACTTTCTGGATCACCAATCCGGACAATAGTTACATCGACAATGTAGCAGCGGGGTCCGACGCCGTCGGTTACTGGTTCGCCTTGCCGGTGCACCCGATAGGCGCCTTTGAAGGCACCGAGAGAAGTGCCAATACCTGGCCACGCCGCACCAAGGTCCGCGAGTTCAGCGGCAACACTGCCCACTCCAATTTTGACGGCTTCATGTTTGACCGCGGCCCCAGGCCTGACAACACCTTCAGTGTGGCCGGCAGCAACTACCATGTCAGCTACGCCGATCCGGCTGACACCAACAGCGAAAAGCTGATGTCGGTATTTGAGAATTTTACGGCCTACAAGAATCGAAATGGCGCTGTCTGGGGCCGGGGTGAATTGCACCTGTTCCCTAACCTGAGGGTGGCCGACAACGCTATCGGTTTTACCCATGCAGCTTCCCTGGTGGGTCAGACTGCCTATACCTCAAAGGTGATCGACTCGCTGTTTGTAGGGGAGAGCGACAACATCGGCAACCCGGAAACCCCCGAGGAAATTGCTTACGGTCGCAGCCTGCCAAACGGTATTCCGGATTTTCCGATCCGTGGCTATGAGTATTACGACATGCGTCATGATGTGGTGAACACCACCTTTGTGAATTTTGAACCCAACGAACTTCGTGATGCAGGAGCGATGTCCTACCTGATGTATACCAGCTTCGGCATGAGCATAGAGAACGCCGTCGAAGGCGCCAGATTCATCAATGCCAAACCGGTCAGTTTTCCGCCGGAAGTGCGCAAATGGGCTTCCGACTTTGGGCGCCGCAATGCCTGGCGCGGTGCCGCCATCCATGACCTGGATGGCTCGGTCGCCGGTATTCCCGGGGCCTATATTGTCCTCGACAACGGCATCGCCTCCGATGAAGAGGCCTGTGAAATCAGGCCTGAGTGGGGTGCTGCCGTGTGTCAGGGTGATTTTGGTTACTTCAGCGTCGGCGGCGGTTTCGGATTCGGCAATGGTCCGATACCTGATCCGGTCATGCTTAGCCGTAACGGCAGACGTCTTGAATACACTGGCAATGCCACGATTCGAAGCGGGGCCGAAGTGAGAGTGGAAACCGGCAGGGACTCCCTGTCACTTTCCCTGAGCCAAATGGACAACGGCTCATCGGTGATCTTTGAACTGCCCGGATTCACCACTCCCGCCGGGGGCAGGGCGCAAAACAACCTGGATGCGCTTCGCCAGGCC
>JAHEHN010000153.1 GCA_024644515.1 Gammaproteobacteria bacterium
GCGTAATTTCGGCGTCCAGATTTTTTTTGATCTCATCCTGCAGTATCTGGCCTGCTTCCACATCGGTGATTGGGTGGTTTTCTGAATCAGTGATGAAAAAGACGTCCTCAACATTCTCGCCCAGCGTGGTTATTTTTGCGTTGTGCAGTGTGATATCCATTTCCACAAAAATACCTGCCACCTTTGCCAACAGTCCGGGTCTATCTGTACACAGCACTTCGAGAATAGAGTATGGCGTGTGCTCGTGATTGCTCAGAGTGGTTTCTGTCCTGTGGCTGAATTGTCTGTGCTTTCTTGACGGACGATGCTGTTTAGCCGGTTTGAGTGCCTTGGTAGAACTCACATAATTATTAAGTGTTTTGTTGATTTCTTCCATTCGCTGGGGGTTTTTTCCAATCGGTTTACCATCGCTCTCCAGCATCATGAAGTTGGTCATGGAATAATCACTATCCGTTGTATAGATGCGTGCATCCTGAATATTCAGATTTAGTCGATCGAGCGCAGTAGCAATGTTGGCAAACAGGAAATGGGAATTCTGTGTGTAGATGAATATTTGTGAGGCACCTTCGTTTTTGTTTTCAGTATTGTTCTTGATGAGAATAAGTGGCGCGACATTGCTTTTATGATTGGCAATAGCGATGGTTTGCCAGGTAATGTCCTGGGGGGACTCACGTAGAAAATAATCTTCGCTGGGATTATTCCAGATATCCTTGACCTGCTTGCCGGTCAGCCCGGCACTCTCAAGCAACGCAATGGCGCTTTTCTGATTTTCCTTAATCAGCTCAGCCTTGCCTACGGTTTCTTCCAGCCCCTGGCTTAACGCACGCTTGGTTAATTGATAAAGGTTGCGTAACAGAGAGGCGCGCCAGGTGTTCCAGAGAGTTGAATTGGTGCCATTGATGTCTGCAACAGTTAGCACATATAAATAATCCAGTCGGGTTTGATCGCCTACGTTTAGCGCAAACTTCTTTACAACTTCCGGGTCTTGAATATCTTCACGTTGAGCAACACTGGACATTGTAAGGTGGTGTTCTACCAGCCAGGACACCAAAGCAGTATCCCATTTGCCCAGACGATGACGCCGACAGAATAATTCCGCATCACGCTTCCCCAGTTGCGAGTGGTCACCACCTCGGCCTTTCGCAATATCATGGTAAAGACCAGCTATATACAATAACTCCACTTTTGGCAGGCGATGAAACAAGGTTGCTGCGACAGGAAACTTTTCTGCAGCTTCCGGGTGTCGGAAGCGTCGCATATTTTCCATCACCTGCAGAGTGTGATCATCAACGGTATAGACATGGAAAAGGTCATATTGCATCTGACCGATAATACGGCCAAATTCCGGCAGGTAAGCAGATAGTATGCCGTAACGTTTCATTTCCCTGAGTCGGCCAACCATCATGTGAGGGGAGCGCAGAAGTTCCATGAACATTGAAATATTGCGAATATCACGGCGATATTCATTATCAATTAAATGCCGGTTGTTTCTGATCAGTCGAATAGTGGCTGCTCGAATCCCTTCAATTTTTTCGTTTTGCGCCAGCAGGACAAAAATTTCTATGAGTGCGAAAGGGGTGTTTTCAAAAACATTTTTATTTTTTACTTCTATGTAATTGTTTCTTATTTGAAATCTATTATTGATAGAGACGATTTTTGCCCGCTCCTTGGAGCGGATTATCTCTTCGTCAAAAAGCTGTAAAAGAACATCATTCAGTTCGCGCAGGGTTAAAACCACACGGTAATATTCCTTCATCAGTTTTTCTATACCGAGACTGCTTTTGTCATCCTTATAGCCGAAGATTTCTGCGAGTGTGCGCTGATGCTCGATCAGCAGGCGATCTTCTCTGCGGCCGCTAACCATATGCAGACCATAGCGGATTTTCCAAAGAAAGTTTCTTCCCTTGATGAGATCCTGATATTCGTTTTCTTCAAGAAACTTGCGTTTTACCAGATCAAGAAAATTTGTTGCGCCAAAATGTCGTTTGGAAATCCAGCCTATGGTCTGGATATCGCGTAATCCCCCCGGTGCTTCTTTAAGATTAGGTTCCAGCGCATAGTCGATGTCGTTTTGTTTGCGATGCCGATTGATCTGCTCATCTTTTTTGGCCTGAAAAAACTGTTTTGGCTGCCAGACCTTTTTCTTTTCAATTTGAGACATGACGGTATCCAGCAATGCGGGATTTCCGCAAAGGGTTCTTGACTCAATAAGTGAGGTGGCTACGGTGATATCCTTGGCAGCCTCCTGCTGGTTTTCCTTGATTGAACGAACACTCTGGCCAATTTCCAGATTTATATCCCATAGGAAGGTAAGAAAATGCTCGATATCGTCCTTATATTTTGACTTGTCGCTTTTCGTCAGAAGAATCTGGATGTCAATATCAGAATATGGGTGCAACTCGGCGCGACCATAACCTCCCACGGCAATCAGACTAATGTCCTCGGCATCTTTCCAGTCATATTGTTGCCAGGCATGTATTAACAGCTGATCAACAAACCAGGCCTCATCCTTGATAATGCTTTCTATGTCATTTTTCTGCAGAAAACTCTCATCAAGAATCTTTCGGGCATTTCCAACAGCTTCGCGATAGCAGCTGATTTTTGAGGAACTTGCAGCCAGAGATTCAGTGAATTGTTCGGCGCTGAAAAGTTTTTTCCGGTTACGGGTAAGTGGAGTAGTGTGAGATTTTATAGTCAAGTTAGAATTGCTCTTCCTTTCGACGTGTCAATACATCACAGCCGTCCGCAGTAACGGCCAGGGTATGCTCCCACTGTGCAGAAAGGCGTCGGTCGCGCGTTGTTACGGTCCAGCCATCCTTGCGGGAAAGTTTGGTGTGTCGGGTGCCAGCATTGATCATGGGTTCGATTGTAAAAGTCATGCCTTCTTCAATGACCATGCCTGTTTTTGGGGTTCCGTAATGAAGTACCTGGGGTTCTTCATGGAATATTCGGCCAATGCCATGACCGCAATATTCTCTTACTACAGAATAATGATTGGACTCTGCATACTGCTGAATAATATTGCCGATATCACCGAGGGTAGTCCCGGGGCGGACAATGTCTATTGCCTTGTAAAGGCATTCCTGGGTTATTTTTACCAGTTTCTCGGCATGGGGGGGCACTTCGCCAACCAGAAACATCTTGCTGGTATCGCCATGAAAGCCATCCTTTATTACCGTGATATCAATATTAATGATGTCACCTTGCTTTAATCGCTGGGTGTCGCTGGGGATGCCATGGCAAATAACATAATTTGGTGATGTACAGATGGATTTCGGAAAGCCGTTGTAGTTAAGCGGGGCAGGGATAGCCTGCTGGACATTAATGATGTAGTCATGGCAAATCCTGTCGAGCTCACCGGTACTGACACCTGGGATAACATGAGGTTCTATCATTTCAAGAACTTCAGCCGCCAGCCTGCCAGCGGTTCGCATCAGCTCAATTTCTTCAGGAGTTTTGATTGTTACAGCCATGGTATTTTCGGAGCAAAAACCGCTATTTTATTTTAACTGGGCCCACAAAGGAATTAACCTTTTGATTTATCTTTGTACCGGGCTTTACGTATGCAGAGAGTCAGTAGTTTAACCGTGCCTGACGAAGGTGCCGATAGTAGCGCTTAACTCACGGATAACTAAAGATAATCTTTAAGTTGCCACGGCTTTATGGTATAAAGCCGCACGTTTTTC
>JAHEHN010000090.1 GCA_024644515.1 Gammaproteobacteria bacterium
TGTTCTGGGCACCGAAACCGACACCAATAGCAATGGCACCTGAAACAAAGGCAAAAGCACTAAGCGGCACCTGCAGCAGATCAAGTACCAGCATCGCCAGCACGATCAGAGCAATAATGACATAGATACGCTGTAGCAACAGGATCATGTCAGCAGGCAGTTCTGACTGTTCCAGGCGCATGGCAAGAAATTTATTTGATTTCTTGAATAGCCAGAACGCCAGCAGCAACAGGAACACAATAAGTCCCAGCCGACCCACGGTATAGACCTGGTCATTAATGGTAAAAAGTTGATAAGAAGCGACTTCCAGAAGTTTTTCCATAACAAACTACAGCGTAATTAATATGCCTTGAATAGTAGTGTGCTGAACCATGGATCGCAATAACTTATTGGAATTGCAACGGGTCATTCTACAAAGAAAAACATCAGGCCTTTTGCATTAAAACAGCACTACTTTCAGGATCTCACCGCGAATGCCATAATTGTGCAAATCATTGCTGAACATTGCTCTTCGTTATGCCAATAACCATTATTACCCACAGCGATTGCCTCCTGCATGACCCCGGTGCCGGACACCCCGAAAACCCGCAGCGTTTGTCTGTAATTATGCAGGCCCTGCAGGCCTCGGCAATCAGCGACAAACTGGAATTTAACGAAGCGCCGCTGGGCACTGATGCCCGGATTCTGCTGGCCCATGATGAATTCCATCTGGAAAAAATTCGCCAGACTGCGCCGGCAGAAGGTGAAGCGTCACTGGATGCCGATACCCATATGTCACCGGGTTCTCTCAATGCAGCATTAAGGGCAGTGGGCGCTGCCTGTCAAGGTGTGGATAGCCTGATGAATGCCAGTGCTGAAACTATTTTTTGTGCCACCCGCCCGCCCGGCCATCATGCCACCGCCCACCAGGCCATGGGATTTTGTCTGTTTAACCATATTGCCATTGCGGCGCTTTATGCCCGACAGAAATACAATCTCAGCAGAATTGCTATCGTGGATTTTGATGTACATCACGGCAATGGCACCCAGGACATCATGTGTGGACAGGATGGTATTTTTTATATCTCCACCCACCAGAGTCCGCTTTATCCGGGTAGCGGTGAGATCAGTGAAAACCGCAATAACAATATTCTTAACATACCTCTGCATGGCGGCACAGGCCACAACACCTATGTAGCAATTTTTGAAGAACAGGTCATCCCGGTGCTTGAAGCCTGGCAACCGGAGTTGGTACTGGTGTCTGCCGGAGTTGATGCACACCAGGCCGACCCTCTGGCCGGTTTGGCGCTAACTGATGAGACTTATCAATGGCTGGGTGTAGAACTGAAAACGATCGCCAATAACCATTGTGGCGGCAAGCTGCTGTCGGTTCTTGAAGGGGGTTATAACCTTGATGTGCTGCCTGGCAGTGTTATAGCCTATCTTCAAGGAAATCTGGAGAACACTTAATCAACCGATTTTTCCAGCTCACTGATCGCTTCCACTATATTATCCATGCGGCTTTCCAGAATAGCCTGGGCATCATAGAGTCCACGGTTATAAAAAAGCTTTCCGATTTCCTCAGCGAAAAAATCCAGAAGAAACTCGGCATCAAACTGACCAATTTCCTGATCCAGCTCGTCACTGAAATAACGCTGAAGTTTGGCAACCATCGCTTCTTTTTCTTCGTTACTGAAATCAATCATAGTGAATTTATCGTCTATCCAGGGTTATTTAACCGGAAAGTCAAAATAGGTGTCGGGATAGGGTTCGTCACGCAGGGTGAAATGCCACCACTCTTCTTCCAGGCCGATAAAGCCATGTTTGCTCATTACCGAGCGCAGCAGCTGACGGTTGGCTCGTTGCTGTACAGTGACGGTCGTGTCACTGGGCCAGGACTTCTGATCGAACACATCAAAGGCAGTTCCCATGTCCAGCTCGCGCCCATCGTCATTGGACATAATAGTGAGATCGACCGTGCTACCCCGGGAATGGCTGGATTTCTCTACAATATAGCCTTTCGGAATGATTTCACTCTTATCCATATTCGGATAATAAGTCGCTTTCATACGCTGATCATCAGGATCATGAGCCCAGCGTACAAAATAATCCACCGCAGTTTGCGGCCGATAACCATCAAAAATTTTCAGGGAGAAATTTGAATAGGCCAGATCCTGCTGCACTTTTTTCAGGGCCATCGCTGCCTGCAGGGTCACGATCATGACATTGGAGTGATAGCCTGGAATGGGCTGACCGATAAAATTATCATCGGAATAATAACGCAGATCAAAACGCAGCTTGGGAATGACTTCAGTAAGATAAATAAAGTTATCCGGCACATCGGTGGCATGTGTAGTCGAAGAATATTCGATCATGTAACTTCAGACCTGTTTTTAAAAAGTGTTTTAAAAAAATTTTGTATAAAGAGCGACTTCAGAACTTTGCTAAGGTGCCAGACGCAATACTTCACCCGGAAAATGACGATCCAGGTCATCATTGTCTTCAGAATCCGTCAGTACATATAAAGCCCCATCTTCCCCTTGAACCATATCGCGGACGCGCCTGTCACCGTCAACCAGCAAGTGCTCTTCACTGACTATACGTTCTGCGTCCATTTCCAGACGTACCAAGTACTTGCCCTCGGTCGGGCTCATGGTGCCAATGAAAATATCGCCCTGCCACTGGGGAAACAAACCGCCGGTGTACATCATAAGACCTGACACGGCCACGGAGGGAAACCAGTAATACAGTGGTTGTTCGATACCGTTGCGCGCCGAAGGACCAATCTCGGTACCGTCATAATTTTTTCCGTAGGTGACATTAGGCCAGCCATAATTTCTGCCAGGGAGAATTTTATTGAGCTCATCGCCACCCATGGGACCATGTTCAAGTGTCCATAACTCGCCGCTTTGTGGATGAATCATAGCTCCATCAGGATCACGATGACCCCAGGAGTAGATTTCCTGACGCACAAGGGCGCGGGCAAAATACGGGTTATCTTCCGGAATAGTGCCATCAGCATTAATGCGCAACATTTTGCCTTCCAGTGAATCCAGCTTCTGCACCAGCGTCAGATCCCCTGCCCCTACAGTACTGATATACAAAGTGCCATCCGGGGCAGAGACCATACGTCGACCCGGGATTTCAGCTATATACTCCAGGTTTTCAAAACCGCTGTTATCCTCTTTCAGCCGGGCCCGGGCAATTCTGTTGACCTGGAAAACCTCACCGGCTTGCTGAATACGGGTTCTTTCCTGGGCACTGACAGGACCACCGGGTTCACCCTCAGGGGGCGCAGCAAATGCCATATAGACCACCCGTGAAATATCGAAATCATAAGCAGGAGAGATATCCTGAAGACCGCGGCCACCCACAGAACGCACTGGTGGCATCCCTGTCAGTGGATCGGACATTGCCCCTGCCCGACTGACAATCCTTACCTCCCCTTTACCATCAGCCACCAGCATATTGCCATCGGGCAAGGCCAGCAGCGATCGAGGACGAGCCAGCCCTGTCGCCAGCACTTCAACCTGATAGGAAGACGACAGCGCCGGGGCACTGGCGCCAGTTTGTCCCGCGAACGCAGGGCTCGGTGGATTGGCATAAGGGTCAGCCTGGGCAGCCGCCGAGACATTCATAACCACGAGAGCATTCATTACGACTGCTTTCAGGGCAAGACAAGTTATGGTGTGTTTCAAGTTTTTCTCCGTTTATTTATTTGAACCCGCAAACGATTTATCGACTAATCATGAACAGGAAATTGCTCGAAGGTAGGTATGCCGTCCTGAAGCTGATGGAAGGCCTGTTTCTCAGAGGTCCAGATAATATGGTCCGGTTTGTCATACAGCGCAGGATCATCCAGTGAGCCAACCTTTACAATGGCAATACCGGGAACACCGGGTGATCGGGTTACCAGGTGGGTGCCGCATTCAGAACAAAACTCTCGCGTAACCGGGTTATCCAGATCACTGCGGGTATGCTGTTTAGGCTCCCCACGGGTATAGGAGAAAATGGCTTCCGGCACCCCCACCACCACATTCGGATTGCCACCACTTATATACTGGCATTCCCGACAACAGCATTCGCCTTTAAAAATAAAATCCCCATCAATCGCGTAACGTACCTTCCCGCAATAACATCCACCTTCAATACTCATTCTCTATAGCTCCAGTTCATGCCCAGTTTAATCTTTTTTCCTTTTTCCATCCTATTCCTGCGTCAACATGCCACTACTCACGCCGTTGTAAGTAGTGGAGTTCAGCCACTGATACGTTGCATCGAATAGCAATTGCGCATCTTTCTCCCACATGGCGTTATGGGAAGAACAGGTCATTTCCAGATAAACCTTTTCAGCGGCACCGTAATCAGCGTATAAATTTCTGACCAGTTCAGCATTCACCTGTCCGTCGTGAGTGCCGGCGACCATTAACAAGGGAGTCCGGGTATTGCCTACTACGTCTGCCCCCCAGCCAAAGGTAACGGCACGGGGAGCACGTCTCACACCAGACCCCCAGGTAGCCCCGACGGGATCTGAAGCCAGCATCTCGGACCAGACCGATTCACTGACCGCCTGATCATACTGATCGTCACAGCCGACCTGGCGATTCCAGTTATTCACGAAATCATCTTTGGACTGCTTGGTCATTGCGGTGCCATTAAAATTTGCCGCGTCCATGGTTGCCGGCACATTGCCCCGATAAGCCGGCGCCAGCAGCACCATGTTGGCGACTTTATCCGGATGCCGGGCAGCATAGCCACCAGATCGGGGCCCGCCCTGGGACCAACCGACCAAATGCACTTTGTCCACACCGCGCAAGTCGCGCAGATAATCGACCACGGCATCAATATCGTGCCAGTCCGAATCCATGGAGGTGATGGCAAAGGCATAACTGGGCGAACAAACATCGCCAAACAATTGCTGTTGCTGTTCTGAAGAAAGATTACAGCGGTCATTCATTACCAGTGGGCGTGTGGAGCGACCATAGCCGGTCATGTCCATGGAAAAGGTATCCATACCGAGATCCGCCAGATAGGCCATCCAGCTGAATCCAGGATAAGATACATCAAAAGCCACTTCAGCCGGGGTGCCGGCGCCATGAATAAATAACACCACCTTGCCTTCCAGATCATTCTGCTTACGCACACTGTCTTTGACCCGTTCCCGCACATAAAGCTGTGACACCGAACCTGTCATGGAGGGTACCCGCGACACTACCGGTACAAAATGCTCTTCCAGAAGAGTATCGCCGGTCACTGTTCTGCCTGATGACATGGATGGCATTGATGTCTGGGCACAGGCTGCAAGTAATCCCGTAATTATCAACACCCCTGAAATTTTATTCATCCACTGCATATGTCTGTCCCCTTTATTTGCCTGACCTGCTGCCAGAAGAAGACACAGAGACTATGACAGTCGGGGGGGATGTTCAAGAAATGCCCGACACAACATTGCGCTGGCAGAGGAAAATTGACTAATCCCGGGACGCGGGGAATAATCGGGCAATCATATGCACCATCTATTTGTAACACTGAGGGTAATAACAATGTCAAAACAGGAAGAACAAGATCAGGGACCGGAACTCAACACGCGCCGAACTGCACTGAAAACCGGCGTTGCTCTCGGGGGCATGGCGGCGAGCGCCAGCATGCCGTTCTGGTCACAACTGGCCATGGGCGCTTCAGAAGAACTGGTACCCTTCTCTGATATGCCGGAAGGCTATACCGTACCACCGGTTGCCCCGGGCGGTATTCATTATCTGGACACTTCCAAGATCGACAGCTTCTATACCCCCAATGATGATTTCTACATCATTCAGCATTACAACCAGCCACAGATTGCTGATGCAGACTTCCGTTTACGCATCAGTGGATTGATCAACAACCCCTTTGAGCTTTCCCTGGCGGATCTGAAAAGCCGACAGAAATTTGAAATTGACGCCGGCTTTGAATGTGGCGGCAACAGCCCTCGACTGTTCCAGGGCTTGATCGGCAATGCCCGTTGGAGCGGTGTTCGCCTGGTGGATTTGCTGGAAGAAGCCGGTCTGCAGCGTGATGGTGTGGAAGTGGTTTTCTATGGCGCTGACAAGGGCATGGAAAAAACCCGCAGCGATCTGGATATGGAAGTGGAACAATCCTTTGGTCGCAGCATGCACATTGATGATGCCCTGAATCCAGACATCATTCTGGCTTATGAAATGAATGGCGAACCCCTTCCGCTCTACCATGGTGCGCCTCTACGTGTGGTGGTTCCCGGTTGGTATGGTGTTGCCAATGTAAAATGGCTGGATCAGATTCATATTCAGGACAGTCGCTACATGGGACGTTTCATGGGACGCGACTATGTCACCCTCAGCAAACGTAATATTGGCGGAGAAGAACGCTGGGAAGAACGCTCCGTCACGCGTATTCAGCTGAAGTCTTCGATTATTCGGGTAACCCGTAATGGTCGAGATCACAATATCACCGGCTTTGTGCTGAATGACGGCACGCCATTGCGCTCGGTTGAAGTAAAAATTGATAATGGCCCCTGGCAGCGGGCAGAAATTGATCCTGCCTCCAGCAAGTACTCCTGGAAACTGTTCAATTACACCTGGCGTGATGCCAGTGCCGGCGAGCACACGATCGTGTCACGTGTTACCGATGTGACCGGTCAGGTTCAGGCCACAGCTGATCAGATGCCAGAGAAACCAACTCGCTGGGAAAACTATGCTCAGTTTCCCAGACGAGTAATGCTCAGCTAAAAACTGAATCAGCCATATCAAAAAAAGCCTGCATTTATGTGGGCTTTTTTTATGGGGAGTTAAAACTGACTGGCAAGGAACCTGTGTAATAACTTACGGCTTACAGGATCTGCCGATGACCAGCATGCGAGAGTCAAGCTTGAGTGTCATACAGGCATATGATTCTGGACTAAGGGGTATTGACCGTTTATTCTTGATTTCAATAACAATCCAGGGGGATTCATTGTGAGATTATTAACCAGCGCCATCTTCGTGCTTGCTGCAGCAGGACAGTTAGCTACGCCCGTACTCGCTCATCATAGCCAGGCCATGTTTGACCAGACTCAGGAAATCATCATTGAAGGCACAGTACACCGCTTCGACTGGGTTAATCCCCATATGTATCTGATTGTTGAAACCACAGGCCCGGACGGCGAACCTGCGTTGGTGGAAGGCGAAGGCCTTGCCATTACCCAGGCCCTCGTTGATGGCCTCGACCGTGACGCCCTTAAACCCGGCACACCGGTGGTCATGCGCGCAAACCCCAATCGCGGTGGTTGGGGCAAACAGGTTCGAATCCTCGACGTCACTACTCAGGACGGAGAGATTCATCCTTTCTATAAGGAAAGTAACCGTAATCTCAGGCTAACCCCGGCGCAATCCCTGACCGGACGCTGGGCCCCTAACCGGGCTGGCATTGGTGCTGGCTTTGGCGCCATGGCTCAATTTCCCCTGACTCCGGCAGCCCGCGAAGCACAGGCCAGGATGCTGGACGACGGGCTTTGTGTGGCTGAACCCGTTCCCTTCCTCGCCATTCTGGACGAAATGCGCTCAATCGAGATTGGTGAAGATGAAGTAGTGATTCACTTCGACAACTCCGGTGACCACGTCATCCGCACCATTCATATGAATGCGGAACATCCTGCTGACGTGCAACCGAGTAATCACGGGCATTCCATCGGCCGCTGGGATGGCGACACCCTGGTCATCGACACTATTGCCTATACCCCGAACACCTCAGGCCTCGGTGGTAGCGTGCCCTCAAGCGCGGGTAAACACACCATAGAGAGGTTGTCGCTTTCCGAGGAACGCACCCGTCTGCGCTATCAAATCACCGTAGAAGATCCTGTTTATCTCAGCGAGCCTGCGACCCTGTCACAACAGTGGGATCATCGCCCCGACATTGACTTCTCACCGGCCAATGAAGTCTGTGATGATGAAGTGGCTGCGCGCTATATCGATCACGTACCGGAGTAGATAAGGCCCGCACATGTAATAGTCGGTAAAACATGCCGGCTGTTCTGCAAGCAGATAGAATAAATCGAAAAACAAACCTGAATTATCACCCGTTATTTGTCATTACAAAGGTAGAGTCCATGAGAAAAATTATCATTACATGTGTCATGTTACTGGCATCAATCAACGTCATTGCTGAAACCTACCCGGACGGTTATGCCGACGATCGGGCCGCCATCATCGATCTGCAGCATCGCTATGTGCTGGCTATGGATTATTTCGATGCTGATGGTTATGCCGCCGTGTTCGCCGAAGACGGTGTCCTGGATTGGGCCAGAGGACAAGTCATGGGCCGTGAAGCAATCCGTGAATTCATGTCCTCGGGTACCTATGATCTGAGAACCCTCGGCTTCCAGGAAGCAAAGACACCTGACGGTAAAGAGTGGCCTTCAACGGTACGTCACCTGATTACCAATCAGATAGTGGAAGTGGAAGGCAATACCGCGAAAGCCGTAACCTACTGGATGAACTATGCCAATAACGCCGATCGTCGCCAGGTCCAATGGTTAAGCTTTGGTTCTTGGGAAGATGAATTTGTAAAAATCGACGGCGAATGGTTTTTCAGTCTGCACAGAATATTTAATGAAGGTAATCCCAACACCTTCACCGCCGGGCAGCCGAATCCTTTAAAAAAATAACGTTATTTCGCTCTGCAAAAAACAAGCACCTGCTTACTAAAGTAGTAACAGAGTGAAGGTAAAAAAAGGGGACAGATTTATTTAACTGATAGATCTCTCCCCTTTTTACTTTTTTTTATTCTTCAAAAACCTGCAAAGCCTGCACTATCTCATCGACAGTAGTCGGCCGCACCACGCGGGCCACCTCTTTACCATCTCGTAACATAATCAAGGTAGGCCACAGCTTAACCGCAAAAGTACGCCCCAAACGGCGCCCCTTGCCGTCCTGTATGCGGTGATGGGGCATGCTGCAGCCAGCCATGGCTTCAGTGATCAGGGGTAGCGCAGCCCGGCATATTCCACAATCATTGCTGCCAAACTCCAGCACCAACGGACCGGGGGTAACATCCAGCGTTGCTCGATCGGGCGGCGTTTCACAATAGGGAGCTAACATCACGTTCTCCTTGGGCAGATATCCTGTATTTAACCTTATGCCTGTCAGGTTGCAAGCAGCCTTTTCAGGACGCCGGTTTTCGCTATCAAGTTACGCTTTAATTCCCTGAATCAACTCACCAGTGATTCAGATATTTCATTCCAGACTCATCAAACTGGACAAGCCCGAACTACCCGCTTATTCTTTCTGTCAATCCATGACCCTGTTGTGACGTCTTCAACGCGGGGGCAATAAGAAAAACTTAATTTTACCTACAATACAAAAAGGGGGAGCTATGCTGAGCTCACGCAGAAAGGTACTGGTAACCATATCGCAGTTGATAGCAGCAGGCGGACTGGCCGCTTGTGGTGGCGCTGATAGCAACACTCAAGGGCAGGACATGAATTCCTCCGCTCTTCACAATGGCGCAGAAAACGATCTGCAACTGCTGGCCGGTGTAGCCTACGACCTGCTGCCCTTCGAGGATCTTGATCCCATGCTCTATGTGACAGTCGCCCAGCGGGTACTGGATCTTGAAAGTCCTGCAGTGGCTGAGGCATTAACAATGTTACGGGACAGTAATGGCTCTACGCCATGGCTGGAGGTAGACGAAACACAACGCATCGCGTTATTAAGCTCGCTGGAGCAAAGTGCTTTTTTTGGCACAATGCGCGCAACTGCCATTGAAGTATTGTTCAGGGATCCTGAGGTATTTGCTCTATTGGGATATGGCGGCTCTGCAATTGAACAGGGTGGTTATATCAATCGAGGTTTCGCCGACATCACCTGGTTACCGGAGGGCAAGTAATCATGCCAGCAAGTTACGATCTTAATGATAATTCTGTAGTAGTGATAATCGGCTCCGGTGCCGGCGGCGGTACCGTGGGTAGTGAACTGGTGAAACGAGGAATCAAGGTGGTGTGCCTTGAAGCCGGGCCGAGACTGGGGCTCAACGATATTGTCAACAATGAGCCGGAAATGTTCGGCAAACTGAGCTGGCTCGACCGCCGTGTTGGCGAAGGCTATGCCCCTGACGGGTTCCCGGTCTGGTCCGTGAAAGGCGTCGGTGGCACCACCACTCACTGGACCGCCTGTTGTCCCCGCCTGCAGGATTTTGAATTTAAATCCCTGTCCACTTACGGTCAGCTGGAGGACTGTAATCTGGCCGACTGGCCAGTAACGCTGGAAGAGATGAGTCCCTGGTACGAGCAGGCCGAATTCATGATGGGCGTAACCGGGACCAACGGTATTGAGCGCCTGCCAGGCAGCGCCAATTTCAAGGTAATGGAAGCGGCTGCCCGCAGCATTGGTTACGAAGATATCGACACCTACAACATGGCCATTAATTCAGCTCCACGGGATGGCCGCCCTGCCTGTCTGCAACTGGGCTTTTGCAATAGTGGCTGTGCCATTAACGCCAAATGGACCACGCTGTTCACTCACATTCCACAGGCAGAGCAGACTGATTTTTATGACCTGCGACCAGAGAGCATGGTGACCCGAATCGTTACGGACGACAGTGGCAAAGCTACCGCGGTGCGTTATATGGATCGCGATGGTGTCGAACATGAACAGCAGGCCAGGGTGGTGTGTGTGGCAGCCAACGTGGTGGAAACTACGCGACTATTACTTAATTCTTCCACCGAGCAACATCCCAACGGGCTGGCCAACAGCAGTGACCAGGTGGGCCGAAATTACATGCGTCATGTTATGGCCATGGTCTTTGGCGTCATGCCGGGCGAAGTGAACTGGCACAAGGGAACTACCTGTGCCGGCGTTATTCGTGATGAAGTGAAACATGATCCGGAACGCGGTTTCGCTGGGGGCTTCCAATATCACCTGCTGGCACTTGGACCGGAATACATCGCCAACAATCTTATTCCAGGTGGCTGGGGTAAGGATTATGCAGACTTAATGCTCGACTATGACAAGCTGTCTGGAGTAATCATTACCGGTGAGGATCCACCTCAGGCCACTAATCGCATTACCCTGCATCCCACTGAAGTCGATCAGTTTGGTTTACCGGTACCGGTGGTGACCTATAACAAGCATCCCAACACCAATGCCATGCTGGAGTACGGCTATGAAAAAGGCCGGCAAATGTATGAATCACTCGGCGCCACCGAAGTCTTCACCCACGAAGGTTTTGGAGCGACCCACAATATGGGGACCTGTCGCATTGGTAATGATCCGGCTACCAGCGTGTGCAACAGTTACGGGCAGACCCATGATATTGATAACCTGTTTGTTTCCGACGGCAGTTTGTTTACCACTGCAGGCTCTGCCAATCCGACACTTACCATCATTTCATTGATGTTGCGTCAGGCAGATTATCTTGCAGATCAAATTGAAGCAGGTGTTCTTTAACGGGCACCTCACTGGCTAAAGAAAAAGGGGACGCTTGCACAGGACATTACAGACGCAGGATAGTCTGAACATAAATATAGCGGGAATCCCCTTTGCCAATTTTATCCACATAGGGCCCGGCATTGAGCCAGGTATAGCCGCTTTCCAGAGTCAGCTTGCCGCCTAACACATGCCAGCGCACGCGCGTCTCCAGTTGTGTGCCGACTCGGGTTTCGCCCAGCCCGCCCGGATGCTGATAGCGGGTGGTGCGCCAGCCCTGCTGCTCAGCTGCCAGGGAGTAATCCTGAAGTTTGATAAAAGCGTCGACATTGTTTGCCGGCTGCAGATTGAGCAGAAGCCCGGGAGTATTGATATTGTTACGTACAAAGGCACGATAGATTCCGGTCGGTCCGTACTCGGGGCGAGGCACACCATAGAGTGAATCAAAGCTGTTGTTTTCGTTGTCCAGAGGATTCCTGTCACCGCTGGCATAATCGTAGATCACACTTAACCTGGGCTGCCAGGGCGCACTGAAACTGTAGCCAGCTTCCAGATGCACGAAATGGGCACGCTGGGTTTGTGCTCCTGCACCAGGTTGCCGGGCCGGCGCATCACCCGTTTGTAACATGACCTCCCCTTTATAGTGCCAGCTATCCGTCTGCGGATTTCTGAACAAGCGCACACCTGTACTTAACAAACGATTACGCAGACGCGACTCCGCCGCATGACGATTTTCATTCAGACCGTAGAGATAGGTTTCCAAATGATCCTTGGCGCCGGGAAATAAAGTGTCGTAAAAAAGTCCCCAGAAATGCGCATCGCCGGTTTCATTATCAGGTAGCGGTTTGTTGTCCAGCAGGTTACCGTCACTTCGACGATTGGTGGGCAAGGTATAGAAAAACTGATAAGCGCTGTTGCCATCACGCACACTGGCATGCACACCGGCAAAAGCATTGATGGTATTACGAAAGCTGTTGCGGGCCACCCAGCGGCGGTTACCCTGGTCCATGGTAAAACGCCCGACCTGAACAAACCCCTCATTATCGCGACCAAAAATATTGGCAATCGGGAAGCGCAGATTAAGCTGCAGTATATCCAGAGGATCCACAATGGTACTGTCCAGGGGGGTTCCCTGATCGGCCCGCAGCGCCCGCATGTCAGCTAGTTCAGTAACCAGCGCCACTTTATCAAACTGCATGGTGGCCTTGAGGGTGGTCCTCAATTCCAGTGCCTGATCACTGCCTTCAAGCCCGGCCCGAAACTGGCCATCCAGGAACTGCATCCGGCTCTGCTGCTCAGCTTCAAGGCTGAGAAACCCGGGCCGGCTTTTCCAGAAACTATTCAGGCCCCCTGCTTCCTGAGCGAAAGTCAAAGGCGAAAATAACAGTGTTGCAGTGACAACAGTGGTAAAAATTTTAATTGGCATGAATTCCGGTAAATTGGTTTGCGTGTGCTGGAAAAAGCCGCGAAGTATAGCCCATAGAACAGGCTACTGACATAGCCAGCCATAAAGAGGAAATAAAATAAGCAGACAACACAAGGCTCTGACATACTGTACAATTGCCGCCCTGTAATTAGCCCTGATATTTTTTGTTTATGATTAACGTAGGTCACTATCACACCTTGCCTGTTACCCGGGTTACCGAAGCTGGCTATATGCTGGATGCCGGAGAGCTCGGTGAAGTCCTGTTGCCCATGCGACACGCTACCGGCAAGCTAAGAGTGGGCCACCCCGTAGATGTTTTTCTTTACCTCAATGCTGATGACTTACCGGTAGCCACCACCCAAAAACCCAAAGCCTGTATTGGTGAATTTGCCTATTTAAAAGCGGTCTCCACTACCCGTGTCGGAGCTTTTCTGGATTGGGGGCTGGAAAAAGATGTATTGGTACCCTTTGCCCAGCAACATCGCCCAATGGAAGAAGGCCGCTCCTATCTAGTATATCTGTGTTTGAACAAAGTGGATGGCCGCATCGTTGCGACTTCGAAAATCGAGAAAGTCCTGAAAGACGACACCCCGCATCATTTCAAAAAAGGGCAACCGGTTGATCTGATTATTGCCAACAGCACCGATCTTGGCTTCAAGGCCATCATCAATCATGGCCACTGGGGCGTGCTCTATGAAAGTGATGTGCATCAGCGTCTGAGTTTTGGTCAAAGTATTCAAGGCTATATCAAGCACGTCAGACCCGATGGAAAAATTGATTTGACCCTGCAGGCCGGACAGGAAACCCGCGATAAAAATATGGAAACCATTATCAGCTTTCTGCGGGAACATCACGGCTTTGCGGCATTGCACGACAAGTCAGATCCCCAATTAATTGTAAAAAGCCTGAGCATGAGTAAAGGCGCGTTTAAAAAAGCCATTGGTAATTTGTATCGTCAACGCATCATCAGTATTGAAGACGATGGCATTCGTTTGCTACAGGAACCAGCACCTGCCGCTGCGATGGAAACTGAATCAGTCTGGGCCAGGGCTGTTAAAGCCAAGTCACAAGTACAGCCGAAAACAGAAGTAGAAGTAGAACCAGAGCCTTTATTCCGGAAGAGTCCAGAACAGGAAGCGCGCATTGTGCTGTTAAGCAGAGAGCCGGTAGAGCTGTACAAAATATTGAAATTCGAAGGCCTCACCGGCAGTGGTGGTGACGCCCGAAAGCTGGTGGCCGATGGCCATGTCCTGCTTAATGGCAAGGTTGAAACACAAAAAAGAAAAAAGGTCGTGTCCGGGGATGTGATTGAATTCAACGGTGAAACACTTCTTATGCAACTCGAGAATAACAATGGACAATAACGATTGCCTGCGCAGACTGCGCTATATCCTTGACCTGGATGATGATGCCATGGGTGGTATTTTTTCGTTGGCGGCTCATCAGTCAACCCGCGAAGAAATATGCAATATGTTAAAGAAGGAAGACGATGCTGATTACCTGGAATGCACCGACAGTAGCTTTACCGCCTTTCTCGATGGATTGATCATTCAGAAACGTGGCCCGAAAGAAGACTCTACTGAAGCCGCACAAGCAGGTTCCAAAAAACGCCTGACCAATAATATGATTTTCAGAAAGCTGAGAATTGCCTTTGATTTGAAAGCGGAAGATATCCTGTCATTGCTCTCGCAAGCGGATTGCCAGATCAGCAAACATGAACTGAGCGCTTTTTTTCGCAAGCCCGATAATCGCAAATACCGCGAATGCAAAGACCAGATATTGAGAAATTTTCTGGCCGGCTTGCAGCTAAAGCACCGGCCTGGTGAAGATTCCACCAAAGCGATCTGGGATAAAGCCCTGGCCTCCAAACCCTGATCATGGCACTCAAACCCACCATCTATAAAGCCAAAATTGCCCTATCTGATGTCAATCGCAATTACTACGATACGCTAAACCTGACCATAGCCCAGCACCCTTCCGAAACACAGGAGCGCATGATGGTAAGGCTGCTGGCTTTCTGCATTAATGCACATGAGCAACTGGTGTTTACCAAAGGAATCAGTTCGCCGGAAGAACCTGACCTTTGGATTCGAAGTCTGGATGACAATCTTGATCTTTGGATTGATGTGGGCGAGCCAGCTTTTGAACGTATAAAAAAAGCCAGCCACATTGCGAAGCAGTTAAAAGTTTATTGTTTTAATAGCAAAGCCGATGTGTGGTGGAAACAAAATGAAGCACAATTTTCCGGGTTGAACATTTCTGTATTTCAGTTTGCCTGGGAAGAAATCCAGACACTGGCCGCGCTGGTGGAACGCACTATGGATTTGTCGCTCACCATTACCGGCGACTCTGCCTATGTCGCCAGTGGGCAGGGAGAATGTGAAGTGAACCTGACTGTTTTACAGCAACAATGAAATGTCCCGGTCAAAGCTAATGCGGCATGGCCTGTAACATATTTACCAGCGCCTCGGCATGCTCTACTGCCTCCTGACCTCTTGGCGTCAGATAACCCCCATCACTCAGGGTAATAATGCCCAGTTCATGCAGGCGCTTTGCTGCCTCGATTTTTCCCGGATCAGCCTCATGATGTACTTTCAGACCTTCCTGAGGGTTGCCTGGATCAAACATCAGCAGCAAGCTGACTTCCTGCAAAAATTGTGGATGAAGGGCCATAGTTAAATACTCCGATTGATTCTTGTATCTATATTATTTTTTTCTATATCAATTTTTTATCTATATCTAATCTTCGATATACCCACATATTACTCAATATTGTTATGGGGTACACACTTTGAATTTAATTGCCTGTAAGCTGAATTCGGCATAAGGTGATTTCATAACTCCCCTCTTCTTCTTTTTATCTGTAGAGAATTGCACCTGTAATTGTTAGCCTTTCCCCTGTCGCACACATTACTGGTAAAACTGACGACCAGCAATAAGGAGACACTCATGCCAAAATGCCGACTACTCCTGTCATTCAGCTGCTTTATTCTTGTTGCCTGTAGCGCAGAAACATCCCTGCTTGCGCCCAACACGGCTTTCACAGTAACGGAAGTGGCAAGCTTCAATGAGCCCTGGGCCATGAGCTTTCTGCCCGACGGCAGACTTTTGGTCACCGAAAAATACGGTGCTCTGAAACTGCTTGATCCAGACAGCGGGGCTATTGGTGATATCTCTGGTGTCCCTGAAGTCCGTTCCGCTGGTCAGGGCGGATTTGGTGATATCGTTTTGCATCCGGACTTTGCCATGAACAATCTGGTCTACATAAGCTATGCCGAGAGCGGTGAAGGCGGCAGTGGTGCAGCTGTGGCAAGAGCCACACTTTCCTTGAATGGTAATAACGGTGAATTACAGAATCTTGAAGTAATCTGGCGGCAATTTCCCAAGGTCAGCGGTAATGGCCATTTCGGCCATCGTATTGCCTTTCATGATGGATACCTGTGGATCAGCTCGGGAGAGCGGCAGAAATTCGATCCGGCCCAGGACATGACCATGAATCTGGGCAAGATCCTGCGTTTGCAGGATAATGGCAGTGTGCCGGCTGACAATCCTTTTATGGATCAGGGCGGCGTCACGGCGCAGATATGGTCACTGGGTCATCGCAATCCGCTTGGTCTGGCATTCGATGCTGATGATCAGCTGTGGAATAGTGAAATGGGCCCACAAGGCGGCGATGAATTGAACCGCGTGGTGCGCGGTGGCAACTACGGTTATCCGGTAGTCTCCAACGGGGATCATTATAATGGTGATGACATTCCCGATCACCCTACCCGCCCGGAATTTAATGCGCCTGTAGCGTTCTGGAATCCGGTGATATCACCATCCAGTCTGATGTTCTATTCGGGTAGCGAATTTCCGGCCTGGCAAGGTAATGCCTTTATCGGCGGTCTGTCATCAGAATCACTGGTACGCATTGAGTTTAACGGGGAACAGGCCAGAGAAGCCGAGCGCTTTGCCATGGGACAACGTATTCGGGAAGTGGAACAGGGACCCGATGGTGCCATCTATGTGCTGGAAGATGAGCGTGCTTTTTCCGGCGGACGTTTATTGAAACTGACTGCGCAGAATAAATAGGGCATAACAATGGCAGGTGGATGGTCGCGGGACGGCGCAGTGCAGGATCAGATAGATGCCAGTGTCGATGACGCGGTGAAAAAAGCGCGCAGTAATTTGCCCATCGGACCGAGCCTGGAGCGTTGCGAGGAATGTGACGACCCGATCCCGGAAGCTCGACGTAAGGCGCTACCGGGAGTTCGGCTTTGTGTCAGGTGCCAGTCCAGTCATGACGAAGAATCAGCCAGTCTGCAGGCTTTCAATCGACGTGGCAGCAAGGACAGCCAGTTACGCTAGCAAAAATTAATCAGCGTTTGTCGACAACAATCCTGCCTTCCTTAAGCACCACCCGCGCATCCAGCATATGCCAGAAACCTTCCAGCGGATTGCCCTGGACCAGCACCACATCGGCAAGCTTGCCCGATTCCAGCGTGCCAAGATCATCGGCCATATTAATATAGGCCGCCGTGTTGGGCCCCATCAGTTTGATAATGTCCTGCATGGAAAACATCACCTTATAGGATTCGAGCTCATGCTGAAGCCCGGCATGAGGATCATAGCGCGTGTCAGTGCAGTAACCGAGCATGGCGTTGCCATCCCATAAGGTGCGCGCATTCACAATGGTGTAACCGATTTCAGTTCCTACCGCGCGACCCTGCTCATCAATGTTGGCACCGGAGATAAATTCCGGCCAGGCTTTGCCATCACGAAAGCGCGGCTCATTGGCTTCGGTAAACACACCAAAGACAGGCGCACCAAATCCAATGGTCGCCAGACTCATGGTATTGGTGTCCGCCAGCAACTGTGCTGCATCATGGTCGACAAAATTCTTGTTGGGAATATGCACCAGGCGACGCACGCCTGCCTTGACCGCAGCCACCATCGCCTGTGTGCTCACCGCATGCACCTGAACGGTGACGCCAACTTTAGGTGCTTCATCAACGATGGCTTCCAGTACTTCAATTTCATGCAGGCTCGGCCTGGGTAGTGGCGTAAGACTGATTTCACCGGTCCATTGAATCCCCATCTCAGCCAGCTTGCGTACCTCGGCTCGGGCTGAATCCGGCGTATGGTCAGCCAGCGTGATGCGTCCGGAAGGAATGATACGTGGCTCGTTGATCGCCCCGCTCTCAATATGTTCACGCAGCAAGAGATTACCCTCAGCAGGGCCACCACCAGAAAGTATCGTGGTATAGCCGGCCTCCAGTTGCGCCTGCATTTCGGCCTTCTCATCGGGGCCGGTATTGATATGACGGTGTGCATCAATAAAGCCAGGCATCGCAGTCATTCCGGTTCCATCGATGGCCTGTAATCCTTGAGTATCGGCCTGCCCTGACGTGACCTCGGTAATCCTGCCGTTACGCACGACAAGGGTCCCGAATTCAATGACCTCGCCGTTACCGATGATGATACGTGCATTGGTGATCGCGACATCCTGTGCCAGTGATGGCAGGGTTAAACCTGTAATCGCAAGCAATGAAACAGTGGTAACAAACCTGCGCAGTAATATTGTTTTCATCAATTCCCCCTCACCGTCAAATAATCAATCCTGCCAAACATGACCAAATGGTATATTTGTTGTAACAAAAGCATAATCAGTGTCCAGAGGATTGTCTATCAGGAAGTTAGAGAGGGATAAAAGCAATAATGCTAACTTCCATTATTAACAGGAGCGCCCACAAGCACTGTTATATATCGACACTTAGTTTTGGCCTGTAAGTGCCGGTATTGACATGGATTATAAAATCCCCGACTGGTACGATCGTCACTGGGCAAAAAGTTGGAAAGAAAATATCGAAGCAAAAGCAAGTAAGCCAGACCGCTCTGATTCTGGCATTGCTTATTGAGAAAGCAATGAAACT
Organism: Gammaproteobacteria bacterium; assembly: GCA_024644515.1. Lineage (GTDB taxonomy): Bacteria > Pseudomonadota > Gammaproteobacteria > Pseudomonadales > Pseudohongiellaceae > Eutrophocola. The sequence continues at coordinate 18,732 of JAHEHN010000090.1, forward strand.
TTTCAGAAATTTATTATTTACCTTGGTAGTGCCATTTAGCTTATCGCCCTTCGCAGCTAATGCCCAGTATGAAAACATGTCGCCACAAGGCCTGCTGGACGAGCTGGC
>JAHEHN010000104.1 GCA_024644515.1 Gammaproteobacteria bacterium
TAGAATTCTTTTTTGAGACGTCCAAAATAGCAGGACAACTCAGCTGGACTTGGTAAAGTGCAAAATACCCCAGGCAAGATAACCCTTATCTGCAGCCGCCACCCAGTTTTCCAGCCCCTTGATCATGTTGTCCATGTACTCATGACTGATAATGGCAACAAGCTCATCATAACGTCCCTGCAAATTCTGCCTGACATAATCATAATGATTACGTAACTGGGGCGTTAAATCGTTGACTATGGTCTCTTCAAAACCAAGGACATTGAGGGCCTCTCGATAGAACGCAAATGAGCCCATGGACTCCAGATTCAGCCTGTCATAGACGGGTTGCAGCACACCTTCTGGGCAGTTATCTGCCTGCATCGGATCCGTAAAGATCAACTCGCCACCGGGCGCCATTATTCTACTGATTTCACTCAGCACTTTTTCTTTCTGGCTACTGTGTAAAAAAGAATCCTGGGACCACACAATATCCATTGAAGCATCCGCACAGGGAATTTCTTCAAAACTGCCATGACGTACCTCGACCTTCTGGTCCAGGCCTTGCTGCCTAGTTAATTCACGGTTGCGGGTGTTCTGCACTTCGCTGATATTCAGACAAGTCACATTACAACCAGCCAGCTTTGCCAGATAACGGGCTGAGCCGCCATATCCAGCGCCCAGGTCGATCACCCTGCTCTGCTCGTTCAGACCTTGCAGGCTATCAACCATCGTGGTTACTGTGTTGCGGCTGGCCTCAGGGATATTATCAGTTTCATCGTATAAACCAATATGAATATCTTCCCCACCCCAGACTTGCTCATAGAAACGATCAGCATCGCTACTGTCATAATAGGATTCAGTCAGCACCTCGGCTGAAGATAAATTATTTTGCATGATAATCCTTGTAGGCAACATGGACATAGAAATCCGGGTCATCCTCTTTATAGGTTTCCTTGAAATCTCCATAGGTCTCAATTTTTTGAAAGCCGGCCTCGTGAATAAGTCCCCGCAGGTAATCCTTGCGCAAAGGGAACATATTCAAATGGTGCTTTGAACCATCCTCAAAGGAATATTCAAAACGCGCAAGACCATCATCAACATGGATCGGCTGTGCAGAGACTTTGTCTCCACAGTAGTAGTATTTGTGCTTGGACTTGAAGCCATCATCCAGAATGCCGTCATAATTGCGCTGATCGATTATCAGCACACCATCATGTTTAAGCACTGCATAAAATTCCGCTAATGCGCGGCGACGGTCATGCTCTTCAAACAAATGGGTAAAAGAATTCCCCAGGATAATTACCGCATCAAACAACTTATCCTGAACATCCCGATTGAGCCAGCGCCAGTCTGCATGAACTGTCTGCATCACATGGCCATGGTCCTTGGCATTCTCAAAGGCTTTTACCAGCATCTGGGCATTGCCATCGGCACTGGTGACATTATACCCCGCCTGTAATAACTGAACCGAGTGAAAGCCGGTACCGGTTGCCGCATCCAGAATATTGTGCTTTCCCAGCTTCTTTAATATATCGATGAAGAACTGCCCTTCTCCCTCGGCACGCGCCTCCCAGTCAATCAATTCATCCCAACGCTCAACAAAATTTTCTACATATTCTTCCTGGTATTGCTCGGTGCTACGAACCTTCTCCGGTTGTGCACCATAATCCTGGTCTTTGGGAATATCATTTAGCCGGACCGGCGCAGGTTCACCAGTGCCAGGATCTACAGAGATTCTGCTTTTCTTCTGGGTACTACTGTTACTTTGCATTTCATGTTCTGACATATATTCACCACAATTATTAGTATGTATTCTAAATAATAAAAAATAGACAAAAACCTGAAAAAACCCTTTAGGTTTATTCTATCTATATGTTTTTTATATATTTATTGTTTTTATTATTTGGAGAGTATTGCAGACTTAAACAAGGATATTTGCAATAGTTGCTTAGTATACTAAACATTTACTTACAAAGCGAAAGGAATAAAGCAGTAATACTTTGTTGCAGGATTCACCAATAAGAAATGCACAGTAATGTTGTCCGGGTATTATAATAAACCAACATAACAAAAGCTGAACAGGGCAAGCCCTGTTATTTGATGGACACCACAGGCCATGAAGAAGAATCAAATTGAGAGCGTGCTGATTGCCATGCGCAGACTTATTCGGGCGACAGACCTTTATTCCAGAGATCTTGTTAAATCAACCGGCCTGACTACCCCTCAGTTATTGTTGTTACAGTCAATCAAAAACAAGGGCGAAGTCAGTATCAGGGAGTTGGCACTGGAAATCAGTCTTAGCCAGGCTACTGTTACCAGCATCCTTGACCGGCTGGAAACCAAGAAGCTGGTTACTCGAATACGCTCCACAAAAGACAAGCGCATTGTTCATGCCTACCTAACGGAAAGCGGAAAAAAAATAATTTCCAAGGCACCGCCCCCGTTGCAGGATAGCTTCATCAAAGCCTTTGAAGATCTTCAGGACTGGGAGCAGAACATGGTTATTGCTTCCCTGCAGCGCGTGGCGTCTATGATGGATGCTGAGGATATTGATGCAGCACCGGTTCTTGATGTGGGGGCTCTTGATCGGCAGCCCTTACCAGCTCAAAGCACCAGCAAGACGAAAAGTAAGTAGCAATATGCGCTGGGAAGCTTTATGCCCTTCGCGCTTTGAAAAAATTACGCATCAAGGCACTGCACTCATTTTCCAGAACTCCCTCAACAACGTTCATTTTATGATTGTAGTGATCCTGAAGATGTAATTGCATTTTACTCAGTAATGCCCCCGCCCTGGGCTCCCTGGCGCCAAATACCACGGTATCAATGCGCCCGTGAATCAAGGCGCCAACACACATGGTGCACGGTTCTATGGTGACAAATAATGTGGTACCCGGAAGGCGGTAATTGTTTTGATTACTGGCGGCCTCACGAAGGGCAATTATTTCAGCATGGGCTGTGGGATCATTGCTGGTAATCGGCTTATTGAAACCCTCGCCGATGACCTCATCACCTTTGACAATCAGCGCACCCACGGGAACTTCACCCGCATCCGCTGCTTGCTGAGCCAGGTTCAGCGCCCTTTTCATCCATGACTCATAGTGTTCAATCATGGCAGAATTGGCTCGCTTCCACTCAGTAGTAACGTAGATTTTATTCTGTTTAATATCAATTACTTAACGCTACCACATAGTACGTGTGTAACAAGTGTGTAACTCCATTAACACTCTGCACGTTTTTTCTACGCTTGTGCAACTATTCGATTTCAGTAGTCACACGTTTGTGCAACGTTCTGTGTAACTGTATGAGAAAACTTCAATTGAATCAATGATTGATCTTTAGCGTGGAACAAATGTGTAAGTCATTAATATAATCAAATCAATGACTTAAGTTATAATAACTACTCCCACTCAGTAGTAACATAGTTTTTATTATCTTGAATATCAAGCACTTATCACAACGTAATAATGCGTGTGCAACAAATGTGTAACTCTTTTACCACTCCGCACGTTTTTTAAACGCCTACGTAACTATTCGATTTCCGTAATACTGCGTAACAAAGTAGATGGCGACACCACCAGTCGCGTCTTTGAAGATAAACCGCCGGTTGCGCTCCCAGGAGAAAAGCAAAGTACCGTTAACAGATGGTTCTGGACCTATAC
>JAHEHN010000097.1 GCA_024644515.1 Gammaproteobacteria bacterium
GGACGCATCCGACAAGGCGACTACTCCAGTCGCCTTTTTTGTGACTTGTAACTTGTAACTTGTAACTTGCGACTATTTTTAGAATCGACTGCCAACAGTAAAGTAAAGACTCCTGTCCTGCCCGACAAAATAGCGATCACCGGAAAAATCTGAAAAAGAGTTCACGTCTGCACGTTCCGCATATTTTGTGTCCAGCAGATTGGTTACCCTGGCGGACATATACCAGTTATTTCCGGAATCATACTGATAGCGCAGATTCAGCAGGTCATGACCTTCGTATTTAAACAGATTGGATTCATCCGAATAATAAGGGCCCATGTGCACCCATTCCAGGTTCATGCTGTTGTTGTTATTCATCTGCCAGTTCAACTTGGCATTGCCAGTCAGCTTCGGTGCCGTGTCGATATCCTTGCCATCCAGAAGGACGCTGACACCACGCGGTGCGACATTGGAATCATAGGTATGGCGTGCATAGCTGGCGGTCAGACTAAAGCTCCAGGCATCATTAATGTTGTACTGGGTATTGAGTTCCAGCCCACGATGCTTGGTAGCTCCGCCACTGACATTGTTGCGCCCACTATCCTGAAAAATAACATTGTCCTTTTGCATGTAATAGGCAGCCAGCGTGTAAGACAAATTGCCTCGACTGGCACGGTATCCTACTTCTATGCTTTCCATTTCTTCTGATTCCAGATCAGCGACCAGCTGATTCTGCTGTAATCGATAGAGCTCCGTTGCCTGAGGCGCACGAAATGCCAGCGACAGATTGGTAAAAAACTGTACATTGGCTTCAAGATCATGGATCCAGCCCAGTTGCAGGGAATAATTGTCAAAATCATCAGTGCGATCACCGGGTCGACTATAACGACAGGTCCCGGCAGGGTTGAAGGCCGAGGGCGAACAGGAAGAACCGTCCTCAGCAGTATTACCATCAATCATCAGGTTGTCGTAATCGTATTCCAGAAATTCATAACGCAAGCCAAGGGTCAGTTGATCCTGATCGGTGCTTTGATATTCAAGCAATACATAAGGAGAAACCATGGTGGCGTCTACAGTAAAGTCATATTGCTTGCCTCTGGGGAAAGAGCCAAAACCAAAGGCCTGGGTTTGCTTCAGAAATCCTTCCGACATTTCAAAGTCGACTCCCGCTGTCCAGCTCAGCGGGCCATCACCATCCGAGCTGTACATGCTCTGAAGGCCGAAGGACTCATGGCCATTTTCTTCCAGCGGCGTGCCCGGTAGAAAATGCATAAGAAAAGTCATATCGGTATCACGATAGTAGGGAGTGAGCATCCAGCTGCCATTTTCAGTACTCCCTTCGATACGGCTGTGCAAACGGAAACTCTGGGCATCACGGAATGCTTCCGGGTTTTCATTGCTGCGTCTTACCGCATCATCTTTGTAGGCCTCAAAGCCGCGATCCAGATAACCGGCCGTTTCCTGATTAAGATTGGTTGTCGCCAGCACGCTTGTAATACTTATCTGCGAACCATCGTAATGATGCGACAGGTTGAGTTTTTGCTGATCAAAACCGGAATCATCAAGATAGCCGCCATCTGTGGCGCCATTGAAATAGGCGCCAAAAGAATGCCTTCCCTGTATGGTATTAATGCCGGCATTCAGGCGCGCATATTCATTGGGTCCCATGTCGATTGAAACATCACCACCGGGCTCCTGACCCAGTGACGGTGTAATAACATTGATCGCGCCATGAAGAGCATTCACCCCGTATAAAACGCTGCCAGGACCGCGCACGATTTCGATATTGGAGGCCTGTTCTGTATTGGCTTCAAACAACTGGTTTACATTACAAAAGCCTGCCCCGCGCAAAGGTATTCCATCCTGGGAAGTTTGAAAGGAACCGCAGCTACCCGCCCCGGTAAGAACTGGAGAGCGAATCCCCAACAGAGACTCCTGACCGTTGCCGCGGTTAAAGACCACGCCGGGAACAGAGTTAAGAACTTCTCCGATATGCACATGACGAATCAAATCAAGCGTTTCACTACTCAGGGAATAGATACTGGCGGGAATATCCTGCAACTGGGTTTCCCGTCGCTCTGAAGTGACAATAATTGTCTCCAGAATATTTTCCTGTGCCATCACTCCTGGTGCACTGCCCGCTGCAAGTAGCATGGCCAGCGGAAGCGATTTGAATCTGAAAGATGTTTTCATGAAGAGTTTTCCCTTAAAAAATTGTAGTGACTGATAAAATCGTGCATAACGCCTTTACCAAAGGTCACTGGCAGCATGTTTTTCATTGAGTTATCTGATCTGACTGGCGTTTACATCTGACTGGCGTTTACAGCGACTTTTTTCTTATCTTTCTGCCTTTTAAAGTCGTTATCTGACAGAGTGACTCTGCCTGATCCAGGCTGCGGATTCCTGGCCAAACAGGATCCTGAACAGCTTTCGTGTTTTGGTTAACACCGGGTAGCCAAATTTTGCTATATTCTGCATATTTATTGGCTTTAACCAATGTCTTTGTGTTCCAAAAACCTGATTTTTTCCTGATGACGAGCTATTGCAAGGGATCTGACCATTGAGCGACTTTTTCATTAACGAAACCCGAATCGACCCGGACCGCTGCAAGCTTTACCGGAATGGGGAGATACTTTCCCTGGAACCAAGAGTTATCCAGGTATTACAGCATCTTGCCAGACATCAGGGCGAGGTAGTCAGCCAGAAAACCCTGATGGACTCCATCTGGACCAATACGGTCGTCGAAGCCAGCGCCCTGCAACGCTGCATTGCCCAATTGCGCAAGGCCTTCGGCGACGATGCACGCAATCCGCAGGTCATTGTAACCTACCCGAAGAAAGGCTACAGCCTGATTGCCCCTGTCAGCTGGCATGCCCCAGAGATAAAGACAGAGACTGTGGCTTCACACACTCATTTTCCTCGCCCTTGGCTAAGCTCGGGATTAATGGCGGTGATGCTGCTACTGGTTGTTGTCGGCGTTGTTAGCATCGCGATTCCGCTGGATAAAGAGCAGCCAAATGAAAGCCCTAGCACTTTGGCAAAAGAGTTCGCAGAGCTAAATCAACAGACTCTTCCGGCAACAGAAACCTCATTGCTAACCAATACCGCTCTTATCACCGCGATTGGGGCGCCTGATGATTTTCCTGTGTATTCACCTGATGGGCGCTTTGTCGTTTATCCGCGTTACCTGGAAGAAAACAAGGCGCACCTTTGGGCAAGAGACCTGGCCTATGGCAAAGATTTCCTGCTTACTGATAAAGTCGGTGACTATGAACATCTGGCCTGGTCACCAGATGGTAGCCAGCTGGTATTTGTCGACTCAAGCTGTGTTGCAGGAATTTGTGCCTATGGCCAGTGCAGCTCGCTCAAATCAGTAGCCATGAGCCAGTCTGAAACCAATACCTTGTCAGTAGAGAAACTTATCGACTGCAGTCCTGAACGCCTGTTCGCGCCCGAATGGCTGAACAACCGCGAGATAGCGGTTATTGAGATGAGTGAAAATTCAGCGTCCCTGAAGCGCTATGATCTAAAGACACAGAACAAGAGTTTTTTGTATCAGAGTGATGAGGTCATTCCTTACCAGCTGAGCTTTTCCCGTCAAACCAATATTTTGACCATTACTGCAATGAATCTAGCTGGCAAAAAAGAGCTTCTGTTCCTTGATATCAGTAATGGCGCGATTAACCGCAATGATACCTCAGCCTTTGTGACGGAAGAGACATGGTATCCAAGCTCTGCCCCGCTTTAATGCCGGCTTAGTGACTCACTGCTCAGGACTTACCCTGCAATACTAAAACAATAACGAAAAACTACAGGTTTATTTCATGTCACTTTTTCTTCAACAGATTGAAGGTCTGCAGTTGCACCTGCAAGCCATAGCTGAACTGGATAGCATTATTGCAAGTGAAAAATTTTCCCATGTTGACCGGGAAATGATCGATATGATGCTTGAACAAAGTGCGCGCTTTGCCGAGGAAAAACTGGTGCCACTTGCCCGGTCCGGAGATATTGAAGGGTGTGCGCTGACAGATGGCAGTGTCAGTTTGCCTGCTGGTACCGCCGGGGTTTACCAGGAATGGTGCGAACTGGGATTCCCAGCATTGGGTTTACCCATGGATTTCGAGGGCCTGGATTTTCCCAACATCGTGCAGAGCAGCGTTCAGGAAATACTGGATGGCGCCAATATGGCCTTTGGCATGCTCGGGATTAATCTGCGCTGCGCCGCCCGCGCCTTGATTGCCAATGCCTCAGAGGAGCTTGTTCAGCGCTGGGTTCCCGGACTGGTGAGTGGCGAAATCGCGTCCACTATTGTTATCAGTGAACCCCAGGCCGGATCCGATGTTGGCCGTATAAGAACAAGTGCCACTCCAGCTGACAATGGAAAATGGCAGATCAATGGCTCCAAGATCTGGATATCCTATGGTGATCATGATGCCGCCAGCCAGATTATTCACCTGGTACTGGCCAGGGTTCCCAGTGAGGAAATTGGTACCCGGGCGCTGGGATTATTTGCCGTGCCGAAATTACTGGACGATGAACAAGCTAATAAAGTGGTCACTTCCCGCCTCGAACATAAGATGGGGCTGCATGCGTCGCCAACCTGTGTGCTGGACTTTGATAATGCCGAAGGCGTTCTCATCGGTGAAGCCGGAAAAGGATTGCAGGCCCTGTTTATCATGATGAACGGCATGCGTCTGGCAGTAGGCGTTCAGGGTTCCGCAGTGGCCAATATGGCTACTCTGCGTGCGCAGGAATATGCCCGCGAGCGTCCTCAGGGTGGCCGTCCTGATGAAGCCGCGCTGATGATTTCCGAGCATGCCGATGTCAAACGCATGCTGCTGGAAATGACGGCAAAAAGCGAAATGATTCGTGCACTGACACTGCGTACCGCTGCCTATCTCGATCTGGCGGAAGCCAGTGAAGATGACAGCAAAGCCCAACTCTATCTCAGGCTTGGCGAACTGCTTTTACCCCTGGCAAAAACCGTAGGCTCGGAAAGTGCTTTTCAGGTGGCCAGCCAGGGCATCCAGGTACTGGGGGGCTATGGCTATACCAATGACTACCCTATTGAACGCATGGCTCGTGATATCCGTGTGTCGTCTATCTATGAAGGCACCAGCGGCATCCAGGCGCTGGATTTCATGAAACGCAAAGTACTCGGCGACCAGGCTGACACCCTGAGGGCATTGCTGGACATTATTCGCGCAGATACGGCAAAGACAGAGGCTACAAACCCCTTGAAACCTGGCGTAAGCTTGCTGATCGAGCAAATGGAAGTGCTGCTGGAGACATTGCTTGTGAAGAGCGTCAGTGATCCAAAATCCATCGAAGCAGGTGCCTACCATTTTCTGAATTTCAGTGGCCTGCTGGTTACTCACTGGCTGGGGATGCTGCTGTTTAGCTCAGCCACTGACGGCAGCGATTACCACAAGCGTCTGCAAGCCGCGTTAACATTGGCGGCTACAGGTCTGGAAGAAGAAGGCCGATTGCTGGCGAGATTGTCTCTGCAGCAGGAGCCGGATATCAGCCTGTAGAATTCTTTAAATGACGCAAAACCATAACCAAATTCCATTTGATCTTAGCAGCACTATTCGATACTTTAACAGGCCTTTCGCCCCTGATCCGGCGTATAAAATTGGATAAATGAAATTTCCATAAACAGCTTCTATTAAAAACAAAAGAAAATAAATCAGGTTTAGTAAAAACTATCCACGTACGGAGAAAATAAATGAACGAATATCAACTCTTCATTGATGGCAAATACCAGTCCTCAGCATCAGGCACATTTTCTGATGACATGAATCCTGCTACCAACGAAGTCTATGCCAAAGTACAGAATGCCCAGAAAGAAGATTTGGAAACCGTTATTTCCTCCTCTCAAAAAGCCTTTGAAACATGGAAAGATCTGTCTCCGTCCGCCCGGGAGAAACTATTTCTCGACGTAGCCGACCTGATGGAAGAACGCGCCGCTGAGTTACGTGATGTGCTTATTGATGAAGCTGGTTCCACCATGCTTAAAGCCGGTTATGAAACCCATCATACACCAGACTTTCTGCGCTCCATGGCCGGTGAATGTCGACGCATCAAGGGTGAGACATATGTGTCCAACTACCCTGGCGTCAAATCCATGGCGATTCGTCGCCCACTGGGTGTCACCGTGGCGATCGCCCCATTCAACTTTCCACTGTTGCTGGGCGTTCGAAAAATTGGTTTCTCGCTGGCTGCCGGCAACACCATGATCCTGAAGCCTTCAGAAATGACTCCGGTCATTGGCCTGAAACTTGGTGAGTTGTTTACCGATGCCGGCTTCCCGCCGGGCGTCTTGAATGTGATTCCTGCCCAAGGTGCGGAATTGGGCGATGGCCTTATTACTGATCCACGGGTCAAATTTGTTACCTTTACCGGTTCTACTCGCGTCGGTCGTCAGGTAGGCGCCACGGCTGCCGCTGCAGGCAAACGCTTTGCGCTGGAAATGGGCGGTAAAAACCCGATTCTTGTGCTTAACGATGCCGACGTGGATTACGCTGTTGATACCGCTGCCTTCAGTAACTACATGCATCAGGGCCAGATCTGTATGACTGGCTCACGGGTGATTGTTGAAGCCGGTATCTATGATGAATTCTGCGAAAAAGTGACCAGGAAAGTGGAAGGCATCCCTTATGGTAATGATCCTCGCACCCCTGGTCTGATTGTTGGCCCACTGATCAGAACCACACAGCCTGGTTTCATCAAGGAGCATCTGGATGCTGCCGTTGCAGCTGGCGCCAAACTGCTGATCGGTGGTGAATCTGAAGGCAATGTCTTCCAGCCAACCGCCATCGCGGATATCACTGATAGCATGAGCATATTCAAAACTGAATTGTTTGGCCCGGTGATGTCAATTGTGAAAGCCAATGACCATGAGCATGCTGTGGCCCTGGCTAATGATGTTGATTACGGTCTTTCGTCCGCTGTAATGTCCAATGATATGCAGAAGATCTGGTACTGCATTGAAAACCTGGAAACCGGTATGGTGCATGTGAACGGCCCCAGTGTTCGCGACGAACCGGTCATTCCCTTTGGCGGCGTGAAAGGTTCCTCACACGGTCGTGAAGGCGGACATTTCTCCATCGATGAATGTACTGAGCTGAAATGGATCACCATGCAGGTTGGCAAGAACGGCTATCCGTTCTAACACCCTCTGTGAGTGATCTAGCAAAAAGGGCCTGCGGGCCCTTTTTTTATCATGCTGAAGATTGCCTGCTGAAATTATCAGCTATGAAGAATTTGTATCATCATGAGCCAATGGTTTGAACAAAGACATGCCCCTCTGCCAGGCACCTACCTGTGCCTGAAGACGGAGATTGATAATAACAGGGTTAAGGAATTCCGCTTTGGTGGAGAGTCGCCTTTCGCCTTTCGTATGTTCATCTATAACGACAATGGCACCTTCAAGGCATACCGAAATTCCTGCCCTCATTATGATGTCCCCTTGAACCACAACCCCGATGATTTATTCACCTCTGATGCTGGATATTTTCAATGCATGACACACTTTGCCAAATTCGAAAAAGATTCCGGCCTTTGCATTTCAGGACCCTGTGAAGGCCAGGCTCTGGAGTCCATACCCATCGAGTTGGAAGGTGAACGCCTGATAATTGGTAATAAGAACTAAAGGGGACGGAGGGATTTAATTTTAATCCCTCCGTCCCCCTTTTTTGGAAATTAATGAGAGGTGTGTAATTACACAATCGACTAAAAACAAAACCCCCGCAGCAGATAATCCCTGTGCAGCGGAAGATGCTGCCACAGCAATGATGGAAAGTGCTGCCAAAACGACACAGCAAAAGCGTCAGCAAGCGTCTGAAAACCTTGATAAAGCGGGTGTTGTTGTCCAGTTCCTTGGATTCTCGATTCTTATCATCGTGGGTAGCATTTTTGCACTGAACATTCTATTAATGTCGGATAACATCAATCAGGCTGCCAGGATCTTTATATTATTTGCGTTACCCGCTTATCTCGTCAGCACCCTTATCAGATACCTGCTGACCGGTTCCAGAAAGCCCTTTCCCTGGCAATGAAGTATGGAAAAGACGCTTGTGAAGAAAAAAACAGACATCAGTCAACGCTGAATCGGTGAAGACAAGCCTTTTTCTAAAATCCCGCCGGGCTTTATTGACTGGATGATTGTCTTCGCAACAGGTCGGTATAAACCAGGCCGGTAAAACGCTCCGGTGTAATCGCCCCCGCTGCCCGCGCTTCATCAAAATCAGCGGTTGGCCGCGCGGCAAGCACTTCCTCAAGACTCATGCCGCGATCAATCATGGCCTGGATGCGTTGACTAACTTCGGCAAACATTTCAAGCTGAGCCAGCATTTCCTCTCTTGGCACCAGCGGACCCAAATGCCCTGCCATAATGCGGGTCTCAGCATTGGTCATATCAAGCACCAATCTTGCTGCCCGGGTCATTCCCTCTACACTGCCGCCATCGTCAATGCCAATATTGGGATAACGCAGATTAGACGGCACATCACCCACATGCAGGATATTGGCATTTTTCAGATAGATCATGGTGTCGTGATCGGTATGGGCTGACTGGGGCCAGAAGATCCAGACCTCCTCCCCGTTAAGATGCAGGGTTATGCTGTCACTATAGGTGAGCGTTGGAAGGTTTTCCGGTGTCAGGGCTTGCAGGCGCGGATAAATATTTTCCTGCCCGATAACCGTCGCTCCCAGTGCTGCCATCGCTGCATTACCCGCAGTATGATCGCCATGCATATGCGTGTTGACCAGATATTTGATAGGCGCATCACTGATTTCCCTGATTGCTGCAAGCAACTTGTCATGCATCGGCGCATACATGGAATCAACCATGAAGACACCATCGGGACCTGACAATACCAGTACATTGCCTTGAGCTGGTCCACCCATCAAAACATGCACATTATCTTCAAGCTGAACTGTATCAATGTCGATAGCATCAAAGTTCAGACTACCCTGGGCTGTCACCAACGCCGGAAACAGGAAACCTGCACACCATGTCATTTTATAAAGTGCAGCAAGATATCTATTCATGATACTTCCCCATGGTCTCCAGACCTTATTATTCTGAATGTTAAATTAACGTTCACTGTGGCACATACCAGCCACCCAACATAGGGCAGATTTTTGTGGTTCAGTAGCTCGGGTGCAACTTTCTTCTTAAAACCTGAAGGTGTAATTAAACTTCAGCGACAGGTCCCCGTTAATCGAAGCAAAATCATTATCCTTGTCCAGATCCACCATACCCCAGTTAAGCACCAGAAAACCTTCCTGTCCGGCAGTAGGAATCCAGCGCAAGCGACTGTTAATTCCGATTCCTTCCGACACATTGTCATACTGAATCCGGTTTGACCAGCTTAGCTCCGGGGTGAAGTTGATCAGAGTATTAAAGGAAGTCAGGCGCACGGTGAAGTTGCCCTGGGGTAAATGAATTTCATTTTCCGAGACATTCATGCCCAGGTTATAACGATTACTGGGCTGCCAGCGAATACCCACACTTCTTTGCAGATTGTTGCCGCCAAAATAGTCACCCCATGTCACATTGATACTGCCTGACAGGCGGCGCCGGCCGGCAAAACTGATGCGTGCAGAGCCCTTGGTAAATTCATAATCTCCCGTCGGAATAACAACATTGCCAATCCCGTTGGAAGCCCGGTAAATGGTAAAAGGCCGGGACAATACTTCCCTGGTTCGAACTATGCTGGCTGAAATAGAATCGCCAATATTGTTATTGGCATTGACCCGAACATCTGACACCTGGGAAATCAACTGGCCACTGTCCAGATCGCTGTTGCGGTAACTATCAAACCCGGCATACACCGAGCGCACGTAATTACCTGGCTGCATGAACTGGCGAAAACCAAAATCCAGCGCATGATCTTCAATGCCGGTCTGATTCACGAAGCCCATGGCGGGATTAAAATTGTCTTCTATACGTTTATATCTGTAGCCCCCACGCCAGCCATTGGTGTTGGGTGAACTGATACCCAATCCCCAGGAGGAATTATTACCGCTGATGCCATCAGTCTCTGTTTGTTGATACCAGACTTCACCTTCCACAACTTTATTCCCCGGTAAACGCGAATTACGGTAGCGAAAATCAGCACCTATCAGGGAGTTATCAATATTGGAACGCGGATCACCGCTGGTGGCGATAACGCCCAACAGGGATTCATTCAGGACATTCAATGCCGCCCTGCCCACAAAAACGGTCTGGGCATCCACACCAGTGAGAGCGTCCTCATCCTGGCTGACCACCAGCGTTCCCACATCCCAGTCGCCGGCACGTCCGCTAACTTTGGCGCCAACATTGATGTCTAACGGTTGGCCACCGGGACTGAGTCCAATGCGACGTGAGAAGAACGGACGTCCGTTTTGCAGAGTAGAGCGAGGCATGGCGTCATTACCTTCCTCGTTAAAATTCGCACCGACACCAATACGGCCAAACTGAAAAATATCGGCATCACGAATAAAGAAATCCCGCTGCTCGGGAAAGAAAAGGTTGAATCGTGTCAGATTTACCTCACGCGTGTCGACTTCTGTGGCGGAAAAGTCGGTATTGATAGTAAGCGCCGCGTTAAGCTGGGGCGTAATCTTGTAGAACATATCTATCTGCGGTTCAAGTGCCTGGTCATCGTACCCGGCAGGTCCAAATACCCGCTCCTTGCGCATTACAAGGTATGGCACAACATCCAGTCCCAGGCCCTGGCGCAAATCTTCCAGTCCGGTCGCCGTCCCGGCAATGCTGGGATTGAGCAGACGGTTACGTGAAACCCAGCCAATCTCCTCGGAATTACGCCGAATGGTGCGGCGAAAGTTTATTCCCCATTCAGTATTGCCCGGATCAAAGGACAAGGTCTGGAATGGAATACGCATTTCTGTAGTCCAGCCTTCTTCATCAATATTCGAACCCGCCTGCCAGATGCCTTCCCAGTTACGATCGACACCGGATACATTCTGGTAGATACCTTCGACACGCACGCCGTTGGCATTGATTTCGAAAAGAAATCCACTGCGTCTATCCAGATAGGGATCCAGCAAAATATTAAAGGAATCATCATTGGGCAGCCCCTGCCCCTGTAATAAAACATTGGCAGTAATCAGAGAAGGATCCTCTTCAAACATGCGCGCACCAATGTAAATAGCATCACTGGAGTAAAATACTCGGACTTCCGTACGCTGACTTGGGCTGGCATATTCAAACGGAGCCATCTGATGAAAATCATTGACTACGGCAGCTCGCGCCCAGACATCATCATCAAGTTGTCCATCAATGCGGATTTCACTATCAGAAAGGCTGGGAACCGAAAAAGACTTGCCTCCGGTAATACCTCCCAGGGGAATATCATCCTGAGCCTGGACAGGCCCAATCATCAAGATTGTAATGGCAGTGCTGAAAAAAGCTGGAGAGAAGCAAAATAGAAAAATGCGCGGCAAAATACTGCTAAGCAATCGGGCTACGGACACAATATCGCCTTATTCAAATAGGGAAATCGCCTTAACTTTACGACGCAAAAATGGAATGAATATGAATACTGCAAAATTCTCAATTACCCCGGCGCTCCAGAAATAGATCATGTGGCATTCCTGCTACCTGAGTATTGTTATTTCTGTATTCCCATTGGCTAATACAAACGTCGCTATAGCTTGAATACTTTTGTTGCCACGCCTTCAAAGAATAGTTTTTTATCTGCATCACTTATATCCATCGCGTCCATATCAACAACTTCCTGCTTAACATACTGATAGGGATAATCCATGGCATACATGACACGATCAACGCCTATTTGCTGCTGGGCAAATTTTACTGCGGGTTCCCATGCCATCCCCGAGCAGGTGATATAAACATTTTCCTTCAGGTAATCGCTGACTTTTTTCTTTAGCGGTTGCAGGGTTTCGTAGCGTTTGGAAGAAACCTGGGCGTTATGCATGAAATCAAGTCGGTACATCCAATAGGGTAATGCCTCGCCCATATGGCCAATGATGAATTGCAGTTTTGGGAATTGATCAAACACACCGGCAGTGATGATGCGCAACATGTGCATGCCGGTTTCCACGCCAAAACCAAAAATGGCCCCATCCAGTCCTACCTCAAGCATAGGATCGATCATATTTTTTGGTGGCGTATTCGGGTGTAGATAAATCGGCAATTCCAGGGCCTCAGCTGCTTCAAAAATAGGCCAGAATTTTTTATCACTCAGGTATTCACCATGGGTATGGGAATTATTTATGATGCCTCTGAAGCCAAGCTCCTTGCAGCGTTCAAGTTCCTGCGCAGCCAGTTCAGGGGCTTGCGAGGCAATGGCACAAAGACCGGCATAACGATCGGGATGCCGATCAATGGCCGCTTTAAGAATATCGTTGCTGTCCCTGGAAACTGCAACGGCGGTGTCTCTGTCAAATACCTGAACCCCCGGTGACGTTAGTGCGAGCACCGCGAAATCGATGCCTGCAGCATCCATATCTGCCAATCGCTCTTCGTCCAGGTCTGCCAGTTTGCGCCTGACCGTGGCGGGACGTGGCTCCATGGAGGTGCCATAGAAGCCCCATAAACTGTTAAAGCCGGGGTCATCAAGTGTTTTGCTGTTAAACAGATCAGCGTACATATCCAGTAATTCTTGTGGAGCCCACGCTTCTTCAGTGGCAATACGTCTGTACTTTTTATTTTTCGCTATGGGTGTATTTTCTGCCATGAATAAATTCCTGCGCCAGGCAATATGTAACTGTTAAAGATCGAGAGTATAGCGAAAAAATTTTACTCAGAGTGCCTTTTAGGTGATCATTACGCCCCTTTTTCCCGTATCAGCACCGAAGAATCACCAAGCAGGAGTTAACCGTGGCACAAGCAGAACCACTAAGCACCAATCCATTGGCACATTATCCCGAATTACAGCTGTTCATTGCAGGTGAATGGGTATCCAAAGGCGACCGTAAAAGCCAGGAAGTATTGAATCCGGCAACCGGTGAAGTGCTGGGCGAATTACCTCATGCCACACAAGCGGATCTGGACCGGGCACTGGCGGCGGCTGAAAAAGGTTTCAGGGTTTGGCGTGACAAGCTGCCGGAGGAACGCAGTGCCGTGTTGCGCAAAGCTGCCTCACTGATGCGCGAACGTGGCGAACAGATTAGCACTGCGGCTACCCTGGAATCGGGCAAACCTATAATGCAATCACGTATGGAATTGAAAATGTCTTCCGATGTGCTGGAATGGTATGCCGAAGAAGGCCGACGTGCCTATGGCCGGGTATTAACCCAGCGCCAACCCGGTTCACGCATGTATGTGGTTAAAGAGCCCGTTGGACCGGTCGCTGCATTCGCGCCCTGGAATTTCCCCCAGGGAAATCCAGCCAGGAAAATGGGTGCTTCGCTGGCAGCCGGTTGCTCCTGTGTGTTCAAGCCGGCTGAGGAAACACCGGCCGCAGCGCTGCTGATGGCCAAGTGTATGCAGGATGCAGGCTTGCCTGACGGTGTATTGTCCGTGGTTTTTGGTGTGCCCCATGTCATTTCTACTTACTTACTAAGTTCGCCCATTATTCGAAAAATGTCCTTCACAGGCTCCGTGCCAGTGGGCAAGGCTCTAATGAAGCTGGCGGCAGATAATATGATTCGCACAACCATGGAACTTGGCGGCCATGCCCCGGTACTGGTATTTGAAGATGCCGACATGGAAAAAACGCTTGATATGGCGGTTGCAGCGAAGTTTCGTAATGCCGGACAGGTTTGTGTATCCCCCACCCGTTTCTTTGTACATGAATCAATTCATGCCGCTTTTGTTGCCGGATTCACCGAGCGCGTAGAAAAAATCACTATAGGCAATGGCCTGGACGAAAACACCCAGATGGGTCCTCTCATTCATGCCCGTCGTCGTGATGCCATCAGTGCGCTTGTGGATGATGCAGTGGCTAAAGGAGCCACCCTGAATACCGGTGGTTCGGCTATCGATGGCCCGGGTAATTTCTACAAACCCACGCTACTTTCCGATGTGCCCCTGAATGCGCGCATTATGAATGAAGAGCCCTTTGGCCCGGCTGCCATGATCAACTCATTCACTGACTTTGATGAAGTGATGAAAGAAGCCAACCGTCTACCTTTTGGCTTGGCGGCTTATGCCTTCACAGAAAATTCCCGTCGCGTTAACCAGCTCGGAGAGCAACTGGAAGCCGGCATGATAGGGATCAATAGTTTCGGCATCTCGGTACCGGAATCACCATTTGGCGGCATCAAGGAAAGCGGCCATGGCTCGGAAGAGGGTATTGAGGGGCTGGATGCCTGCATGGTGACCAAGTTTATTTCGGAAGTTTAACCTTCAGCCATAAAGAAAAAGATAAAATATAAAACAATAGTATCCATAACATTAATCTGGTGAATTATCGAAGAGGTCATTATGCAGTTTCTTGTTACAGCCCTTGATTACACGGATGCGGAAGCTATCGATCGTCGCATGAAGCATCGGGAAAAACATCTGGCCAATGTCAGGGAAATGATCGACTCAGGTAAGTTTCTGATGGGAGGAGCGATCGTTGACGATAATGAAAAAATGATTGGCTCCGCGCTGATGCTGGAATTTCCAGACCGGGAAAGTCTGGACCAGCATCTGGCACAGGACCCCTATATCGACGGTAAAGTCTGGGACAAAATCGATATCAAACCCATCAAGCTGGTTCCCACCAAATAAAGTTTCACTTCCTGAGGCATTGCCACAGAGGATTTTGTTATGACTGCCAGCATCAAAGGGTTTGTGGTCATTACCGTGATGCTGCTGTTGAGTCTTGGCAGCGTCAAACTCTTTGCCCAACCTTTAAAAACCCCTTATACACAGGCCCAATACCTGGCGCTGATTGCTGAATACGTGGACAAGGCCATCAATATTTACGATGGTAAATTCGCCTATTCATACACCACCCACGATATGCTCGAAAATGAAACCATAACGCGGCGTGTAGATCCGTCCAGACCTTTCCTGATGAGCGACCGGATCGTTAGCGTCAATGGTGCCCCACCCTCAACTGAACGAATAAAAAAACATGAGCGTCTCATGCAGCGCCGACAACGCCGCCGACTGGAAGCGGATCGCTCTCTGGTCAATGAGGAAAGAGAACGGGAAGGTACTGAAAAGGAACGCTTTCTGGCTATGCTGGTACCAGAGAGCCTGAAGCTGATCAACCAGAAAGATAACCTGCACACCCTCGAATTCAGGGGGATGGAAGATGACAGAAAGAAAATCTATGAAAACCTGATTGGCACACTGGTACTGGATACAAAAGACGGCTACATAAAAGAACTACACGTAAGGGTAAGAGAGCCTTTCTCTCCCTTCATCTTTATGCGCATTAATGCCGGTTATTTTGCCTTGCGCTTTGAATTGAATGAGTCAGGTTTAGCCGTTCAGACTAACGCCACCTGGGAGCTGGATGGGCATATCCTGTACATCAGGGATCTGGATAGAAAAGAGACAATTACCTGGTTCGATATCACACCACTATCGGTACCTGATTAGCCTGCCTGATTGTTTCCCGCAAATTTATGGATTACATCTGCCAGAAAAGCCTGAAAGGGCAATACGGCTTCCAGGGCCAGGGCTTCGAAGGTATGAATATCTTCAGTGCGCAGGCGAATATTGACGCGATTGGGGCGCTGCAAAGGATTCAGCTCAAATCTCGATGGCAGATCCGACACCAGAGTAAAGTCAACTGTACCGGCCGGTACAGGATTTATCGCAGCGTTACTCAGATTCAAAGTACCCATTGTTATTCTCCGTGGTTTTCCTTTGCTTAAAAGGTAAATTCAAGACCTTGGAGATATCCTACTCCAGTACCCATTCTGGATGGGTGACTCAGTTCGCATTAAACCGCGCATCCAGGCAGGATAAGTGACTCAGTTCTCACTTTTCATCTGTTTTCCCGAAAGCCCTACTTTGACTCGGGAAAGTTTTCTGCAAACTGCCGTTTTTGCTCCTCGGTAGCCTCCTTCTGATAACGGCTTTTCCAGTCGGCATAAGGCATGCCATATACTCTTTCGCGCGCAGCTTCATAGTCCACTTCCTCGCCTTTCTCTTCGGCTGCTGCTGCATACCATTTTGACAGGCAGTTTCGGCAAAAGCCGGCCAGATTCATCAGGTCAATATTCTGCGCATCCTTTCTGGAATCCAGATGCTCCAGCAACCTTCTCAATACGGCCGCTTCTATTTCAGTTTCAGTTTGCTTGTCCACGTTCAACTCCTGTTTCACTACCAATAATCAGTTATCTGCCTGCCAGTTTTACCTGCTGACCCTCTTCTTTCAATACTTCAACAATCTTGTTTCGAACATCACCCTGTATTTCAATAACACCATTTTTTACGGTGCCACCGGTACCACATAGCTGCTTCAGTTTTTTTCCCAGAGTTTTCAGCTCATCCTCGCTACCCTGAAAACCACTGATCAGGGTTACTCCCTTACCTTTTCTGCCCTTGGTCTCTCTGGACACCCTGATAATGCCATCACCCTGTAAATTAACCTTTGCCTGTTTATTTTTTTTACACTGGCAGGCATTCTCCGCGCGTCCGCACCCGGAACAAAGTCTGCCAGTTTCAGTGGAATAAACGGGCCTTGAATTTTTCACGCTTTCTTATCCTGCATTTTTTACTTGTAACTTGAAACTTTTAAACCGGATTATCAACATCAACAAATTCGTGATGAATGGAAAATTCGTCGGCCAGATATTGCCCGACCGCCTGCACACCGTATCGCTCTGTGGCATGGTGGCCGGCAGCAAAAAAATGCATACCGGTTTCCCTGGCAAAATGAACGGTCTGCTCAGACACCTCTCCGGTTATATAGGCATCAACACCCGCCTCATAGGCCAGCTCGATATAACTCTGCGCAGAACCGGTACACCAGCCAATTTTCTCAATTATTTTTGCTTTACCCGGAATATGAAAGGGCTTCCTGTCAAGCGTACTACTAATTCTGGATGCCAGTGTTTCACCACTACACGGCTGCTCAAGATATCCCCAGACGCCGACACGACTCTTGTGGAAGGGATCGAGATCAGCCTCGATTCGAAATCCAAGCTTCTCGCCCAGCTGAGCATTATTTCCAAGCTGCGGATGGGCGTCCAGGGGCAAATGATAGGCAAAGAGCGAAAGATCATTATCCAGCAGGGTTTTTAGCCGGGTTTTCTTTATCCCACTGATGACCGGGTCTTCTCCTTTCCAGAAGTATCCATGGTGCACAAGAATGGCATCTGCCCCCTTATCAATAGCTGCCTGGAGAAAATCCTGGCTTGCAGTTACTCCGGAGACCAGTGTATTTATATGGGGCCGCCCTTCTACCTGAAGTCCATTGGGGCAGTAATCCCTGTAATCACCAGGTCTTAACAGTCTGTTCAGGCATGAATTCAGGTCGGCCAGGCTAACTGACATGTCGTGCATCTCCGTTTAATTTCCCTGAGTTTGAATTAATATTGTGACTGCAGGGTTGTGACACTTGCATGTGACACAGCTTGATATGGGTTATACTTCGAACTTTCCAATCATAACAAAGACATCGTTGACTCTCTATCTGCTATAAAGACAGGGCTTGTGAATGTTATTATCCGGAAAGGCTGCGATCTGTATCGACGTGCTACAAACAATAGAACACAAAATTCTAAAACTATAAAAGCCCTCGAAGGGCTGAGAAAATAAACAACAAATTGGCAGGCTGACGAGGCTGGCAATTTACTCGTATAAAGCGATGAACAGGATAATCAATTTTATAATCTGGCCAGCTATCTCCGGACTTGTGTTCGGCATAGTGCTGTTGCAGCTTCCACGCATGGCAGATTACATCCCCGGTCTGGATGCCTACTTACCCAAGGAAACAATCCAGCAAATTACTACCAATTCCTTTTCCTATGCTGATGCCATAGCCAAGGCAGCCCCGGCTGTGGTCAGCATCAACTCAACCGCAGAGGTTGGCAGAAAAATTGGTGAGGAATTCATTAACCCCTTTCTCAAACGGGAAACCTTTTTAAGTGATCAGAGCAGCAGTCTGGGTTCAGGTGTCATCATTTCTCCCGATGGCTATATCATTACCAGTTTTCATATTTTTGAATTGCAGGATCCCGAGCTTGTCCGCAATTCAGACTCTCCCCTGCCAGAAATCATTATCACACTCTACGATGGTCGCAGCGTTGAGGCTCACATCATTGCCGTTGAAGAACAAAGCGACCTGGCTTTACTGAAGATTGATGAATCAGATCTGGCCTATATTACCGAGGCAGAGGAATACACATTTGATGCTGGCGATATTGTTCTGGCCATCGGTAATCCCCGCAATATAGGTCAGTCAGTGACTTTTGGCATTATCAGCGCCCTGTTAAAAACCGATGAAAGTTACGTCATTCAGACCGATGCTGCGATTAATCCCGGTAATTCCGGCGGTGCACTGGTGGATGTAAACGGAAAACTGGTGGGTATCAATTCAACCATCGTCAGCGAATCCGGTGGCTCCGAGGGAATCAGCTTTGCTGTACCGGCACGAAAAGCCTTTGATTTGATGAACACTTATATTGATCGTGGCCCCGGGGCATACCTGGGTGTAAAAGCACAATTTGTTACGCAGATTTTCAGCAGAATGATGCTGGACATGGATGCACAGGGGCTTTGGGTAGAACGACTTTCAGCCAAGGGACCCGCA
>JAHEHN010000021.1 GCA_024644515.1 Gammaproteobacteria bacterium
CAACTCTCGGGGCTCTGTGCATGGAGTTGCTGGAAACCGAAGCGCCGGTTACCGCTGAAAATTTTGTTGGCTATGTGAATCGGGGCAGCTACCCTCGCTCCTTCTTTCACCTGTCCAATGAAGATGGCGCTGCATATGTGCAGTCTGGCCGCTTTGTGTTCACCGGAGGAGACGATCTGGACAGCTTTATCGAGATACCCAGAAGACCCGCAATCATTAATGAAAGCAGTATTTCGAATACCAGGGGTACCGTAGCCATTGTTCCTGAGGACCCGAATGACCCCAATAGTGCTACCAGCCAGTTTCTTATCAATTTGAGTGATAACTCATCCTTTCTGGATAGCGAGAATGGCGGCTATACCGTCTTTGCTCGCGTTATCGGGGACGGTATGCTACTGGTAGATGTGATTTCCGCCCTGCCTGTCATTTCTCTGGAGAAAGATGGCCTTTCCAGAGTGCCGGTTATTGGCCCTGAGATTCCTGCCTTCGATTCCTTGCGTGTTGATATTTTTGAGGCCTATATTTATGACGGCGATATCAACGATTTCGACGCTGAAAATGGTGGTGGCACCGATGGCGGCGGTGATTCCGGCGGAGACACAGGTGGTGAAGGTGGGTCCGGTGGCGATACTGATGGTGGCGGTTCAGGAGGAGATTCTGGCGGAGAGACACCTACGCCAGGTGAAGGGGAAACGCTCTATGAAGACGCGGTCTGTGTTGACGCCAATGCAGGCGAATTCTGCATGGAGCTGTTACCTGATGTAGCCCCCAATACCGTTAATAATTTCCTCAATTACATTAGCGACGGTCGTTACGATGACACCATTATCCATCGCGCTGTTCCGAATTTTGTTATACAGGGTGGCGGTTATTCTTCTAACCCGCTGGGAACACCGGTGCCAAAAGATGCTGCCGTGGTTAACGAGTTCAGTTTATCCAATGTGCGCGGTACTGTAGCGATGGCGCGCCTGGGTGGGCAGGTAAACAGCGCTACCAGCGAGTGGTTTGTTAACGTGGTAAATAATACCAGCCTTGATACGGTGGATCAGGGCTTTACTGTATTTGGCAGAATCATTTCCGGCATGTCTGTGGTTGATGCGATAGCAGCATTACCCCGGGCAGATTTACGTGCAAATCTCGGTGGCGCTTTTGGCGAGGTGCCGCTCACCGACCAGGATAACGATGGGGTAAATACAGACGATCTGGTTCTGGTGAATAGAATTTATGTTACCGATATCATTGTTAATGACTCTGATATGGGGTCCGGCGGTGGTGGTGGCGACCCCGATAATGGTGTTCAAACAACAGCAACGTACAGTGTGTCGACTGAAAGTTTCACACTGCCTGTCAAAATTCGCGATACGCTCTACCGGGTTTTGATGATCAGGGATACTGCAGCTGCCGGCGCCGTTTTCAGTGTAGTCACTACGCGCATTTTTCCACTTGTTGATATCGGCCAGGAAACTGCCCTGATGGACCTGGATGCGGGAACCCTTTATATCCCCTCAATGACTGTAGGAAATAAAATTTTTACTGATCTCGAATTGAGTCTGACAGATTTCAGTACTCTTACATTTAAACTGGAGAGCTTTAACAAGCCATAAACCATCTTGCTGAAAATAATTAAACATATTATCGGGATAACCGATCTCGTTACAGAATCCATCGGCAAGACAGCTGCATGGTGTTCCATCCTTATGGTGGTGGTGACTTTTTATATTGTTCTGACCCGCTATGTATTTAACACCGGTTCCATCGCAATCCAGGAATCCATTATTTATCTCAATGCTTTTCTGTTTTTGCTGACGGCAGCTTTTACCCTGAAACATGACGGTCATGTCAGAGTTGATATTTTTTATGGACCGGCTTCCCATCGGTATAAAGCCTGGGTCAATATGCTTGGTGGCTTATTTCTGTTAATGCCAGTGGCCGGATTTATTTTGTGGTCAAGCTGGGACTATGTTCAGGCAGCCTGGCGCATAAAGGAAACCTCACCGGAAGCGGGCGGCATCCCTTATGTTTATCTGCTTAAAACATTAATCGTGGTAATGGCTTCCCTGTTAATTCTGCAGGGACTTACAGAGATCCTGCGAAATTTCCTTTTTCTGTTTTTCAATGAAGACGACCCTGAAGAGCATACCGACCCTGTAGGCGGCGCAACATGATGGAATTCATCCCGCTGTTTCTATTTCTCGCTGTCTGCCTGGTTTTGATGTGTGGCTACCCGGTAGCCTTCTCGCTGGCCGGCACCTCTCTGCTTTTTGCTGCTGTTGGTACCATGACTGGCACCTTTGATATGGCTTTTCTGAGCGCCGTGCCTAATCGTTTCTACGGCATCATGATCAATACCAATCTGTTCGCGGTTCCCATGTTCGTGTTTATGGGGATGATGCTGGAAAAATCGAAAATTGCTGAAGCACTGCTCGAAGGTATGGCACTGCTGTTTGGCAAGATGCGTGGCGGACTCGGTATTTCTGTAATCATTGTCGGCATGTTGCTGGCTGCAAGTACCGGTATCGTTGGCGCCACCGTGGTCACCATGGGCGTAATTTCCTTGCCAACCATGCTGCGAGCCGGATACAGCCCATCCCTTGCTACAGGCACTATTTGTGCAACCGGCACTCTCGGACAAATAATTCCTCCCTCAATTGCCCTGGTTTTACTGGGCGATGTTATTTCAAATGCCTATCAGCAGGCTCAAATACGGATGGGAGTATTTTCTACCCAGAACGTTTCGGTGGGTGATTTATTTGCCGGAGCCATGATTCCCGGACTGATTCTGGTGTTGTTATATATCCTTTACATGCTGGGCATGGCCATTCTTAAACCGGAAACGGCACCTCCGGCAAGCGCAGAAGATTTGAAAAAAGCTACCGGCGATGGTCATATTTTGCTTACCTTAAGCAAGAGCCTGTTACCCCCCTTGTTATTAATCATTGCCGTATTAGGCTCTATTTTATCCGGTGCTGCGACACCTACCGAGGCCGCTGGCGTTGGTGGTTTGGGTGCGATCTTGCTGGCACTGGTTAACAGGCAACTGAATTATGCGATTTTTAAAGACGTCGCTGTTTCAACGGCCAAAGTCAGCGCAATGGTTTATCTGATTCTGGTAGGCGCTGCAGTATTTTCGCTGGTATTCAGAGGCTTTGGTGGCGACATCATAGTTGAGGAAATTTTTACAGATATGCCCGGTGGCGTTATCACCGCAACAATCACAGTAATGCTGGTGGTTTTCCTGCTTGGCTTTATTCTCGATTTTATTGAAATTACCTATATGGTTGTGCCGATTGTAGGACCGGTATTGCTGGCCATGGGCCTTGATCCAGTCTGGCTGGGTGTAATGCTTGCCGTCAATCTGCAGACGTCGTTTCTCACACCTCCGTTTGGTTTTTCATTGTTTTACTTACGTGGCGTAGCACCTGATTCAATAAAAACCACCCAAATATACAAAGGGGTAATTCCTTTTATCATTATTCAGTTGGCTATGCTGGGGATGTTAACGTTTTGGCCCGAGCTGGCAACATGGTTACCGGGTGTAATCAAAAGTATGTAGGGTAATTCTTGGCAACCTCTTTTTTTTGACAAATAAAAAGCCGGCTGATGCCGGCTTTTTATTTTGTTTCCTGAATTTACTGACAGGAAAGGTTGTCTAGAGTTTTCTGGCTCGTGTAAAGGCTTCCTCTGATACCGCATGAAACTGTTTAACATTGGTTTCATACTCACGGTAGGATGCATGTATTCGCGCACCAATCGGGCTCAGGTCAGCCAGCTCATCGATCACTTGCTGTGAAATCCTGTTCAGTTCCTGCAGCAAATCATCAGGAAATTCTCTCAACTCAACACCATGCTTGTTGACCAGCTCTGTCAATGAAATGGTATTTCTCGCTGTAAACTCATTGGTCATATCCAGAGAGGCAGCTTCAGCCGCCGTGCGTAAAATTTCCTGCAGGTCTGCTGGCAAGGCTTCAAACTTTTCTTTATTAAACAAAAATTCCATTACTGAGCCAGGCTCATGCCAGCCCGGATAATAATAATAGTCTGAGACCTCATAGAGACCAAAGGCCAGATCATTATAGGGACCATTAAATTCTGTGGCATCAATAACACCTGTTTGCAGAGATGTGAATAATTCACTGCCCGGCATATTCACCGGAACGCCACCGAGACGTGAAAGCACATCCTGAGCCAGTCCGGGTATACGCATTTTCAAACCCTGAAAGTCTTCCTTGGAATTAATTTCCTTGGTAAACCAGCCGCCCATCTGAACACCGGTATTACCACCAGGCATCGGGATCAGGTTAAATGGTTCGTAAAGTTCATCCCACAATTCCTGACCACCGCCATATTGGATCCAGCTTTCCATTTCCCGACCGTTCATGCCAAAAGGCAGGGCAGTAAAAAACTGTGCTTCCGGTGCCTTGCCTTTCCAGTAATAAGCCGCGCCATGACCAAGTTCGGCTGTACCGGCACTTACTGCATTAAATACTTCCAGAGCCGGCACCAGCTCACCATCACCATAAACCCGAATCTTCATTCGGCCATTGGACATCGCTTCTACCTTCTCGGCAAAAACTTCCGGTGCATGACCCAGTCCCGGAAAATTTTTCGGCCAGGCTGTGACCAGCTTCCATTCGTAGGTTTGCTGAGGTGCTGCTGCAGAATCACCTGCTACGGCCCCCGGAGCATCGCCACCACAGGCTTGCAGCAACAACAAAACTGCGGCCGCTAATCCTGTTTTCATTCCGATATTGTTTAACATTTCTAAAAACCCTCTTGTTTACCTGTAATCAGTAAGCTGTGTCTTTTATATAATTTCCAGCTTGGCGTATGACATGACCAGCCATTTACCACCAACACTATCAAAATTTATCTGTACTCTCACATTTGGGCCATTGCCTTCATAATTGAGCACGACACCTTCCCCAAACTTGGGATGAAGCACGCGTTGACCCAGGCCTATATCGCTGCCTGCGATCTTGTCTCCTCCACCTGAGCTGCCGATACTACCATGATTTAGCGCTGAATTTCCCGGATACGATGTGTTTCCAGCATATGCATTTCCTGCATAATAGCTACTTCTGCGGACCTCCCCTTTCATGCGGATTTCTTCTACCAGCTCTTCGGGGATTTCTTTTAAAAACCTGGAGGGGCGGGTAAGATTTTCTTCTCCATGCATGCGCCTGGATTCAGCATGGGTCAGGTATAGCTTTTGTCTTGCCCGGGTAATACCTACATAGCAAAGACGTCGTTCTTCTTCCAATCCTGCCAGATCGTCCATGGACATTTTATGAGGGAATAGCCCTTCTTCCATACCTGCGATAAAGACCAGCGGGAACTCAAGTCCTTTTGCCGAATGCAGGGTCATTAGTTGCACCGCATCTTCAAACTCATCGGCCTGGGAATCGCCGGCATCCAATGCGGCTTTATCCAGAAATGCTGTCAGAATATCTGTTTCCGTTAGCTCTTTTTCTTCCTCAGAGCCAGCTTCCTCCTGCAGCATATTTTCTTCTGTGCGTATATCTTCTACTTCAAACGCCTTCGCCGCATTAATAAGTTCTTCAAGGTTTTCTATTCGCGTACGCGCCTTTTCACCGCCCTCTTTTTCATGATGCTGAATCAGGCCGCTTTGCTTCACAACATATTCAGTGAATTCATACAGCTCCCTGCCATAAACCTGGTCTTCCATCGCATTAATCAAGGCCATGAAACCTGTGATATTGAGCACCGCTCTTGCCGGTAGCAACGATTCTTCCACCACTTTCACAGCAGCCTGCCACATGGAACAGCCTTCAGCTCTGGCAATCTGGCGGATGCTGTCCAGGGTTTTTGCCCCAAGCCCTCTGACCGGGGTATTAATGACCCGCTCAAAAGCAGCATCATCATCACGGCTAGCCACCAAACGCATGTAAGCCAGGGCATTTCGAATTTCCAGTCTTTCATAAAACCTGAAACCACCATAAATTCGATACGGCATGCTTACTCTGAGCAAGGCCTCTTCCAGTTCCCGGGACTGGGCGTTTGAGCGATAGAGGATGGCCGCTTCGGTATGCTTGTTACCCGAATTCACCCATTTTTCAATCTGTCCGATAATAAAGCGCGCTTCATCCTGTTCGTTGAAGGCGCTATAGGATGAAATGCTTTCACCGTCCTTGTCTTCAGTCCAGAGTTCCTTACCCAGTCTGCCGGTATTTTTTGCAATCAGGCTGTTTGCCGCACTGAGAATATTAGCTGTAGAGCGATAGTTCTGTTCCAGTCTGACCATGTCAGCATCAGAAAAATCCTTATCAAAATTCTGGATATTTTCGATGCGGGCGCCACGCCAACCATAAATAGACTGGTCATCATCACCAACCACTGTAATAAAGCCATTACGGCCTACCAGCATGCGTAACCAGGCGTATTGAATTGCATTGGTATCCTGAAACTCATCAACCAGAATATGGCGAAAACGACTCTGATAATGCTCAAGTAAAGCCGGATTATTAAGCCAGAGCTCATGTGAACGTAATAATAGTTCACCAAAATCCACCATGCCTCCACGATCGCAGGCTTCTTCATAAGCGCTGTAAACACGGATCATTATCTGCATGAACTCTTCGCCAAAATCTTCCAGATTGGCTGCCCGTACCCCTTCATCCTTTTGATTATTAATAAACCATTGGCATTGTTTGGCTGGCCATTTCGACTCATCAAGTTCAAGGTTTTTACATATTCGTTTTACCAGGCGAAGCTGGTCATCAGAATCCAGAATCTGGAATTTTTCCGGCAATCCAGCTTCCTGGTAATGCGCTCGTAGCAAACGATGCGCCAGTCCATGAAAAGTCCCCACCCACATACCGCCTGCCGGACGCTCGAGCAGTTCTTCAATGCGAAGCCGCATTTCATTTGCTGCTTTGTTGGTGAAAGTAACAGCAAGAATGCCATGGGGGGACACTCCTTCCATTTGAATAAGCCAGGCAATGCGATGAACCAGCACCCTGGTTTTACCGCTTCCAGCGCCTGCAAGCACCAGAAGATTTCCCGGGTCCGAAGTAACGGCTTTACGCTGGTGGTCGTTAAGAGAATTAAGTATGTGGGATATATCCATGGGTGCTGATTTTAGCAAATGCGCTTACCGGCAGGTGAAAAAAAATCTGTAATGCCGAAATCTTTTTCGCTGGTATTGCCAATGCTCTTTTGACTTGTGACACTTTTTCGCGCTAGTGTCCGACATACTGTTTTTAACAATGGGGATATGTCATGAAGCACTGGTTTAACGCGGGAATCTTATGTCAGTACAAGTAGAGGGAACCGTTAAATGGTTTAATGATGACAAGGGCTTTGGCTTTATTGAGCACCCTGATGGTACTGAGATTTTCGTGCATTATAGTGCCATTATCGGTGATGGTCGCCGAACCCTGATCGAAGGGCAAAAGGTGATTATGGAAATTGTCCAGACTGATAAGGGCGCTCAGGCTGATAATATAAGTCCCATTGATGGCGATTGACCCTGCTTTTCGAGCTTTATATTTTCTGAAATGACCTTTACAACAATGTCACCAGACAGCTGGCCAGGAATACCCATTGGAAAATACTAATCTTATCAAGGCTATTTCTGAAGCACTGGGTAGTCTGCGCAAATCCGAACGCAAAGTTGCCGACTTTGTGCTGGCAGACCCTGCTGTAATCCTGAATATGCGCATCATTGACCTGGCAAACCACTCCCAGGTTAGCGAGCCTACCGTGTTGCGCTTCTGCCGCGCGCTGGGCTATGACGGCTTTCAATCCTTCAAGCTTCAACTTGCGCGTTACCTCGGTAGCAGCGGAATATATAGCCAGTTTTCTGTCAGTGATGCAGACTCCATCACCGATGTCAGCAAAAAAGTCTTTGACTCAACCATAGGTTCTCTCATTGCGGTTCGTGAGGAACTTGATATTACGGCTCTGGAATCAGCAATTGAGGCATTGGCTATTGCTGAGCGCGTGGAGTTTTATGGTTTCGGCGCTTCCGGCTCTGTAGCTATTGATGCCCAGCATAAATTTTTCCGCCTGCAGGTCTCTGCTGCGGCATACACTGATCCGCATATACAACACATGTCCGCTATTTCTCTGAAAAGCGGTGATGTTGTGGTCGCTATTTCACAGTCTGGTCGTTCCACGGCTCTTATTCAGAGTCTCAAGCTGGCACGGGAAGCAGGAGCTACAGTTATTGGTCTGGTTCCGGACAAAACTCCCGTTGCAGACCTGTGTGCAATACCTATTCATATCAATGTAGAAGAAAACCAGCATGTGTTTTCTCCGGTCTCCTCGCGTATTGCACACCTGGTAGTAATAGATGTGCTGGCCATGGGAGTAGCCCAACAACGCGGTAGCCTGTTACAGGATCATCTGAAAAGATTAAACAAAAGCCTGAAGCCACTGCGCTCTAATAAAAGTATAAAGTAGGATTGAGATTACTGCATATCAAGAGTGATGACTGGTACCAGAGCAGGTTTAAATAAGACTATTAACGGTTGATTATTCAACTGTTACCGATTTAGCCAAATTCCTTGGTTGATCAATATCAGTCCCCTTGATCACAGCAACATGATAGGACAATAGCTGTAACGGGATGGTATAAATAATCGGATCCAGAAACTCAGAGCAGTGCGGGACATTTACCACACTAATGTTTTCATCATTATGGAAGCCAGCCTCTGCATCAGCAAAAACATATAACTGGCCACCACGGGCGCTTACTTCCTGAAGATTTGATTTCAGTTTCTCCAGTAGTTCATCGTTCGGCGCAACGGCAATAACCGGCATCTGGTCATCCACCAAAGCCAGCGGACCATGTTTTAGTTCACCAGCTGGGTAGGCTTCTGCATGTATATAGGATATTTCCTTAAGTTTAAGGGCTCCCTCTTTCGCTACCGGGTATTGCACGCCTCTACCAAGAAATAGGGAGTGGCGTTTGTCGGCAAAATCCAGCGACATCCGTTTAATCTGATCACTCAGCAATAAAGTTTGCTCAAGTATGTGGGGTAGCTGATGAAGGTCTTCTACCAGTTCCTGTTCGTTTTCTTCAGTAAGCCCGTTGCGACGTGCAAGCACAATACAAAGCAAGGTAAGAATAGAAAGTTGGGTAGTAAATGCCTTGGTGGAAGCAACGCCAATTTCGCGACCAGCCAGTGTCATGATGGAAAAGTCAGACTCACGCTGGATTGAGCTGTTGGCTACATTACAAATAGCCATGCAGCCCACATAGCCGGATTCCTTTGCAAATCGAAGTGCAGCCAAAGTATCCGCTGTTTCGCCAGACTGGGAAATAGTGACGAACAAACAATTGTCCGGTACCAGCATGTTACGATAGCGGTACTCACTGGCAATATCCACTGAACATGGCATGCGGGCAATATTTTCAAACCAGAATTTTGCTATCATTCCGGCATGATAACTAGTGCCACATGCCACTATTTGCACTCGATCAGTTTTGTCGAAAATCTCACGGGCATTGATACCAAAGGCTTCTTCAAGCACATGGGTTTTACTGAGTTTGCCCGCCAGAGTATTGCGAACGGCGTCCGGCTGTTCAAAAATTTCCTTAAGCATGAAATGGCGATACTTGCCTTTTACTGAATTTTCCATGTCCTGGTTAAGTCGAACTATAGTTCGATCCACCTTCTCGCCACCATTAACAATTTTTATCTTGTTGGCTTTTATTTCTGCTACATCACCCTCTTCAAGATAAATGAAACGGTCCGTAACCTGTCCAAGCGCAGCAGGATCTGATGCAATAAAGTTTTCGCCTATACCGACACCAATAATAAGTGGGCTGCCGCTACGAGCAACGATTATTCGTTTTGGATCTTCCTTATCAATTACGGCCAGGCCGTAAGCGCCATCAAGCAATTTGATGGTTCTATTGACCGCATCAAATAATGTCATTTCCTCTTCAATGACAAACATGTGTATCAAATGAACTATAACTTCAGTATCAGTTTCCGTTTTGAACTCATAATTTTTCTTGATCAGCTCTTGTTTGAGCGTCTGATAGTTCTCAATAATACCGTTATGAATTAATGCGAGACGATCGTGCGATATATGCGGGTGAGCGTTTTCTTCGGTAGGTTTGCCATGAGTTGCCCAGCGCGTATGCGCAATACCAACAGGCCCGTCAACCGGAGTTTGAATAATTTTATCTTCAAGAGACTTTACTTTCCCTACCGCTTTTACACAGGCCAGCGTTTTGTCTTTTCGTGTAATAAGGGCAAGGCCGGCCGAATCATATCCTCGGTACTCCAGTCTTTTTAAACCTTCAACCAGAATTCCGCTAACATTCCGCTGCCCAATGGCGCCTACAATTCCGCACATAAAATCTTTTTCCCGGGATTACTTTTTCTTTGCTTCAGGCCGCTTCCAGCCATCAATATTGGATTGTCTGCTACGGCCAAAGGCCAGCTGACCTTTTGCCACAGTCTTGGTTATAGTGGAGCCGGCAGCAATAAATCCGCCATCCTTAATTTCCAGGGGCGCAACCAGCACAGCATTTGAACCAACAAACACTTCATTGCCGATGATGGTTTTAAATTTATTCACGCCATCGTAATTACAGGTAATGGTGCCAGCACCAACGTTAACATTGTTGCCCAGCTCTGCATCTCCAACATAGGAAAGGTGGTTGATCTTGCTGCCTTCACCAACAATACTTTTCTTGATTTCAACAAAGTTTCCCAGCTTGGCCGAATCTTTTAATTCCGTGCCGGGTCTTACTCTGGCAAATGGTCCCAACTGACAATTTTTTCCAATGACCGCATCTTCTATCACGGTATATGGATGCAATTGAGTGCCTTCACCAATAGAGCAGTTTTTCAGTATGCAGCCTGCGCCAATTTTTACGTGACCGGCAATATTTACTTCACCTTCAAGTATGACATTGATATCAATTTCAACATCCGCGGCAATGGTGGCATTACCTCGAATATCAAATCGAGCGGGGTCCGCCAGGCTCACCCCGTTATTCATTAATTCTGTATGCATATTTTGCTGATATGTCCTTTCCAGTTGCGCTAGTTGTACCCGGTTGTTGATTCCTGTTATCTCCTGCTGATTGTCACAATTACTGGTAACAACGTGGCAACCATCCGCCAGAGCAATTTCAACCAGGTCGGTCAGGTAGTATTCCTTTTGTGCATTATTCGCTTCAACTTTAGGCAGCCAGGCTTTTAATCGCTTCACCGGTATAGCCATAAATCCGGTATTAATTTCGGAAATGGCTTTTTGTTCCGCTGTGGCATCTTTTTCTTCAACAATGCTGGTTATTTGACCTTCTTGATTACGAATAATTCTTCCCAATCCTTTTGGATCAGAAACATTACAGGTTAAAACGCCCATGCTGTTTTCATCGACCTTGCCAAGGAGGGCTTCCAGTGTGGATTTCCTGATCAGCGGGACGTCACCATAGAGAATGAGAACCAGCGCATCATCATCAAGATAGGGCAAGGTCTGTGCGACGGCATGCGCTGTCCCGAGCTGCTCTTTTTGTAATACAAAACGGCTAGCCTGCCCCCCCAGCATCTGTTCAACAAGTTCAGAACCAAAGCCCGTTACCACCTGAAGGTTTGCACAAGACAGTGAATGCGCTGTATTCAGGACATGTGACAGCATTGGCTTGCCCGCCAGCCTGTGTAAAACCTTGGGCAGAGAGGACGCCATTCGCGTGCCTTTACCGGCTGCCAGCACAACAACATTAAGTTTCAAAGGCATAATTTCCAGAGATTAATTTTACTTGGGTAGAATACCAAAAAAGGCAGCGAATGCTGCCTTTTTATTGAATTGCTCTTATCTGCACTGACCACTTTCAGGCCTGGGAGAGAGGGGTTAACCGCCGAGCTTTTTGCGCAATTGCTGTAAGGTTCTGATCTGTGCAGCTGCATGGGCTAACTGAGATGCAGCCTGTGCATATTCCATCTCTGCGCCCTGGTTGAGAATAACTTCTTTAGCTTCTTCCATCGCCTCGATGGCATTGGCTTCATCAACATCATCTGCTCGAACCGCAGTATCTGCCAGAATATTCACAGTTCCGGGCTGAACTTCAAGAAAACCACCCGAGACATAGAAGATTTCTTCCTCACCATTTTGCGTAATGATGCGAACAGGACCAGGAATCAATGCCGTTAGCAAAGGAGCATGACCAGGATAAATACCCATATCACCCAGTGTGCCTGTGGCCGTCAAGGATTGAACACGACCTGAGAAGATCTGTTCTTCAGCACTCGCTATATCGCAATGGGTGGTCATGGCCATAGTGTTAATCTCTTTTTAGTTACCTATTTTCCAGGTAGTTCCTGATCGTTCTTTTCCAGCCAGATTACATATTCTTCGCTTTTTCTACAACATCTTCAATACCGCCGACCATGTAGAAGGCCTGCTCGGGCAGATCATCGTATTCACCATCCAGAATTGCTTTGAAACTGCTGATAGTTTCTTTCAATGATACATATTTACCAGGGGCGCCGGTAAATACTTCGGCCACGGTACAGGGCTGTGAGAAAAATCGCTCAATTTTTCTGGCACGGTTTACTGCCTGTTTGTCATCTTCAGACAACTCATCCATACCAAGAATGGCAATAATATCTTTCAGTTCTTTATAACGCTGAAGAATAGACTGCACACCGCGAGCCACTTCGTAGTGCTCCTGACCAATTACCAGAGGGTCGAGCTGACGCGACGTAGAGTCCAGTGGATCTACCGCAGGATATATACCCAGCTGGGCAATATCACGTGACAGTACAACGGTGGCGTCAAGGTGAGCAAAGGTTGTAGCAGGTGACGGGTCAGTCAGGTCATCCGCTGGTACATATACCGCCTGGATGGAGGTAATGGAACCTGTTTTGGTAGAAGTGATTCGTTCCTGCAACTCGCCCATTTCCTGAGCCAGCGTTGGCTGGTAACCCACCGCGGAAGGCATACGACCCAACAGTGCAGATACTTCAGTACCTGCCAGGGTATAACGGTAAATGTTATCAACGAAGAACAGTACATCACGACCTTCATCACGGAATTTTTCCGCCATTGTCAGACCTGTCAGGGCAACACGAAGACGGTTACCGGGAGGCTCATTCATCTGGCCGTAAACCATCGATACCTTGGAGTTTGTGAACGTTTCTGTATCGATTACGCCCGCTTCCTGCATTTCATGGTAGAAGTCGTTACCCTCACGAGTACGTTCACCTACACCGGCAAATACGGAAAGACCACTATGCTCGGTAGCGATGTTGTTAATCAATTCCATCATGGTTACCGTCTTACCTACACCGGCACCCCCGAACAGTCCGACTTTACCGCCCTTGGCAAAAGGACATACCAGGTCGATAACCTTGATGCCTGTTTCCAGCAATTCTTCAGACGCCGCCTGTTCATCGTAGGATGGCGCTTTCCGATGAATTGGCATTTTTTCCTGAGAGACGATTTCTCCACGCTCATCGATAGGGTCACCCAGCACATTCATAATGCGACCAAGTGTGCCTTCTCCGACAGGGATACTGATAGCTGCACCGGTATCACTGACATTCAGTCCGCGACGCAAACCTTCAGTGGAACCCAGAGCAATAGTTCTAACAACACCGTCGCCCAGCTGCTGCTGAACTTCCAGCGTAATATCGCTTGCTTCCACTTCCAGGGCATCATATACCTTGGGAACGGAATCCCGTGGAAACTCCACGTCAATTACAGCACCAATAATTTGTACGATACGACCGCTACTCATGTCCGGTTCCTCTTTAATAAATCTCTGGTTTTAACTAAAAATTATTTTTCCGCCAATGGTAAAAAGCCTTGCTTTAAAGCGCCGCTGCACCACTAACAATTTCTGACAATTCCTGTGTAATCGACGCCTGGCGTGCCTTGTTATAAATAAGCTGAAGCTCATCCATAAGTTCGCCCGCATTATCAGTAGCACTTTTCATGGCAATCATTCGTGCTGCCTGTTCACAGGCATTATTTTCAACAACCGCCTGATAAACCTGGGACTCGATATACCTGGCCAACAAACCTTCAAGCAAAGCTTGAGCATCGGGCTCATAGATATAATCCCAGTGATGCTTGAATTCATCGGATTCTTCGGGCTGCAAAGGTAACAGCTGCTCTACTTTGGCTTCCTGGGTCATGGTATTCACAAATTCGTTTGATACCATGAATAGCTTATCGATAACGCCATCGGCAAAATTATCCAGCATGACCTTAACGCCACCAACCAGATCTTCAACTTCAGGTTTATCACCCACACCCCTGACAGCTGCGATCACATTGCCGCCATAGCTATTGAAGAAAGCGGCACCCTTGGAACCGATAGCACAAATGTCAATTTCTGCACCTTCATCATGCCAGGCTTTCATTGATTTGATCATTCTCTTGAACAGGTTAACGTTCAGGCCACCACACAAGCCACGGTCGGTTGATACGACTATATAACCAACACGTTTAACTTCACGTTCTTCCATATAGATATGGCGATACTCAGGTGAAGAATGCGCCAGATGGCCCGCAACGTTTCGAATATTGCGTGCATAGGGTTTACCCAGTTCCATCCGGTCCTGCGCTTTTCGCATCTTGCTTGCCGCAACCATTTCCATGGCGCTAGTGATCTTCTGAGTATTTTTAATACTGCCGATCTGATTGCGAATTTCTTTTCCTGCTGCCATTTTCTTTTACCAGCTCTGTGTAGAGATGAATTTTTCCATAGCGGCCTTGAAGGCTCTTTGAATTTCTTCGTTATAGTCGCCTGTTTCGTTGATTTTATTCATCAGGTCGCTGTACTCGGAATTCATGTAGGACAACAAGGCTGCTTCAAAGTCAGCAATCTTGGTCAAATCAATTTCTTTCAAAAAACCTTCATTGGCAGCAAACAGGACAATACCCATTTCCGCGACTGACAGAGGAGAGTATTGTTTCTGCTTCATTAATTCTGTAACGCGCTGTCCATGTTCCAATTGCGACCGGGTTGCTTCATCAAGGTCAGATGCAAACTGGGCAAATGCTGCCAGTTCACGATACTGGGCAAGAGCAAGACGAATACCGCCACCCAGCTTCTTGATAATATTGGTTTGTGCTGCGCCACCTACTCGGGAAACCGACAGACCTGCGTTCATGGCTGGACGAATACCGGAGTTAAAGAGGTTGGTTTCCAGGAAGATCTGGCCATCCGTAATAGAAATTACGTTGGTCGGTACGAATGCCGATACGTCACCAGCCTGGGTTTCAATAATGGGCAGCGCGGTCAGGGAACCTGTTTGTCCTTTCACTTTACCCTCGGTGAAATTTTCTACATATTCAGCATTAACACGTGCTGCCCGTTCCAGCAGACGTGAATGGAGATAGAACACATCACCAGGATATGCTTCACGACCTGGCGGACGGCGTAACAACAGGGAAATTTGACGATAGGCCCAGGCCTGCTTGGTTAAATCATCATAAATAATCAGGGCATCCTGGCCATTATCCCTGTAATACTCACCCATGGTGCAACCGGAATAGGGCGCAATAAACTGCATTGACGCTGGATCAGAAGCACCTGCGGCAACCACGATGGTGTGGTCCATGGCGCCATGTTCTTCAAGCTTGCGAACCACAGAAGCGATGGATGATTGTTTCTGGCCAATAGCCACATAGATACATTTAACACCTGTGCCTTTCTGGTTGATGATGGCATCAATGGCAACAGCTGTCTTACCAATCTGACGGTCACCAATAATCAGCTCTCGCTGACCACGACCAATTGGCACCATGGCGTCGATCGCTTTAAGGCCCGTTTGTACTGGCTGGGAAACCGACTGACGCGCAATTACACCTGGTGCAACTTTCTCAACAGCATCTGTCATCTTGGCATTCACTGGGCCCTTGCCATCGATGGGATTACCAAGAGCATCGACTACACGGCCTTCCAGTTCAGGACCGACCGGAACCTCAAGAATACGCTGGGTACAACGACAGCTTTGACCTTCGGCAAGGCTCTGATAATCACCCAGAACAACCGCACCCACGAAATCTCTTTCGAGGTTAAGTGCCATTCCATAGATGCCGCCTTCGAATTCAATCATCTCGCCGTACATCACATCTGCCAAGCCATGAATACGGATAATACCGTCAGACACACTGACGATAGTTCCTTCAGTACTCGGCTGGGCTGAGACATCCAGGCTTTCAATGCGCTGTTTAATAATTTCGCTTATTTCTGATGGGTTCAGTTGCTGCATTCTTTTTTTCCTCAACTCTTTCCTTTTATTTCTATACGGTTTCCGCTAAAAACTCAGGAATTCATTGCCTCGGCTAATTTATTTAATCTCCCTCGCAGTGAGCCGTCTATAACCAGATCATCCGTTCTCAGGACAAGCCCTCCAATAAGGGACTGGTCAACACGGCTGCTCAGGGATACATCCCGCTGCAAGCGCTTTTTCAATGTTTCTTTCAGTTTAATCTCAGCCGCCTCATCCAGGGCATAGGCAGAAATTACCTCTACGTCTACTCGTTTTTCCTGATTGGCTTTCATGGCGTCAAACAAGGTGACTATTTCAGACATCAGTGTCAGGCGCTTGTTTTCTGCCAGAACCGCAATAAAGCTTGCTACCTGCTTGTCAATCTCATCACCACAGATGCTAACGATTGCCGCTGCCTGTTGTTCTCCGCTAAGACTTGGAGAAGCCAGCAATTGGCTGACTCTTGGAGATTCAACAACTCCAGTTGCAGTTTGCAGCATGGCTGACCACTCAGCCAATTGTCCTGACTGATTTGCCACTGCAAAGGCTGCTTTCGCATAAGGCCTTGCTATTGTTGTGTTTTGAGACATAAGGTGCTCTGATTTCCAATTACCATTTTCGGTATTTACCGAAAATGTTTTATCACAGGCTTGTTGCCAATTGATCCAGCATGCTCGCATGAACTTTTTCATCCACGGATGACTGAAGAATTTTTTCTGCGCCGGAAATAGCTAATGCCGACACCTGGGCACGCAAGTCTTCTTTTGCGCGCAATACTTCCTGTTCAATTTCAGCCTGAGCAGCAGTAATCAAACGCTGCCCTTCCAGGCGAGCCTGCTCTTTTGCTTCATCCACAATCTGGGAAGCACGTTTGTTGGCCTGATCCAGAATGCTGACAGAATCTTTTTTTGCTTCTTTCAGCAGTTGCGAGGCTTTTTCCTGTGCCAGTTCAAGATCTTTTCCAGCACGATCGGCGGCTTCCAGACCATCAGCGATTTTCTTCTGTCGCTCATCCAGTGCTGCCACGATCGGCGGCCAGACATAGTTCTTACAGAACCACGCAAACACGAAGAATGCGATTATTTGACCGAAGATAGTTGCATTCAGATTCATAGTTTCCTCACCTAGGTTTGCATTGCGACCATTGCGCACTGCCAATTCATATCAATGCGCCCGTTGTTTTCAGTCGTCTGCTTATACCTGAAAAGGTACGGCGAAAATGAACAGCATGGCCATACCAACACCGATGATTGAAATTACGTCCACGAAACCTGCAACCAGGAAGAACTGGGTTTGCAGACGTGGGGCAAGTTCCGGCTGTCGGGCTGAACTTTCGATGAGTTTGCCACCGAGATTACCAAAGGCAATCGCTGTACCGGCACCACAGATACCGAAAATCAGGGCAGCGGAAATCAGGGTGTAGGCGTATATTGTTTCCATTTTTTATCTCCAGGTTTTACGAGTTTTAAACTAAATTAGCGTTATTGCGTTATTGCGTTTTTACTTTATTAATATCAATGATCATTGTGTGCCTGATTCAGATACACAATGGTAAGCATCATGAACAGATAGGCCTGCAGTGTTATCACCAGAATATGGAACACCGCCCAGGCGAAATGCAAAGGCAGCTGATACCAGCCAAGCAAGGCAATTACTAGGAAAATTACCTCACCCGCAAACAGGTTGCCGAAAAGTCGCAGTGCCAATGAAACCGGTTTGGCAAGAAAGGCTGGAAGCTCCATCACCAGGTTCAGGGGCATGGCCCACTTACCGAAAGGGTGAAATGCCAGCTCGCCAAGAAATCCGCCAACACCTTTGATCTTGATGCTGTAGTAAATAATCATGATGAAAACACTAAGTGCCAAGCCTGCAGTGATGTTGACATCAGTTGAGGGTACGGCCTTGAAATAAAGGTGTGAGTCCCCTGCAATCGTTTGTGCAATCAGGGGGATCACGTCGACGGGAACGAGGTCCATCAGGTTCATCAGAAACACCCAGCAGAATATTGTTAGTGAAAGGGGTGCTATATAGTCATTTTTTGCGTGGAAGGTGTTCTTGACGTTGGTCTGTACCATTTCCACAATCATTTCGATGGCATTTTGAAAGCCGCCGGGAACACCGGATGTGGCTTTTTTGCTGACTGTTTTGAATAAGGCCAGAAAAATCAGGCCAAGAACCAGGGAGATGCCCATGGTGTCGACATTTAAAGACCAGAAGCCCATATCCTTGGCCTCTTCCTCGCTGTGGGCAAAGCCCCAGTGACCATCTTCTTTTTGACCAAATACCAGAAAGCCCAGGTGATGCTGGATGTATTCACCGCCAGTGGCGTATTGTGGAGCGTGCTCTTGGGCACCTTCTACCGCATGTTCTTCAGCAGCCATCGGTTCTCTTTCTTCCTGTTAGCTATTTTTAATCAACTTAACAACTATTTATTACAAACTTTTAGCGTTGGTGTTCTGGTGCCTGTTTGTAGGCAAATTGCATTTTTGCTATCGCAAAAATACCGCATCCGTGTGTCAACACGAATCCAATAAATAAAGCCAGGGGGTTTAAAGAACCCATAAAACGGAAGGCAAGTGCAAAACCTGCACCCATCATCACTAACTTCACCGCTTCAGCAACAAAAGCACGGCGAATGGTTCTTTGCATGGCCCGCGAGCCAGTTTCCCGAAAATATACAAAACCGAAATAGGCACCAGGGATTATCGCAATCAACGCTCCAATAATCACTGACTGGGCTTCAACCCAGCTCAGGGCCATATCAGTTACTGCTGCCAGTACTGCTGTAAATCCTGTTTGCAGGGCTACGACCCTGAGGACTGATAATTTTGCTATCACAGTACAGAAATTCTTCTACGCACGACCTGCTCGGGCCGCGGATTATAGGGAATTTAAGCCAACCAGACAATATATAGAGGAAAATTTGTGCACTTTCGGTGCAAGTTTTTTGAAAATGCCAGAAAATCGCCAAAATTCAGGAAGTAATCTGCTTATTTTATGTGATCAAGAATGCCTTCGAGCTGATCCAGGGAGTTATATTTGAAGACCAGTTTGCCTTTTCCTTTGGCCGTATGCTGAATCATGACCTGAGTACCCAGTTTCTCCGATAAATCATCCTGCAAATGGCGAATATCAGGGTCAATCTTGTCTGCAGGGGAGGTTTTTTTCTTATGGGACTGTAATTTTCTGACCAGGGCTTCCGTCTGCCTTACAGAAAGATCCTTCCCGATCACCGTCCTGGCTGCTTCTATCTGCTTTTCAAAAGGCAGGGATAGAAGTGCCCGGGCATGCCCCATTTCCAGGTCTCCATGCTCCACCAGTCGACGTACGTCGGGATTAAGGCTCATCAGCCGTAACAGATTCGTTACTGTAGTACGGGATTTACCTACCGCATCTGCGGCTTCCTGCTGGGTAAGCTCAAATTCCTCAATCAAGCGCTGCAGGGCCATGGCTTCTTCAATGGGATTAAGATTTTCTCGCTGAATGTTTTCTATCAGAGCCATTGCAATAGCCGCTTCATCAGCGACCTGCTTGATTATGACAGGAATCTTGTCCAATCCTGCCAGCTGACTGGCACGCCAGCGTCTTTCACCAGCGACAATCTCATACATGTCAGAGCTTATACTGCGAACAACAATTGGCTGCATCACACCCTGTGCCTTGATGGAATTGGCCAGCTCTTCCAGGGATTCCGGCCGCATATCCAGTCGTGGCTGATATTTTCCTGGTTGGATAAACTCAACGGGGAGGTATTTCAGGGAATTGTTTTCGTTACTGGTAATAACAGGCTGCCCGGACTCGGCGGCTAGATCAGGGTTGATCGCAACTTCTACGGCAGCTTCATTTTTTTCGCCCTGGTTTTCCTGGGACCTGGAATTTCCTGTTCCAAGTAATGCATCCAGCCCCCTGCCCAAACCACGTTTTTTTGTCGTCATTTTAATTACTGCCAATTCTGTAAAGTATTACGTATGAGCAAAGCATATTAGCTATTGCCTACGCCGGGGCCATGGTCAGTCTCATTATCTTGCTGATTATCGCCGGCTTCTATGGTGATTTCCGGGTTGTTATCGCTATTTGCATCAACACCGCCAACGCTGTGACGTCTGAGAATCTCTCCTGCCAGGGCAATATAAGCCAGCGCTCCGCGAGATGTTTTATCATACACTATTACGGGTAATCCAAAACTTGGTGCTTCAGCAAGTCTCACATTACGCGGGACAATGGTTCTGTAAACCGTTTCTCCGAAATGATCGATAAGTTGATCTGATACTTCCTGTGACAGTTTATTGCGTGGGTCATACATTGTGCGCAATATACCTTCTATTTTAAGTCTGGAGTTCAATGATCCAGACACTGCCTGGACTGTTTGTGACAGTGCCGATAGTCCTTCAAGTGCATAATATTCGCATTGCATGGGTATCAATACGCCATCAGCAGCCACCAATGCATTAATCGTCAACATGTTCAGCGACGGTGGGCAATCGATAAGAATATAATCATAAGTGATGCCGGCCTGGGAGAGGCTGTCACGTAAGCGATGATCACGACCTTCCTTGTCCAGCAGCTCCACTTCTGCTGCCGTCAGATCGCCGTTTGCAGGCAGCAGATCAAATCCGCCTTCAGAGGACTTAACGGTAATTTCCTGCAGGGGTGTCTGTAGCACAAGGAGATCATAAACACTGGCCTCAAGATCATTTTTCTCGACGCCGCTTCCCATCGTCGCATTGCCCTGCGGGTCAAGATCCACCAGCAAGACTTTTTTATTCATGCGTGCCAGTGAGGCCGCCAGATTAACGCTGGTTGTGGTTTTACCCACTCCACCTTTCTGGTTTGCAATCGCAAAAATATGGCTCACTGTTCTCTGCATTCCTGTTTATTGCCCACTGGTCGGGACGATTTCTATGAGATGCCGGGTTCCATCAACCCCGGGCACATTAAGTTCGCTGGTTTTCACAAACCTGAAGGAAGCGGGTAACTCCAGTATTTCCTCCTCCGGATACTGCCCTTTCATAGCCAGTAATCTGCAATCAGCTTTCATCAGATGACTGCATTGGCTGACTACCCTGGACAGGGTCGCATATGCCCGGCACAGGACAATATCAATTTGTTCCCTGCTTTGAAAGGTTTCCAGACGATTGTGAAATACTTCAACATTTTCCATTCCCAGTTCCATCCTAACCTGAAAAAGAAAGCGTGTTTTCTTGCCATTGCTGTCCAGCAATAAAAACTTTTTTTCGGGGAAACATATAGCTAACGGGATTCCTGGCAGTCCGGCCCCGGTACCTACGTCCAGAATAATATTCCCGTCAATATGAGGTACTATCGCCAGACTGTCCAACAGGTGGTAAGCCACCATGCGCTGAACTTCCTTGATACCGGAAAGGTTGTAGGCTTTATTCCACTTATCCAGAAGCTGCAGATACTGAACCAGCTGTTCTACTTTTTCATTGTCCAGGTCCAGATCAAGTATGGACAGTCCGGTTTTAAGTTGTTCCGTGAGTGAGAGTTTCGACTCCATCAGGCAATTTTATTCTTTCGCTCAATTTCCTGATCTGGAATGCTGCCGGGTGAAGTTTTTTTATGTTGGTGTTTTTTCAGATACACCAGCAACAGGGAGATGGCAGCCGGCGTCATACCGGGTATTCGTGATGCTTGTCCTATACTTGAGGGTTGCACCTGCGCCAGCTTCTGTTTCAGTTCGCTGGAAAGACCAGGGATATCCTGATAACTGAAATCATCGGCAATTGAAGTATTTTCATGGCCTTTCATTTTCTCAATTTCAGCATGTTGGCGATTTATATACCCTTGATACTTGATACGTATTTCAAC
Organism: Gammaproteobacteria bacterium; assembly: GCA_024644515.1. Classification (GTDB taxonomy): domain Bacteria; phylum Pseudomonadota; class Gammaproteobacteria; order Pseudomonadales; family Pseudohongiellaceae; genus Eutrophocola. The sequence continues at coordinate 22,041 of JAHEHN010000021.1, forward strand.
CTGTTCGGCAACGAGAGCATCGGGCACATTCGCCAGAATACCTTCATCAATACAAGCCTGGTTCAGTGCCGATAGCGTCACTCTGGGTCGCGATAAAATATCCGCAAGTGTATATTCATGAATCAGGGGTTTTTCCAGAAGTTTGTTAATTTTCTCACTCAGAGAACCGCTGGTCTGAACCCATGTAGCTGATAATCTTGCTGACTCGTCGGCCACCTGGATCTGCTTTTGTGAAAAAGTCTGCCAGCGTTCCTCGTCCACCAGGCCGAGATCTCTACCTATTTCAGTCAATCGAAAATCCGCATTATCCTGTCTCAGCATAAGGCGATACTCTGCTCTTGAGGTAAACATTCGATAAGGTTCCTGGGTGCCTCTGCTGATCAGGTCATCCACCAGAACCCCGATATAGGCCTCATCCCTTCCAGGACACCAAAGATCTTTTTCCTGTATCGCCAGCGCAGCATTAATACCTGCCAGTAAGCCTTGGGCACCGGCTTCTTCATAGCCAGTAGTACCATTTATCTGCCCCGCAAAATACAGGCCTTTTATAAATTTGGTTTCCAGAGCATAGGTCAGATCCCGGGGATCAAAAAAATCATATTCAATCGCATATCCAGGACGCACGATACGGGCATTTTCAAATCCGCTTATGCTGGCGATTAGCTGTTCCTGGACTTCATAGGGCAGACTGGTAGAGATACCGTTCGGATAAAGTTCACGGCTGTTAAGACCTTCCGGCTCAACAAATATCTGGTGGCTGGACTTGTCAGCAAACCTGACAACCTTGTCTTCAATAGAGGGGCAATAGCGAGGGCCTACGCCTTCAATTTCTCCACTGTACATGGGTGAAAACGCCAGTCCTTGCTGGATAATTTCGTGGCTTCGCTCATTTGTGGCAGTAATGTAACAGCTTACCTGGCGCGGATGCTGCTCGACTTTGCCCAGATAGGACATGACTGGCAAAGGGGTATCGCCTGGCTGCTCGGTCATTTTCGAAAAATCAACGCTATCGGCATCAATTCGCGGCGGCGTTCCAGTTTTCAAACGACCCACATTGAATGGCAACTCTCGTAACCTGTCTGCCAGCGCAATTGAGGGTTCATCACCCGCTCTGCCACCAGCATGGTTTTTCAAACCAATATGAATTTTCCCCCAAAGAAAGGTCCCTGTGGTCAGAATAACCCGGGGCGCAAAAAACCGCAGACCCATCTGGGTAACAATTCCCCGAACAGACTCCCCTTCAATGATGAGATCATCCACCGCCTGCTGAAAAATACTTAAGTTGTTCTGGGATTCCAGCATGTGACGAATGGCGGCTTTGTAGAGAGCTCGATCTGCCTGCGCCCTGGTGGCCCTCACCGCCGGTCCTTTACTCGCATTAAGCGTTCGAAAATGAATCCCCGCCAGATCAGCTGCTATGGCCATGGCTCCGCCAAGAGCGTCAATCTCTTTAACAAGATGGGTTTTGCCAATGCCGCCAATTGCCGGGTTACAGGACATCTGGCCCAGCGTGTCAATATTGTGGGTAACAAGTAATGTTTTAACTCCCATACGGGCAGCTGCCAGCGCTGCCTCAGTGCCTGCATGACCACCACCGACGACAATTACGTCGAATGTTTGCGTCTTTTTATCCGGCTTGCTCATAGGGTTTTCGTTATGGGTTAATCATTGTTAGCCTGTATTTACCTTACCACTGATTTCACAGGCGGGTAAAAAAGGGGTGCTAAGTATAAGCATTTCATTCCAAAAATGAAGGAAAATAATTTTGCCCTTCAATGGGTAATTAAATATATATAAATAGATATATATAGAAGAATATATATTTAATGTTATTACTACTATTAGCAAGGGCTTATCCTGTTAATAATCCAGTTTATTCCAGTACTATCAAAAGCTTGATAAGCATCTAACGTTGTGGGCAGGCTGCCATTAAACTGACTTAAAGGTATGTATTAAGGGATGATAACTATCGTAGTTATACAGCAAGACAAAGCCGAGAAATTCCGTACACAAACTATCCTGCCTGTGAGCCACTTTTTCCACAATTTAATAGAGCATATAAAAATTCAATCCTGGTTTGAAATCTGGGCAGGAGTGTTGAGGGTAAAGCTGGGGGTAACAATATTGAAAGGCGTGGAAAAGAGGTGAATAGCTTCATAACTTTTTGAAATATTATTTACCGATACAAAAACTGGAGAAAATTTCTCCCAGTAGATCATCAGAGCTATATTTCCCTGTTATTGCTTCCAGCGCCAGGTGAGCTTCACGCATATCTTCTGCCACCAGTTCACCCGCTTTACTGGTGGTTAATTCTTCAAGCCCGGAGATGAGAAAACCACGTGATTTTTCCAGCGCATCAAGATGGCGTCGACGAGAAATAAAGCCCCCTTCCACAGAGGTGTTGAGTCCGGCAAACTCTTTAAGCGTGGTTTTTAACGATTCTATTCCCGCGCCGGATTTGGCGGACAAATGAACACAGCTGTATGTGCCTGACAAGTCCTCGTTATGTACAGAGGAGTGCTCATTTAGATCTGTTTTATTAAAGACCAGAATCAGGTTTAGTGAATCCTCCATAACATTTTTTATGGCAGCTATCAGCTCGTTAGATTCAGGATCAAATGCTTTGGTGGCATCAACAACAAGCAGGACAAGATCGGCCTCAGTTATTTCTTTCCAGGCTCTTTTGATGCCCTCCTGTTCAACAATATCGTTACTGTTGTGCAATCCAGCGGTATCAATAATGTGCAGAGGCATTCCATCGATGGAGATATGTTCCTTCAAGGTGTCTCTGGTTGTGCCGGCGATGTCAGTAACAATTGCTCTGGACTGTCCTGCCAGAACATTAAGCAAACTTGATTTACCGGCATTGGGCTCACCGGCAATAACGACATGTAAACCATTTTTCATGATGGTGCCGTGCCTGGCTTTGGCCAGTACCTCATCAAGGCGACGTAATATTGCAATAAGTCTGTTTTCAACATCACCTTCTCCGAGAAAGTCGACCTCTTCCTCAGGAAAATCCATCGCGGCTTCTATATATTTTCTCAATTCCAGAATACTGCTGATAAGCGAATTAATGAGAGTAGAGAATTCACCCTGAAGTGAGCGAATGGCAAAGCGCGCAGCTTCCATAGAGTTACTTTCTATCAGGTCTGCAATGGCCTCTGCCTGAGCCAGGTCAATTTTGTCATTTAGAAAGGCTCGCTCTGAAAACTCTCCGGGGTTTGCCAGGCGAACGCCCTGTGAAAGAATTTCCTGTAATAACATATCGACAACAAAAGGTCCGCCATGGGCCTGTATTTCAACAACATCTTCTCCGGTGAAAGAGTCAGGTCCCGGGAAAAATAGAGAAATTCCATTATCAATAACTTCACCACTGGCGCTATAAAAAGCGCCATAATGTGCATGACGGGGCAACAGTTGGAGGGAGGTCAGTTTCTCAGCTACCTGATAAGAACAAGCGCCGGATATTCTTATAACACTAATACCACCGCGACCAGATGGCGTGGCGACTGCACAGATTGTTTCGCTACTGACAGCCATGAACTATTCCGAAAGTGTTTATCAGGATCTTTTAGGTTTGTAGGATCTTTCCACCTGCTTGGTAATAATCCATTGTTGCAGTATGGAAAGCACACTGTTCGCCGTGTAGTAAAGCACGAGACCAGCTGGAAACCAGAGGAAAAATACCATAAAAATTAGCGGCATAAATTTCATCATTTTAGCCTGGGCCGGATCAGCGGTTTGCATGGGAGTCAGCATTTGCTGCACAAACATTGCGCCGCCCATCAGGATAGGCAAAATAAAATACGGGTCCATTTGAGAAAGGTCGTCATACCAGAGAATGAAAGAGGCCTGACGTAATTCAACGCTTTCATTAAGTACCCAGTAAATTCCCAGAAAAACCGGCATCTGCAACAACATGGGTAAACAGCCGCCAAAAGGATTCACTTTCTCTTTTTTCCACAACTCCATTTGTGCCTGCATGAATTTCTGTTTGTCATCGCCATAGCGATCTTTCAGGTCATTAATTTTTGGAGCCAGACGTCTCATCTTGGCCATAGATTTGAGACTTTTTGCTGATAAGGGATAAAGGATTATTTTTATCACCAGCGTAAGCAGCAAAATGGAAAGGCCGTAGTTGCCAACAAGATCATTGATTTGTGTAAGCAGCCAGAAAATCGGTGAGGCAATAAAATAAAACAAACCATAGTCAATTGTCAGACCCAGGCTGGGTGAGATTTCATCCAGACGGTATTGATCTTTCGGCCCGGCCCAAAAACCAGCTTCTATGCTGCCAGATTGTCCAGGCGCTACTGTAATTGGCGGATTGACGAAGGTAAGCAGGTACTGACCCTGATTATTGAACCGCATGGTATAGGTATTGTTGGTATCCGCATTGGGAATCCAGCTACCTAAAAAGTAATGCTGTGAGAAAGCAATCCAGCCGCCACTGGTTTGAAGCGGCTCTACCCCATCATCGATGTCTTCGAAATCATATTTTACGTAGGGGTCATCCGGTGTATATATAGCGGCGCCAAGATAGGTGTTAACCCTGAATCCGCCAGTCTGGCTTGGATCATCCGCATCGTCTCTTTTAATCTGACCGAACATATTGCCCTGCCAGGAACTATTGCTTCTATTGTTAACCAGGTACTGCACACCAATCAGGTAATCATCAACGGAAAAAACAAAACGTTTGGTGATATCTATGCCGCCTTGAGCAGTGAAAGTCAGATCAACATACTGCTCATCACTGGTTATTGTGTAGTCGCTTTGAGCTGACCTGTATAAAGGCCTGCCCTGAGGGCTCGAATCCGGACCGTCTCGTCCAATAAGGCCACTTTGAGCGACATAAACCATTCCTGAATCCTGCCTTAGCAGCGGGAAGGGGCTGTCAGGTGTTTCCATGGAGATGGGAAAGTCCGGCAATGACAGACCGACGATATCGCCACCTTTAAGATCGACAGTGACAATTTGTTTTGGAGTGTTAATAGTTATTATTTGAGTTGGGTTTGGTGTTTCAACTGCTTCTATCGCGGCAACTTCTCCAGAAACCGGGATATCAGGCAAATCGTTTTCATTTGTTTCTGACGCCGTGGCAGACAGCGGCAAGTCTGGAACCTGGCCTGCACCGGAATCAGCAATTTCTGCAGATGGGCTTTCCTCAATCGAGGCAGAAGGAGCGTTCGGGGGATAATCCTCGTTCCATGCCAGTAACATCAGGTAACTGACAACCGCCAGTCCCACCAGAATCAGATTACGTTTAATGTCCATGGTGGAGTAGGGATTCCTTAGTTGAAGAATTTTTACTGGAGGTAGATTTGTTCAGTTCTGCATCGCGTTCACAATCATCGTGACTGCCATGTAAACCAATGGAATGTGAGCACGCCCCTGCGGGCACAAGGTCTATCCCACCCTCATTAAAAGGATGACACCGGGTAAATCTGCGCAAACTCAACCATAAACCTTTCGCGGCGCCATGGGTTTCTACGGCCTGGATAAAATAACTGGAACACGAGGGATAAAAACGGCAATGGGGCCCGAACAGGGGACTTAAAAACCGTTGGTAAAAATGAGCAAGAGAGGTAAGAATTTTAACCATGAGATATTTTCAGATTGAAGGCTTCTTTTTTTCTATCTCTTTTATTAAATCATGGATGTATATCAGGCATTCACTGTTTTCAAGGTCTTCTAGCCCTTTTCGGGTCATCACCACAAGATCGATTGGCGCTAATGCGTTTTTTCTCAATCTGAAAACTTCCCTAAGCAGACGCTTGATGCGGTTGCGCTGGTTTGCCCGGGCAATATTTTTCTTGGCTACGATTACGCCCATTCGCGCCTGTTGATACTCTGTCCATCGTCCCAGGATCAAAAAATATTTATTGGAAACCCTGACATCGGGCTTTTTAAATACTTTTTCGTAAGCTTGGGAATCCAACAGGCGGCAAGATTTGGGGAATCGCTGATCCACCACTGACATTTCTCCCGTTGTCTGGGGCTGATTTGCCCGGTACAGGGGGTGCCCCGATATCAAGCGGACAGTCTGGCGCGGCCTTTTGCTCGTCGACGGTTCAGTACATGTTTTCCGCCCTTGGTAGCCATACGGGACCTGAAACCATGAGTTCTTTTGCGTTTGATGACGCTTGGTTGAAAGGTTCTTTTCATTTTAATTCCTGGAAAAGTCGCACAATTTATTTGTTAGCTTTACCGCCAAAACCCCAAGGTTGCAGCGTTGGCTGGTAGCCCTAAAAAAGGGATGCGAATTCTAATGGGTTTCCCTGCATAATGCAATTTCAACTCTGCACAGCATCAAGCAATTTTGAGGGTGTTAATAACGACGATTAGCTTTCTGTGCAATGTGCCTGTAAAAATCTGAAAACCCGAAATCCTGAAACGAAGAATATAGTCCTAATTTCGCACATTACGAGACTCATCAGCGGCTATGAAATAGGATGTTTTTTAACCTGAAAAATCATCCTCTGACAACCCACAACTTATCCACAACTTGCACACAGGGGTTGTCGTGTTCAAGGTGCAAAAATCATCCTCTTTTTTAGTCTATGATTATCAGCAAAAACAATATAACTAATTGATAATATTAAATAAAAACCAAGAAGAAATAAATGAAAAAAAGACGTTTTTGTGTGGATAACAACGGTGCCAGTGGGTAGAATTTATCAATAATTTGACAACCAACAATAAAAAAATCGGAGTCGTGCCAATCGTGATTGTTGCCAGCTGGCAGAAGTGTATTTACTGTCTAAAAAACGAACTTCCTTCTCAACAATTTAATACCTGGATCAGACCGTTACGCTTTATAGATGGCGATGATACGCTATATCTACTTGCCCCAAATAAATTTATTCTGGAGTGGGTAAAAGAGCACTTCCTGGAGCGTATCAAGGAAATTGTTCAAAAAGATCTGCAGCAAAACAATAAAAGTAATAATGAACCAATTGCACCGGCTCATGTGATTCTGGAAATCGCCAGCGCCGAAAAGCTTCCTGACCATATTTTTCTGGATCAGGCATTAAGCACTGCGGATCTCAATAACTCCCTTGAATCTGATTCCCAGGACACTGATAAGCGTTTTTCTGCATTCAATTCGCGCTTACGCGACGAGCAGCAAAACCATCACCAGTCCAGATTCGAAAACTCTTCAAAGTCCGGAATAATAGAGGATAGAGGCTCTTCAGGACTATTTACTGATCAGGCCGAGGAGGCCAGTGACAGCAGGTCCTCCCATTCTGTTGCCAGGGCTAATATATCGATCCCGTCTATGGGTAGCAAAAACAGACATCAGCGCTATAAAGGTGAGCTTAACAAAAACTATACTTTTAATAACTTTATTGAAGGTAAATCAAACCAGATTGCCAGAGCGGCAGCCGCTCAAGTAGCGGATAATCCAGGTGGCGCTTATAACCCACTGTTTATCTATGGCGGCGTGGGGCTTGGTAAAACACATTTGATGCATGCCATAGGCAATCATCTGATGGAACAGAACCCGAATGCCAATGTCGTATACCTGCATTCACAAACCTTTGTTGGCAGCATGGTTTCAGCACTGCAATTAAATGCAATCAATGAGTTCAAGCGTTATTATCACTCCGTAGATGCGCTGCTTATTGATGACATCCAGTTTTTTGCCAACAAGGAGCGTTCACAGGAAGAATTTTTCCATACCTTTAACGCTATTTTTGAAGGTGGTCGCCAGATCATCATGACTTGCGACAAATACCATAGTGAAATCAATGGCTTAGAGGAAAGGCTCAAGTCCCGGTTTGGCTGGGGTTTGTCCGTAGCCGTCGAGCCTCCGGAGCTGGAAACCAGGGCGGCAATCCTGATTAACAAGGCCAACCAGGAACAGGTTTATCTGGCTAATGAAGAAGCCATGTTTATGGCACAAAAACTTCGTTCCAATGTACGAGAACTTGAAGGGGCATTAAAGAAGGTAATAGCACATACCCGCTTTATGGGATCGGAAATTACTATTCCTCTTATAAAAGATGCGCTAAAAGACTTATTGGCGATACAGAACAAGCTGATCAGCGTTGACAATATCCAGCGCACTGTCGCCGAATACTACAAGATAAAAATGGCAGATATGATTTCGAAAAGACGTACCCGCTCCGTTGCCCGTCCACGCCAGGTAGCTATGTGCTTGTCAAAAGAGCTGACCAACCACAGCTTGCCTGAAATTGGCAATATGTACGGTGGCAGGGATCATACAACGGTAATGCATGCCTGTCGTACCATTAACGATTTGCGTAAATCGTCCTCCGATATTAATGAGGATTATCAGAACCTTTTACGCTCGCTATCAAGCTAAAAATATATAAAAATCAAAGGATTAGTTAAAGCCATGCAATTTGAAATTTCCCGTGAAGCATTGATCAAACCCCTGCAGCTGGTCACCGGAGTGGTAGAGAGAAGGCAGACATTGCCGGTCTTGTCCAATGTCCTGCTGTCTCTCGACAACAATCAGCTTTCATTCACGGGAACGGACCTGGAAGTTGAGTTAATGGGCAGTGTGGAAGTTGATTCTGGAAAAAGTGATGGGGATATTACTGTTCCCGCCAGAAAATTGATGGATATCTGCAAATCCTTACCGGATAGTGCCACGCTGAAGTTTGAGCTGGATAACGATAAATTAAAAATTCAGTCGGGTCGCAGCCGCTTCTCTCTTTCCACCTTGCCTGCTACAGATTTTCCTGGTGTTGAAGAGTCTTCAGGAACGCTGGAGTTTTCTGCATCGAAAGCTTTGCTTAAAGCCATGCTTCACAATACCAGTTTTGCTATGGCGCAGCAGGATGTGCGTTATTATCTCAATGGTATGTTAATCGAAGTGAGCCCTGACTATCTCCGTGTAGTAGCTACTGATGGGCATCGATTGGCGATGCAGACTGAAGGCATGAAATCGGATGTCAGCGAAACGACGGGTGTCATTATTCCTCGTAAGGGTGTGTTGGAGCTAAGTCGACTGCTTTCCGATGGCGAAGATGAAGATATAAACGTGGTCATTGGGACCAATCATATTCGCGCCACAATGGCTAACTTCACGTTCACCTCCAAACTTGTAGATGGTAAATTTCCAGACTATAACCGCGTTCTTCCGAAAGGTGGCGATAAGAACGTCATCGCAGGCCGGGAGCAATTGCGGGATTCACTTAACCGAACCGCAATTCTGTCTAATGAAAAATTCAGAGGGATACGCCTGATTCTATCGAATGATGAGCTAAAGATTATTGCCAATAATCCTGAGCAAGAAGAAGCTGAGGAAACGGTTGCTGTGGAGTACAAGGGTGACTCTGTAGAAATTGGTTTTAATGTGGTTTATCTGGTGGATGTACTCAGTGTGCTTGATACCGATAATGTTCAAATAATAGTATCAGATCCGAATAGTAGCGCCCTGTTACAGTCTTCCGATGATAGCAGTGCCACTTATGTGGTTATGCCCATGAGGCTCTAGTGGGCCAAAACCCACCCCGATCCTCGCTGCAGGGTGCAAAATGCCCAGCATTCAAAAGCTGCAAGTAAATACCTTCCGAAATCTTCACCAGGAAACACTTAACCCTGTTCCTGGTGTAAATCTTATATGTGGCCAAAACGGCAGTGGTAAATCCAGTATCCTTGAGGCTATCTATTTTCTTGGGCTTGGGCGTTCTTTTCGTAATACCCAGCAAACCCCTTTGATTCAGCACGGTTCACGTAGCTGCTCGGTGTTTGGAGAGTTATCTGATGGGCTTACATTGGGTGTCTCCAGAAGTCTTGATGCGCCACCTCAGATCAGATTGAGAGGAGACAAAGCCCAATCCTCTGCCGAACTTGCGAAACATCTCCCCTTGCAACTCCTCAATGCTGAGGCGTTTAAGTTACTTGAAGGCGGGCCAAAAACGAGAAGGCAGTATATCGACTGGGGGGTGTTCCACGTGAAACATCAGTTTCATAATCATTGGAGAGAATTCAAGCGCTGCCTTCAAAACCGCAATATCCTATTAAAGCGCAAAGCTCCCGCTTCAGAAATTACTCCCTGGACCCAGGAGTTTGTGCGTCATGCCAACATCATAGACCAGTTCCGTAATGACTATCTTTCGCTTTTTTTGCCCTTTCTTGAGAGCATCCTGGCTAACCTGATTCACCTCGAAGACCTCAGTTTTCGCTATACCCGGGGCTGGAGTCATGACGAAGACATTCTTTCCGTACTTGAGCAGGGGTTGAAGCGCGACTTTGCTTTTGGTCATACTGTCGCCGGGCCGCAGCGTGCTGATCTAAAAATTCGGCTTGGCTCAGAAAATGCGTGCGACATTCTGTCGCGAGGCCAGCAGAAACTGGTGGTCATTGCGATGAAGTTGGCTCAGGGCGCTTTTCTTGTTCGAGAGTCCAGGCTGCAATGCCTCTACTTGATTGATGATCTCCCTGCCGAGCTGGACAAGGAAAATCGAGGCAGGGTTTGCAGATTATTAAGTGAGCTTGGCGGTCAGGTCTTTATTACTGGAACCGAACAGGAAGAGTTGCTTGATACCATAAAAAACAGTAATTTTGATACTAATGATTGTAAGCTGTTTCACGTGAAACATGGTATAATTAGCGCTATGTAAGAGCCTTTTGCACAGGCGGCAAAGAAGATAACAGATTGACAATTAGTGCCTTATAAATCAATCGCTTAGATGTTTAGAGGATAGCATTACAATGGCAGGAAATGACACCTATGATTCCTCAAGTATCAAGGTCCTGAAAGGACTTGATGCAGTCAGGAAACGACCAGGCATGTATATCGGGGATACCGATGATGGAACCGGCTTGCATCATATGGTTTTTGAGTTGGTGGACAACTCAATAGACGAAGCCCTGGCTGGTCACTGCGATCTGATAAAAGTCATTATTCATAGCGATGAGACCGTCAGTGTGTCTGATAACGGCCGTGGCATCCCAACAGAAATACATGAAGAAGGTGTTTCAGCTGCAGAAGTCATCATGACAGTGTTGCATGCCGGTGGAAAATTTGACGATAACAGCTATAAAGTCAGTGGCGGACTACATGGTGTGGGTGTCTCTGTGGTTAATGCGCTGTCCTCCTATTTAAAGCTTACGATTCATCGCAATGGTGAAACCTTTGAGCAGACCTATCATCACGGGGTTCCGGAAGAGCCGCTGAAGGTAACCGGAAAGACCGAAAAATCAGGCACACTCTGCCATTTCAAGCCTTCTGTCGATACATTTACAAATATTGAATTTGAATACCCCATTCTGGCTAAAAAGCTGCGTGAACTCGCCTATCTCAATGCCGGCATTGCCATTGAGTTAAGCGATGAACGTACTGACAAAACCGAGACCTTTAAGTACGAAGGTGGCTTGAAAGCGTTTGTTGATTATTTAAACCAGAACAAATCCACTATCAATAAAACCTTTCATTTCTCTACTGAGCAGGATGACATTGGTATTGAGGTTGCCTTGCAGTGGAATGATGGTTATCAGGAAAGTATTTATGCCTATACCAACAATATTCCACAAAGAGATGGCGGTACTCACCTGGCCGGATTTCGTGGCGCGCTCACCCGGGTCTTAAAAGGGTATATTGATAAAGAACTGGAAAATAAAAAAGGTAAGGAAGTGCCCACTTCTGGTGATGACGCCAGAGAAGGCCTCACTGCGATAATCTCTGTGAAAGTTCCTGATCCCAAGTTTTCTTCCCAGACCAAAGATAAGCTGGTGTCCTCTGAAGTAAAAACAGCGGTAGAACAGGAAATGGGGCGTCAGTTTTCTGACTACCTGATGGAAAACCCCCTGGAAGCTAAAAGTATTGTTAATAAGATGCTGGATGCTGCCAGAGCAAGGGAGGCTGCCCGAAAAGCCAGGGAAATGACCCGACGTAAAGGGGCCCTCGATGTGGCAGGCTTGCCAGGAAAACTTGCAGATTGTCAGGAAAAAGACCCCGCACTTTCAGAAATATATATTGTGGAGGGTGATTCCGCGGGAGGCTCGGCAAAACAGGGCCGTAATCGCAAAAATCAGGCTATTCTCCCTCTCAAAGGCAAGATTCTTAATGTAGAGAAGGCTCGTTTTGACAAAATGTTAAGCTCAGCCGAAATAGGGACGCTGATTAAAGCGCTCGGCTGTGGCATCGGAACGGAAGAGTTTGATCCAGATAGACTCCGTTATCACAGCATTATCATCATGACCGATGCCGATGTTGATGGTTCACATATCCGGACCCTGCTGCTGACTTTTTTCTTTAGACAAATGCGCGAGTTGGTAGAAAGGGGGCATATTTTCATAGCCCAGCCACCGCTGTTTAAAATTCGTAAGGGCAAACAGGAACAGTATCTTAAGGACGAGGATGAGCTGGCTCTGTTCCAGACCCAGAATGCTCTGGAAGGGGCAAGTTTACATGTAAATGCTGATGCGCCGGGTGTCAGCAGTAATGCGCTTGAATCTATAGTGAACGAATATAGAAACGTTCGTTCAATTATAAAAAGGTTGTCACATCAGTACCCGGGTGAAGTGATGGATGAGCTGATGAACCAGCCAGCATTAACCTTTGAAGATATGGCAGATAAGGATAAAGTCGAAAGCTGGACTAAAGCGATTGAAGCCGCCGTGGCAAAAATCAGCCATACCAGTGCAACCTATCTATTTAGCGTTATATATGACGAGGAAGAGCAAATTTACGCGCCCATGGTAAAGTCGATAATTCATGGTATTTCACGCAAAACAACATTGCGTCCGGAATTATTTAAATCCCAGGAATATAAAGACATTACCACTTTACGAGAAACACTCTCCGGACTGTTTGAAGAAGGTGCTTATGTAAAACGCGGAGAGAAAACACTTCCGGTTCAGAATTTTCGGGAAGCCCTTGACTGGTTGATGAAAGAGGCTATGAAGGGAATATACCTGCAGCGCTATAAGGGTCTCGGTGAAATGAATCCGGGCCAGCTCTGGGAAACCACTATGGATCCCGATTTCCGACGCATGTTGAGAGTCACTATCGATGATGCGATGGGTGCAGATCAGCTATTTTCAACATTGATGGGTGATCATGTCGAACCAAGACGTGAATTTATCGAGTCAAATGCGTTGAATGTGGCAAACCTGGACGTTTAGGACTGGTTGAAATCTGTATAAGCCAGTACTGGCTTGTTACAAATATCGGTAGTGAAAATAGTGAAGATACAAAGCTGGTAAAGAAAAAGCCAGGATTCAGGCGATTATCTGAATAATATCAGATGGCATTGCGAATCCAGGTTTCTATTTCACCAATAAGTTCTTTGGGGTTTCTCCCTGTTGGATCTATTGGCTCGCCAATTACTACTTGAATAGTGCCAGGGTTTTTGAATATTTTGTGCGCTGGCCAGCAGACCCCTGCATTATGGGCTATGGGTAAAATTTTTCGGCCAGAAGAAATTGCCAATTGCACTCCACCGGCAGAATATTTTATTTCTATACCAGGTGCCACACGTGTGCCTTCCGGAAAAATCAGCACAGAAATCCCGTTATCCATTTTTTCTTTACCCTGATCCAACACTTGCTGCAGGGCCCTCCCCTTTTTACTTCGATCAATCGCTATGGGATGTAGAAGCTTCAACGCCCAGCCAAAAAAAGGAATCAATAGAAGTTCTTTCTTCAAAGTGGCGCAAATTGGCCGGAAGGTCCAGTAATAGAAAAGCGTCTCCCAGGGACTCTGGTGATTGGACAATAAAACAAAGGGTTCAGATGGAATGTTTTGCAGGCCGCTAATCTGGTATTTGATATTACAGGAGAGCTTTAGCCACCAAAGAATAAAGGCATTCCATAAAAGAAAATAATTGTAGCGAGCTTTTATTGGAAGTAGACCACCAATAATAATACAAATTAGAGCATGGGGTACCAAAGCGGCTATATAAAAAAAATAGAATAAAAGGGAGCGGATATATTGCATATTAAAGAGCGTGTCAGCTTTGCAAGCCTGTGTCTGCTATGACAAACATTGCCGCAGCAAAAAGATCATCAAAAACAGGAACGTCGGAAAGCTTGGCTGGATTTATAGATGATTTTGTTAATGAGCCCTTTCCGGTTAAAACCAGAATGGGCTTGCATTGTTTTGCCAAAGCAGCATCGATATCTTTTTCAGTGTCACCTATAAACCAGGCATTTTGTACAGATTGTGAAAATTGTTTCTCTATCTGTTCTAACATTCCTGTTGCAGGTTTGCGACATTCACAACCGTCATCAGGTCCATGAGGGCAATAAAAAATAGCCTCTATTTTTCCACCCTGCTCTTCCACTTGTGTGCGCATAAATTCATGCATTCTTGCCAGTTCAAATTCATTAAACAAACCTCTGGCAAGTCCTGATTGATTGGTCGCGACACAGATAGTAAAGCCGGCTTTGGTAAGATGACAGATTGCTTCTATACTGCCTGGAAGAGCAATCCATTCATCTTCATTCTTGATATAGCTATCAGAGTCATAATTAATAACTCCATCACGATCAAGAATTATAAGATTGGTGCTCATGCAAATATTATCAATTATGTATTTTGCAAAAATGAAATGTCAGCAATTTGTAGAAACAAATGGCGTAACTGTTGTAACAGCGATTGACGATTATTTCTTACTTGCTCATCATCAGTATTGACCATTACCTGATCAAAAAACTCATCGACATCTTTTTGTAAATTGGCCATGGAAGACAGGGCATTAGTATAATTCTGGCTTGCCAACAAGGGTTCAACTTCTACTAATAATTCACTGAGTTTTGCAGCAAGGCGTTGTTCTGCGGGTTCAGTTAATAATTTGTTATCAAGCTCCAAAGGAGGTTGTAGAGTAAGTTTCGAGAGGATATTGGAGACACGTTTGTTGGCCATGGAAAGTGCAGCTGATTCCTCTAACATGGAAAACTGTTTAACAGCTTTAATTCGAAGGTCAAAGTCCAATGGAGCTGTTGGTCTGACAGCATAAACAGATTGAAAAATGTTTGCAGGAACTCCCTCATCTGAATACCAGGCACGAAATCTTTCGAAAATAAAATCCTGAACAGAATCATGTAAACCGTCAGTAACAGTTAAAACTGAATATTGATCAATAGCCTTGGTAATACACAAAGACAAATCCAGATCGAGTTTCTTTTCTACAATGATTCGCAGAATACCAAGGGCAGCACGTCGAAGTGCATAGGGATCCTTGGAGCCAGTGGGTGGCTGTCCAATTCCAAAAAGACCTACGATAGTATCAAGACGTTCAGCCAGAGCCAGAACCATGCCTGTTTTAGAAACAGGTAAATCATCACCGGCGAAACGGGGCATATATTGTTCATTCATTGCCATGGCGACTTCTTCTGTTTCACCATCATGGCTGGCATAGTAGTAACCCATGATGCCCTGAAGATCGGCAAACTCC
The DNA here is from genome assembly GCA_024644515.1 of Gammaproteobacteria bacterium. Lineage (GTDB taxonomy): Bacteria > Pseudomonadota > Gammaproteobacteria > Pseudomonadales > Pseudohongiellaceae > Eutrophocola. The sequence continues at coordinate 37,421 of JAHEHN010000021.1, forward strand.
CCTACCATCCCGGTTAAGAGGTCGCATTTAGCAATTTCGGCAGCCCTGACAACACTGGCCTGATCAGCACCAATGGCGTTAGCAATATAAGGGCCGAGATTAGCAACACGCTGTGCTTTATCAAAGAGTGTGCCAAGGGTCTGTTCAAAAATAACAGTTTTCAGTTTATCTGTTCTGGATGCCAGGCTAACCTTTTTGTCCTGTTCAAAAAAGAAATCTGCATCGGCAAGACGAGGTCTGATAACCCTTTCATTACCATTGATGACCACTTCAGGATCGACACTTTGAATATTGCTTACGGTAATAAAATTGGGTTTGATATTGCCGTTCTCATCTTCCAGATAAAAGCATTTCTGGTGTTTCTTCATAGATGAGACCAGAGCTTCTTTAGGCACAGACAAAAAACGTTCATCAAAACTGCCGATTAAGGCAACAGGCCACTCAACCAGTGCAGTTACCTCATCAAGCAAATCTTCATCGATAACAACACGAGCATTAATTGTTTTTGCCTGGGCCTGAATCTGGTGTCGAATCATCTCTTTTCTGATATTAAAATCAGGAATGACAAAACCGGTCTCTGATAATAATTTCTCGTAATCACCTGGCGCAGCAAGCGTCAGGTTTTCAGGATGGTGAAAGCGGTGGCCGCGCGTAATATTACTCGACTCAATGCCTAGAATAGAGGCTGGAATAATTTCGCTGCCAAAAAGTACAACGGCCCAGTGCACCGGTCTTACAAATTCGTTTCTTGAGCTGCCCCAGCGCATGCGTTTGGGAATAGGTAATGCCGACAGAGCTTCGTTAATGATTTCGGGGAGTAGTTTGTGGATAGGCTCCCCTGCTCTCGCTGTTTTAAAATAAAGTTTGCAGACCTTGCCATCATCTTTTTCTGACAATTGGGATACCTCTACACCACATGATCTGGCGAATCCTTCAGCGGCTTTGCTGGGCTTACCCTCTTCATCAAATGCCGCTTTAAGTGCCGGCCCAAAACGTTCGATGGTTACATCATCCTGCATGGCTTGAAGGTCTTTTACCAGCACAGCCAGTCGTCTGGGTGTTGCATAGGTGGCACCTTGAACAAACCCTAGATTGTGTTTCTTCAGCCCTTTCTCAATTTCCTGCCGAAATGATTTTGACAGAGAAAACAATGCCTTGGGCGGTAGTTCTTCGGTACCAATTTCTATGAGTAAATCCTGATTATTCATTATGTTTTCAGCTTCTCATTGAAATCATTCAGTGCGTTTTGCCTTAATTCATCAGGGGCGAGAGGAAATCCGAGCCTGGCACGGGAGTCGAAATAGGCCTGCGCAACACTGCGAGCCAGAGTGCGTACTCTTAATATGTAACGCTGCCGTTCTGTGACTGAAATGGCTGATCTGGCATCAAGCAAATTGAAATAATGGGAAGCTTTGAGAACCATTTCATAAGCAGGTAAAACCAGCTTGTTATCGATCAAATACTGACACTGGGTTTCACTGTCGTCGAAGCCCTTGAACAGATTATCCACATTGGCGAACTCAAAATTGTAGCCGGACATTTCCACTTCATTCTGATGAAAAACATCACCATAGGTCACGGTTCCATTGGGCGTTTCTGCCCATACAATATCAAAAATACTGTCTACACCCTGTAAATACATGGCTATTCTTTCAATACCGTAAGTGATTTCTCCGCTTACCGGGAAACACTCCAGGCCGCCCACCTGTTGAAAGTAGGTAAATTGTGTTACTTCCATGCCGTTGAGCCAGACTTCCCAACCGAGACCCCAGGCGCCTAAAGTGGGGGACTCCCAGTTATCCTCCACAAAACGAATATCGTGAACTTTAGAGTCAATACCCAGGTATTTCAGTGATTTTAGATACAAATCCTGAATGTTGTCAGGGGAAGGCTTTAATATTACCTGAAATTGGTAATAATGCTGAAGGCGCATGGGATTTTCTCCATAGCGACTGTCAGTGGGCCTTCTGCAAGGTTGCAGATAGGCGCTATTCCAGCTTTCCGGACCAATAGCACGCAGGAAAGTAGCCGGATGAAAGGTTCCCGCGCCAACTTCGATATCCAGAGGCTGGATAATGACACAGCCGTGATCTGCCCAAAACTGCTGGAGGGCAAGGATGAGTCCCTGAAATGTTGACACATCAATGGGTGCCGAATTATTCAAAAATGGCTCCTGAAGGTAGTAAATTCAGATAAAATTGCGCTAGATTCAAAAAGCGCTAATTATGCTAAAAACCTGCCTTGATAGCGAGAATTAACTGTATTCTGATCGATGTAAATACTATGAAATGAATACACTTTCGGACCCTGACATTTGAAAACATTAATCCTGATATTCATCCTGCGCAGCCTGTCACTCCTGCCTTTGGCGCTGGCGAGGAGTCTCGGTGCATTTATTGGTAAAGTCAGCTGGTTGTTTTCGTCACGAATGGTTGAAACCACACGCATTAACCTGGCGTTATGCTTTTCTGAACTTAACGAAAGTAAGCGCATGCTTCTTGCTAAAGCCAGTATAGTAAATACATTTCAGACTATTACAGAATGTGGCGCTGCCTGGATATGGCCTGCTGATAAAATAATGGATCATATTTTTGAAGTAGAAGGGCTGGAATTGCTACAGCGTGCCCAGGCCGCCGGGAAAGGCACCATGGTTTTAGCTCCTCATCTGGGAAACTGGGAAGTTTTTGGCCTGTACCTGAATACCTGTGGTTGTGGACAGAGTAGTCAGTTATATCAGGCACCCAAGAGCAAAGGTCTGGATAGAATAATATATTCAGCACGCAGCAGAGTAGGCGCGAAAATGGTTGCCACTGACACCCGCGGTGTCGCAATGCTTCTAAAAGCGCTTAAAAGTGGTGAAATAGTCGGGATATTGCCCGATCAAGTTCCTCCCGAAACCGGAGGTGATTACGCCCCTTTTTATGGTAAGCAGGTACTAACCATGTCGCTCGTCTCTCGCTTGTTGGAAAAAACCGGAGCCAGAGCAGTAGTCGGTTGCGCCGTGAGAGTAAGGCAAGGCAATAAAGCAGGCTGGAAAGTTATATTCAGAGAGCCTGACGAGAGAATATATGCCGAGCATATACAGCAGTCATTAATTGGCCTTAACACCAGCGTTGAAAATATAGTTAATGAGTTTCCTGAGCAGTATCAATGGGAATATAAACGTTTCAAACGGTTGCCGCCAGGTGTTAAAAGACCTTACTGATTTATGTTTGCCAATAGTGATTGAACCAAAAGCCGACAAACGGAATAATTTGGCATCCAGCTAAAAGAGAATTTATATGAGCAGATTATTAGATCTTAAAGCAGTCTCTGCTGCCAAAATCAATGATGTACCCTACCCCTACTTTACTGTTGAGCGCTCTGTTTCCGATGAATTTGTCGAAGAGGTTTTGCATGACTTTCCGAAGATAACATCAGGTGGGAGCTTTGCACTGAGTGAAGTAAATCCGGGAGCGCGATTCAATGAATTACTGGATGAGCTTAATGGCAGTGCCTTCCGGGATATAATTTCAGAAAAGCTGCAGCTGGATTTGCGGGAAAGACCAATGGTAATTACGCTGCGCGGAGTTTCCAGGGCAAAGGATGGTCGTATTCATACAGATTCAAAATCAAAGATCGCCACAATTTTGATTTACTTCAATGAACCGTGGACAGCCGCAAGCGGAAAACTACGCGTTCTGGGTAGCGAAAACATGGATGATTATGTCACTGAGATTACACCGGATGCTGGAGCCATGATTGCATTTAAGGTGACTGAAAATTGTTGGCATGGTTACCCGGCTTTCGAAGGAACCAGACAGTCCATCCAGATAAATTTTGTCGAAGATGAAAAAGCCGCTAATAAACATGGTCGACGTCATGGCTGGACAGCCAAGCTTAAAAAAATGATATCCTGAAAACGCTTATTCATTTCAAGTAAAAAGTGATTTAAAGCAGAATAAATTTTTCAAATGACTTCAAAGAGGCCAAGCTATCATTAAGCGTGTACTTGTTATCAAGCTGACCTCCATGGGCGACTTGATGCATGCCCTCCCGGCCTTGACGGATGCTAGTGAGCAATACCCAGGCGTTGAATTTGACTGGGTAGTTGATGAGGCATTTGCAGAAGTCCCTTCCTGGCACCCTGCTGTAAAAAATACCTATACCAGTGCCCATAGACGATGGAAAAAGAATTTCAGATCATCCTGGAAAAAAGGAGAGTTCTCAAGGTTTTGGAATGATTTAAATATAAACGAATATGATGTGATAATTGACGCACAGAATAATGTAAAAAGTGCTTTTATAAGTCTACTTCGTAAAGGCCATGTACATGGAATGGACAGCGCCAGTGTTGCAGAGCAGCCAGCATTTATAGCTTATAAATACAGGCATTTTATAGAAAAAAATCAGCATGCCATTGCAAGGCAGCGGGAACTTTTTGCTAACGCTCTGGGTTATAAAATTCCCGATGCGGCGGTCAATTATGGAATCAAGTTGGACGCGTTAAAATGTCCAGCACTGCCATTTGAATCCCCTTTTCTATTCCTGGTACATAATGCCAGCTGGACAACGAAATTGTGGCCAGAAAAGTTCTGGTTTGAATTAACCGGCCTGGCAAAAGAAGAAAACTATAATGTTGTTTTACCCGGTGGAAATAGTGAAGAACTTGCAAGAGCTGAACAGATTGCCTCGAAACATGACAATGCCTATGCATTGCCCAGAATGTCATTATCAGAACTTGGCGGGATTATAAGCAAAGCAGACGGTGCGGTTTGTTGTGATACAGGTCTGGCACATTTGACAGCAATTACCGGAACTCCGTCAGTGACCATGTATGGGCCGACCAGTGTTGAGCTTATAGGAACCTATGGCTCTGGACAGCAACACCTTGATGCTGAAAATCCAAATTTTCCCTGTAGTCCCTGCTATAAGAGAAGTTGTAAGTTTCAAGGCCAGGCAAGCTCCATGTCAGCCTGTATGGATTCCTTTCAGCCAGTTAAAGTATGGGAAATGTTGCGCAATCAAATGAAAAAAGCTGCTGGCTGAAATAATGATGTAAAATTAATTGCGCCAGAAGTGGGGTGAAAGTAATACCAGCAGTGTGAAGACCTCAAGCCTTCCCAATAACATACCCAGACAAAGGATCCACTTCGCTGCAACCGGAACGCTGCCATAATTTTCTGCAACACCGCCGAGTCCTGGCCCCAGGTTATTAATGCTGGCACCCACGGCAGTAAAGGCTGTCGTAATATCGAGATCGACGGCAAGAAGCGCCAGCAGCATTACCATGTAAGCCATTACATAAACAGAGAAAAAACCCCAGACGGATTCTATCACCCGTTCCGGAACACGCTGGTTGCCTAACTTGATTGGAATTACCGCATTAGGATGAATAAGTTTCTCAATTTCCCTGAAACCCTGCTTGATAATGAGTAACACCCGAATCACCTTCATACCGCCGCCGGTAGATCCCGCGCAACATCCAATAATGGCCATATAAAACAATAAAAAGGGCAGGAAGGTTGGCCAGGAACTGAAATCCGCGGTGCTGAACCCGGTAGTGGTTGTAATGGAGACTACTTCAAATATCCCTTTGAAAAAGGCATCCTCGAAGCCATAGGTTCCGGAAAAATACAGAAAGGGGACTGAGATAAAGGCAATTACCAACAACATGCCAATATAGAACTTGAATTCGGAATCATCAAAGTAATGCTTGATACTTTTGTGTTCCCAGGCAAAAAAGTGCAGGGCAAAATTTACGCCGGAAACAAGCATGAATACTGTGGCAATCATTTCAATAACAGCACTATCAAAAAAGGCGATACTGGTATCGTGAGTTGAGAAGCCTCCGATGGCAATTGTCGCGAAACTGTGGCCAATTGCGTCGAAAAGTGTCATTCCTGCAAAGAAGTACGCCAGGGCACAAAGCATGGTAAGGCTAATATAAATTAGTAGAAGCGCCTTGGCCGTTTCGGTTACACGGGGCAGCAGCTTGTTGTCCTTGACCGGCCCAGGGCTTTCCGCGCGATATAACTGCATCCCGCCTATGCCAAGCATAGGCAGGATGGCGACAGCAATGGCGATAATACCCATACCGCCAAGCCATTGCAGCTGCTGGCGGTAATACAAAATAGAACGGGGCAGCTGGTCAAGACCAGAGAGGACAGTAGCGCCGGTAGTGGTAAGTCCCGATATGGATTCGAAAAAAGAATCAGTGACTGACATTTGCAGGGATTCTGTAAATATAAAAGGAAAACTACCGAACGATCCAAGCACGGTCCAGAACAGGGTGACTACGAGAAAGCAGTCTCGCGTCTTGAGCTCTTTATGATTGTGCATCACCGGTGCCCACAGCACAAAACCGGAAAGCAGAGTGACAAAAAATGTTGTCAAGAAGGAGAAGATGACACCGTCATCGAAATACCAGGACACCAGCAGAGGTGGAATCTGGGCGCAACTGAAGATCATCAGCAGCACACCTAAAATGCGAAAAATAACCGGCAGATTCATTGTATTTCCGTATTACACCCTGATTTCTTGAGTATTCAGTGTATTTTCTGCCTGTTAAAAAAACGTCAACCCGACCTGGAATAAGCGCTCCAGTTCGGAAATTCGTTTTTTATCAACCAGGAACATAATTACATGGTCATCGGTTTCAATAACAATATCATCATGGGCAATAAAGACCTTATTGTCCCTGACGATTGCACCAATAGTAGTTCCTTCGGGCAAATCGATATCTTCAATTTGCTTGCCCACTACTTTTGAGGTGTGTTTATCTCCATGGGCGATAGCCTCCATGGCTTCAGCAGCGCCACGGCGCAGGGAATAAACATTCACCACATCGCCTCTGCGGACATGGGTCAACAGGCTACCTATGGTGGCCTGTTGAGGAGAAATCGCAATATCAATTTCACCACTCTGAATTAGGTCCACGTAGGCCGGGTTGGCAATTAATGTCATAACGCGACCTGCCCCCATGCGCTTGGCCAGCAGAGAGGACATGATGTTGGCATCATCGTTATTGGTCAGTGCCAGGAAGATATCGGTATCCTCAATATTTTCTCCAACCAGCATTTCCATATCCGAGGCATCGCCATGCAGGACGGTGGTGGATTTGAGCTTTTCGGTCAGGTCCTTGCAACGCTCGTAATTCGTTTCAATTACTTTGACCCGATAGCTTTTTTCCAGCAGCGCCGCCAGACGTTCGCCGATATTCCCGCCCCCGGCAATCATGATTTTCTTGTAAGGCTTGTCCACCCGTCTCAGTTCGCTCATCACATCACGAATATTTTCCCGTGCTGCAATAAAGAAAACCTCGTCGCCTTCCTCGATCACCGTATCACCAGCTGGAATAATAGGGCGGTTGCGGCGAAAAATAGCTGCTACCCGGGTATCTACATTGGGCATATGCTCGCGCAGGGCTGAGATTTCCTGATTTATCAGAAGGCCACCCTGAGTAGCCTTTACACCAACCAGTTGCACCAAGCCATCTGAAAAATCCAGTACCTGCAGGGCTCCGGGAAGATCTATCAACTTCTGGATGTATAGAGAAACCTCCTGTTCTGGGCTGATTACTACGTCGATGGGGATGGCTTCCGTGCTGAAAAGTTTGGGTTCAGCCACATAGGAATTGGAACGCAAGCGGCAAATCTTTTTAGGTGTGCGAAACAGGGAATAGGCAATCTGGCAGGCTATCAAATTCACTTCATCACTGTCGGTAATTGCGATGAGCATATCGGCATCGCGAGCTCCGGCACTATCAAGCACCTCCGGATAAGATACCTGGCCTTCGACAGTGGCGATATCGAGACGGTCTTTTAATTCCCTGAGTTTGACCGAACTGGGATCAACGACAGTAATGTCATTGGCTTCCTTGGCAAGGTTTTCGGCCAGCGCTGCTCCTACCTTATTGGCGCCAAGTATTATTATTTTCATGAGTGGCGAAAGCTCCTGCCGACTTCAGATGAGTGATCTGAATGATTATAGACAATTAGCACAAATGGCTGAAATGACCTTATGCACAATGAAGGGGCGCAATTGTTCAATATTTTTCGAGTAAAGCATAGTAAAAACCGTCGAGCTTATCGGTTCCGGGTAAAAACTGCATACCATACTGGCAATTGTTCGCCTGCTGGTTGTCCAGCGCAACGGGTCTGGCGTTATCTGTTCTGGCAATAAAGGCCTCTATATTGAGTTCATTTTCCTTGCGCAAGACTGAGCAGGTGGAATAAAGTAATTTTCCTCCCCTTTTCAGGCATGGCCACAGGGTATCCAGTAATTGCCGCTGAATTTCCAGTAGCCGTGCAATATCCGTCTCCTGGCGCAACAACTTGATATCCGGATGGCGACGAATGACTCCGGTACCAGAGCAGGGGGCATCAAGCAGGATGGAATCAAAAGGTTTGCCATCCCACCAGCTATTGGTATCAATAGCATCTGCACAAATGACTGTAGCCTCAAGCTTCAGACGCTCCAGGTTTTCCTTGACGCGCTGCAAACGTTGCTCACTGTTGTCCAGAGCGATCAACTCAAGATTGCCTGACTGATATTCAAGTAGCGCACAGGTTTTCCCGCCTGGCGCAGCACAGGCATCAAGCACTCTGGAGCCAGCTGCAGGCGCCAGCAGGGAGGCTGACATCTGTGAGGCTTCATCCTGAACGCTGACCATGCCATCGAAAAAGCCGGGTAACTCGCTTACATCGACCGGACTTTCAAGAATAAGGGATGTTTTACTGTGCTTACCGGTGCTGGCAGCAATACCGGCTTGCTGTAAAAGCTCCAAGTAATCTTGCCTGCTGGTAGCGCCAGTATTTACTCGCAATGTCATTGGGGCCTGCTGATTATTCTGATCCAATACAAGCTCAAACGAATCTGGCCAGTCTTTTTGCAAGGCATTAATTAGCCAGCGCGGGTGAGAGTAACGCGCGCTGGTGTCATCCTGTATTGCCAACTCCAGCGAGCCTTCTTCGCGTTGCGCCCGGCGTAATACGGCATTAACCAGTTTGCTGGCCCAGTTTTTCTTTAACAAACGTGTCAGCGAGACAGTTTCGTTAATAGCAGCATGAGCAGGGGTTCGCATAAAATTGAGCTGGTATAGCCCCAGCAAAATCAGGCAATAAATATCACTGTCCTTTTTACGCAGAGGTTTATCCATCATCGACTCCGCGATGAAATCCAGGCGCTGATACCAGCGGCACACGCCATAGGTATATTCTCGAATTAATGGCAGGTTTGCGGACGGGTTTTCGCGCGCCAGGGTCATTAGCAGAGAGGACAGGGAACCCTGTTGAGAAAGGAGTGATTTCAAGACCTTTGTTGCAAGTAAGCGGTTACTTATAGTGCTCACTTTGTACGCTCACTGGCATTATTTCCCGCCAGACTTTCTCCGCATTGAAAAAGATCCGGATGTCCATTAAATAGATCCTTAATTGCGGTTGGCCCTTTGCCCGGGAACTGAACTGTTTCGACCTGCAGCACGCCTTCCCCACAGACGACACGAATATTGTCATGAGCTTTTTCTATGATGGTGCCAGCGGTAGCGCCATTGGTGGTGTTGAGGCTCTTTGCCTGAATAATCCGTAATCGATCATTTTGATAATGACACCAGGCCGGTGAGCGTGGATAAAACGCCTGTACCTGATGTGCTATGGATAGGGCTGAATGCTGCCAATCAATGAAGGCTTCATCCTTGCTGAGCTTTTTTGCATAGGTCGCCAGAGAGTTATCCTGTTGCCGGCCATTTGCCTGGTATGTAACCAGGTCGCCAAGCACTGTCGACAAACCTTGCTGGCCAAGGCTGAGTAATCGGCTGGTCAGGGTTTCAGCATTGTCCCGATCACTAATCGGAGTATCCAGTTGCATTAATACAGGGCCAGTATCCAGCCCTTGTTCCATTTGCATAATTGAAACACCGGTAGTGCTGTCTCCCGCAAGAATGGCTCTTTCGATGGGTGCCGCACCACGCCAGCGTGGTAATAACGAAGCATGAACGTTAATACAGCCAAAGCGTGGGATTTGTAATATTTCTTCACTGAGGATCTGCCCGAAAGCCACTACTACCATGACATCGGGGGCCAGGTCGGCCAGCCGGGCTGCTTCATCATCCAGGTTTTCCGGTTGCAGGACCTGAATATTATTGTCTATGGCGACTTGCTTGACCGGCGTTGCTTGCAAATGTTTGCCGCGTCCAACGCGTCGGTCCGGCTGACTGTAAGCAGCAATTACCTTGAACCCCTTTTGTATCAGGTCATGCAGATGACCAGCAGCAAAATCGGGAGTACCGGCGAAAACTATACGCAGGGACTTATCTGTCATGGTGCATATGCCAGGGGATCAGGCCGGGGTGGGTGATTTTTGCTGGCGATGTTCTTTCTCCAGCTTGGACTTTATGCGCTGGCGTTTCAGGGCGGACAGGTAATCCACAAAAAGTTTGCCATCAAGGTGGTCAATCTCATGTTGAATACAAACAGCCAGGATACCCTCAGCCTCAATTTCAAAAGGGTCACCATTTCTGTCCAGAGCTTTAATCAACACTTTTCGATGCCTGGTGACCATTTCGTAATATCCGGGCACTGACAGGCAGCCCTCTTCATAGCCCATGGGCTCAGGATCCAGCACAGTAATTTCCGGATTGACGAAAATCATCGGCTCGGCGTGGTCTTCAGAAATATCCATAACCAGCATGCGTTTGTGGACATTGACCTGGGTTGCCGCAAGGCCAATACCCTCTGCGTCATACATGGTTTCAATCATGTTATCGAGAATTTCCCGAATTGAATCATCAACAACTGCAACAGGTGCCGCCACTTTACGCAGTCGTGGGTCAGGAAATTCCAGTATCGTCATCAGGCTCATAATAGATAAACTGCAGATTAATAATTAAGTATGATTTGAGCAAAACAGGCCAAAATATTAGTTAACCATTGGCCTTGGCGGTAGCAATGATACGCGATTATGACTAAAAATTTTATATCTGTGTTGCACTCTTCTTTGGTAATAATCCTCTTTATGGGGCTGAAAGCACAGAATGAAAGTCCTATCTACGTCACAATTTACCTAAAATAACCTTGCTAACTGTATAAAATCTCGAAACTTATTGTTACTATTGCCCCAATTATTATAGCTTGCCGGCCTGTTTAGTCTGCCTGACGAGGATAACCATGACTAACTCCCTGAAAAAGTTTCTCCCGGTTTTTTTGCTTTTACAAGCCGTGTCTTTTATGGCGTTTTCTGCCGACCAGGTTTAGATTCGTGATGATGCGCCTGATCGCTATGAGGTCGTTCTGGGAGATACCTTGTGGGATATTTCGGGAAGATTTCTGGAAGATCCCTGGCTCTGGCCCGAAGTGTGGGAGCTTAACCCGCAGATTGAAAATCCTCATCTAATTTATCCAGGCGACGTGATTGCCCTTGTTTACTCAGCAGATGGCCCGATGCTTACGTTGACACGGGGTGGCGGTGAAACTTCTGGCCTGCGCACCATCAGGCTATCTCCTCAGGTGAGAAGACAGCCTATGAATGGTGCTGTCCCTGCAATTCCTCTGGATCAAATCAGTTCATTTCTCAAAGGCACGATCATCGTTTCAGAAACAGAGCTGGAAAACGCACCCTATTTACTGGGTAACAGATCAGGCACTCTGTTGACGGATAATAACGAAGAGGTTTTTGCCAAGGGTATCTGGGACGATGACATTAATGAATACAATATAGTCAGAAGCGGGCAAATATATACAGACCCTGAAACTGGCGAGATAGTTGGGCTGGAAGGGAAGCATATCGGCACGGCCACCATCGTAAAGAGGGAAGGCAATAATGCCACCTTGTTGACTGCCAATATAGAAGAAGAAGTCAGAAAAGGGGATCGTTTTATTGCCAGTTCTGGCAGCAGAATTGATTCCAATTATTTTCCGCGTCTACCTTCCTCCAGTATAGAAGGCAGTATTATCGATATTAGTTCTGGTCGCACGGTAGGCAACCTTTATGACACCATTGTCATTAATCGTGGTAGCAGAAACAGATTAAGGGTAGGCAATCTGCTGGCCTTACAGAAACCGGATATCGAGATTGAAGACGACATTGGCAAAGCCACTCTTGGCCAGCAGGTAAAACAGTCTCTTGGCTTTGGGAATGACAATATTGAAACCTTCAGTGGCGAAAAGTACGCAACAGTACTAATCTACAGAGTATTCGAAGGCGCCAGTCTGGGTATTATTCTTAGCGCAGAACAGGCGGTTCGGCTGGAAGATAGAGTCGTTACTCCCTGAACCAAACAATGGTCATGGAAGATCAGCTTGAGACCTGACTGAAGTACCTGCGGCTGGTCTGAAACATACAATTACGATTGGTTACCACGGAAGGCATCCCAATCTCTTATCCCAACCATCATTTCAAGGCCTTGCTCCCATGGCTAAAAATAAGCCATGTCGGTGGCATGCACTCGCGGCTGTTTAACCGCTTGCTAACATTACATTCAACTCCGGAAAATATTCTTGCCTGTGATTTTCAGAGCTTAAGAAGTGCCGGGCTGGACAATAAGATGGCCCTGGAAATTAGCGAAATTGGCAGGGGCAGGCAGTCAGCTGAAATGAACGCGGCGTTGGACCGATGCCTTGACTGGTTAACGTCCCCGGACAATTTTCTGATTACCTGCCAGTCTCCTCATTATCCTTCATTGCTAAGCTGTATCCCTGATCCGCCGCCAATACTGTATCTGAGAGGCAAGCCTGAGTGCCTGCACTTGCCTCTGATAGCAATGGTGGGTAGCAGGAAACCAAGTGCAGGCGGAAGGCGGGATGCGCAGCGTTTTGCAAGAGAGCTGGCAGCCAATGGACTGGGTGTTGTAAGTGGCCTGGCGATGGGAATTGATTTGGAAAGTCACAGGGGTGCCATAGCAGGAGGAATGGCAACGATTGCCGTATTGGGTACCGGCATAGATATTATTTATCCAGCTGCAAATCGGGACATGTTTGCCTCGGTGGTAGCGCATGGTGCTCTGTTAAGTGAGTTTAATCCCGGGACGCCGGCACGTCCGCAACATTTTCCTCAACGTGCTCGCATAATCAGCGGGTTAAGTCAGGGCGTTCTGGTGGTAGAAGCCGGAGTTAGAAGTGGTTCGATGATTACTGCTCGCTTTGCCCTTGAACAGGGCAGAGAGGTATTTGCCATTCCTGGTTCTATTCATAACCCGATGGCACGCGGGTGTCATAAACTGATTGCTGATGGTGCCAAGTTGGTTCAATGCGTCGAGGATATACTTGATGAAAAATTACTGCTGTCAGAACAGCAAACTGCAGAGAACATTGGGGCAGCTGTGAGCCAGGAAGGCGGATCGTCTCAGCTACCTGAGGCTTTGCTAAAAGTAAAACAGGCTGTTGGCTTTGATACGGCTTCTGTTGAACAGATAATTATTGAAACACAATTGAATGCCAGGGATGTGACGGTGGCGCTGATGGAACTTGAGCTTAGAGGCCTGATACGCAAAGAAAATAATGGCTACTTATTAATGGAATGTTGATTATGCGCTACTATGAAAAAGTGCGAGAATGCGCGCTAGAAATTGAGCGTTAGAAACTAATGGACAGTGTTCCTGATAATTTTTGCCTGCCTGATTTAACCGGTTCAGTGAGGCTTAAATGATCGGCAATAAAAAGAAACTAATACGGGTATTTATTCGCAAGTATGATTTTGATCAAAGGCAGAAGTTTTTGATTAATGGACAATTGGGCCGTTAATAAAAAAATAATGTTTTGAATAAATTAAGCAGTAAATGGAGTAGTTCGTGGCAACAATCAACAGTGAAGCAGTTAAAGAATTTTTACTGAATCTTCAGGACAATATTTGTAAGGGCCTGGAAGATGCAGACGGCGGCACCAGCTTCAAGGAAGATAAATGGGAGCGTGACAAGGGAGGTATTGGCAGAACTCGAGTTATCACTGGCGATGTGCTGCAAAAAGGCGGTGTTGCTTTTTCCCATGTATATGGAGACGCCATGCCCGCATCAGCTACAGCGAATCGTCCGGAACTGGCGGGCAGTGCGTTCCAGGCAATGGGCGTTTCTCTGGTGATTCACCCGAATAACCCCTATGTGCCGACATCTCATGCCAATGTCAGATTTTTTATTGCCGAACAGGATGGCATGGAGCCGGTGTGGTGGTTTGGCGGTGGTTATGACCTCACGCCTTATTATGGCTTTGAAGAAGATTGCGTGCACTGGCATCAGGTTGCAAAAAAAGCCTGCGACAAATTTGGTGATGATGTTTATCCACGTTATAAATCCTGGTGTGATGAATATTTCTTCATGCCTCATCGCAAGGAACCACGGGGTATTGGCGGACTATTTTTTGATGATCTCAACGAATGGGGTTTCGAAAAATCTTTTGCCTTCATGCAGTCGGTTGGCAACAGTTATCTTGATGCCTATGCACCTATTATAGAAAAACGTAAAGAAACGCCTTTCGGTGAACGTGAAAAATGGTTTCAGGAATATCGCCGCGGACGCTATGCTGAATTTAACCTGGTATATGACCGCGGCACGGTTTTTGGTTTGCGCTCCGGTGTCGGCAGAACCGAATCGATCCTCATGTCATTACCGCCTCAGGTACGTTGGGAATATGATTGGCACCCCGAGCCCGATACAGAAGAGTCGCGTCTGTACACAGAGTTTCTGACAGACAGAGACTGGCTGGCCTGACTTTCAGTTTTCTTGCCGGCTATGTAAGGTCAGCAGGTAGCGGGGGTATACTCCCTATTCACGATAATATTCAAAGCAAGAGGATGATTATTTGGATCGCTATGTTGTTATAGGCAACCCGGTCAGTCACAGTAAATCGCCCCTGATTCATTCCCAATTTGCCCTGCAAACAGGACAGGCAGTTCAATATGACGCCTTGCTGGCAGAGCAGGGTAAGTTTCCTCAGTGTGTCACAGACTTTTTTGCTGAAGGTGGCAAAGGCGCAAATGTTACTGTGCCATTTAAACTGGAGGCATTTGATCTGTCGGAGCATTTGTCAACAGAGGCACAGAGAGCAGGTGCAGTGAACACGCTTTATCTCAATAGCAGGCAAGAGTTGTGTGGTCATAACACCGATGGCCTGGGCCTGGTCACCGATCTTGTCGATAATTACCACGGGGTATTGTCTGGTAAACGCCTGCTTGTACTTGGCGCAGGTGGCGCTACTCGGGGAATATTGCAGCCACTGCTTGACCAGCAACCGAAAGAGATCTGCATTGCCAACAGAACAGTCGCCAAGGCAGAAGCACTGGCAGATTATTTTTCCAGGCTATCCACGCTGGATGAAGTAAGCAGTAAAAGCACGCTCAGTATTTCCGGATGTGGTTTCAGCGATCTCGACAGCAGCCCTTTTGACTGGATTATCAATGCAACCTCAGCCAGCCTGCAGGGTGAAATGCCGGCCTTGCCGGCAGGTCTGGTGAATGCCGATACCTGGTGCTATGACCTGATGTATGCCAGCGGACTTACACCTTTTGGTGTCTGGGCCCAGGCCGCAGGTGCCGCTAAAGTCATGGATGGTCTGGGGATGCTGGTAGAACAGGCCGCGGAATCATTTGAGCTATGGCGAGGCGTCAGACCAAAAACACAGGAAGTGATTGCGATGTTGAGAAAGTCAGCAAGTTAAATCACAGGCCAAGGCCTTAGCATTTTAAATCTGCATATCGACTGGATTTTATTTCAGTACTTCAGATGAATTGTGGTGCAGGTCTTTCAGTTTTACATAATGTTTAGCGCTGTAAAGCAGAAAGTCGATTTCTTCCTGGCGTAAATCGCGCACGCGTTGGGCCGGGGAGCCAACATAGAGTCCGCCACTGGTCAGCGTCTTGCCGGGAGAAACCACACTGCCGCCACCAAGAATGATATCTGATTCTATAACCGCCCCGTCCATAACGATTGCCCCCATCCCGATCAACACCCGATCCTGAATTTTACAGCCATGAAGAACTGCCTTATGGCCTATCGTCACATCGCTGCCGATACTAAGCGGGAAGCCATCAGGGCCGAATGATTCGGCAGAGGTACAGTGTAAAACCGAGCCGTCCTGAATATTGGTGCGATCCCCAATACGGATACTGTGTACGTCACCGCGAATGACAGTAAGTGGCCAGACCGAAGAGTCGACCCCGAGCACAACATTGCCAATCACGACAGCACTGTTATCGATATAAGCCCGGTCACCAATTTTCGGATTGAATTCCATGTAACTTCGTACTGTCATTGGATTTTCCTGAAGAATGAGCAATAGTTTCCTGCGAACCGATTATTTTCCAATTTTCAACTTTAAACAAGGGAAGCTGGTTGGTAAAAGCAAAAAAATTGCTGGTATAATGCGCGCCCCTTAACAAAGCAGCTGTACTTGCGATTAGGGGTGTTCATAGCCCGGTGTAGCCTGCTTTTTTTCCGCCGGGAAAGCATCCATTCAGGCACAACGCGGAAACTTGGAAAGCATGCAGGGCATTGACATGAACGTGATGATCTTTTGGGTGTGCGTTGCCGTAGGTATAGTTGTCTATGGGGCTATTATCTGGTCACTGGTCGCATACAGAAAGACCAAAAAACAGGAAGCCTCTTTTCACAAAAGCACTGCAGCCGAGATTGCCTGGACCGTTATACCGCTTCTGATCATCATTGCCATGATGATTCCAGCGGCAAAACTGCTGATTCGTCTGTATCAGAGTGATACCGGTGAAACCGAGGGCAGGCTGGAACAGACCGGCGGTTCCCCGCTGGTTTTTGAAAATCAAAGTCAGCACGTTCTAATTGCAGATATATCGGCTAATTGCAGACACACAGGTTAATTCAGGAAATACAGTACAGTTAAGTCAGCCTTCACGCTGAAGTTTATGAGAAATCTAATGAAAAGCGAAAAACCATCCTATTCACTGGTTCTATTTGCCACCTTTTTTGCGGTGGTGGTTGTAATACTTGGCGCCTGGACCCGGCTGGAAGATGCCGGCCTGGGATGCCCTGATTGGCCGGGATGTTACGGATTTATAACGGTACCGGAAACGGCTAAGGAAATTGCCCAGGCAGAAGCCGCGTATCCTGACGCCCCGTTTGAAGCGGAAAAGGCCTGGCCGGAAGTAATTCATCGCTATTTTGCCGGTACTCTGGGCTTACTCATTGTCATCATTAATGTGATCGCCTGGAAAAACCGGAATATCCCGGGCCAGCCTTTCAAATTGCCTCTTTTTCTATTGTTCATGGTCATTGCCCAGGGGCTTTTCGGTATGTGGACCGTCACCTTAAAACTGTGGCCACAAGTGGTAACGACCCATTTGCTGGGTGGCTTCACCACGCTGAGTCTGCTTTGGCTGCTAAGTTTGCGACTCAATAACCGCCCCTGGCAACAACACAATATTCCGATACGGCAATGGACAAGTCTCAAGCCACTGGCCATAACGGCACTGGTTTTGCTGGTTTTTCAGATTTTCCTGGGCGGTTGGACCAGCTCTAATTATGCTGCGTTGGCCTGTCCTGACCTGCCTACCTGTCAGGGCCGTTGGTGGCCGCCAATGGATTTTGGTAATGGATTTAATATCACACAGGAAATTGGTCCCAACTATCTTGGCGGCCAAATGGATGGCGAGGCGAGAGTCGCTATCCATATGGTGCATCGCATCGGCGCGATACTGGTAACCCTGGTTTTAGGTTTTCTTGTATTCAAGCTATTCAAGAATGCAGGTGGTAGTGAAATGAAAAGACTTGCTTCCGTGCTGCTGGGGCTTCTGATACTTCAAGTGAGCCTTGGTATCAGCAATATTGTTTTTGCGCTGCCTTTATGGGTTGCGGTTGCACACAATGCCGGGGGTGCTTTACTATTGCTCACCCTTGTCACCCTCAATTACCGATTAAATAAAGCGTCCACGTTTTAGACCATGAGTTAAGCCTAGATAATGAGCCAAGCCTCCTTTTTCAAACCTGCCAATGATGCAGGAAACAAAACTGCCAGCTGGCGGGATTACTACGAAATGTGTAAGCCCCGCGTGGTCATGATGATGATCCTGACCTCGCTGATCGGTATGTTCCTTGCCGTACCGGGTATGATTGCCCTGGATATTCTTATCTGGGGAAATCTTGGTATTGCTCTGGTTGCCAGTGCCGGCGCCGTGGTCAATCACCTGATTGACCATCAGGTCGACACTATCATGCAGAGGACCATCAAGCGGCCGATTCCCCAGGGTAAAGTCAGTCCGCTGCAGGCTTTGCTGTTTGCATTGGGTATTTGTTTACTCGGAATGCTGATGCTTATTTTTCTGGTAAACCCCCTGAGTGCCTGGCTGACTCTGGCCTCTTTTGTTGGCTATGCCATTATTTATACCGGATTTCTAAAACGGGCGACGCCACAGAATATTGTTATTGGCGGTCTTTCCGGCGCCATGCCACCGCTGCTTGGATGGACTGCTGTCACCGGCACTGTCGATCCGAACGGTTTGCTTTTGGTATTAATTATTTTTGCCTGGACCCCACCACATTTCTGGCCACTGGCTATTCATCGCAAGAGTGATTACGCCAAGACAGACATTCCAATGCTGCCAGTCACCCATGGGGATCCACTGACCAAACTGCATACTCTGCTTTACACAATTATCATGTGCCTGGTCACTATCCTGCCTTACCTTACCGGGATGAGCGGGCCTCTTTATCTGGCAGCGGCCATTTTATTAGGCGGTGGGTTTCTGTATCACTCTTTACGATTGCTTGTTACCGACAACCCCCGTGCAGCCTTAACGACCTTTCGCTATTCGATTGTCTATCTGATTGCGCTGTTTATAGCGTTGTTGATAGATCACTATCTATAAATTCCTGACCCTATACTCATTGCAGTATTATTCAGCACCCTGAACTAGTTGCTATGGATACAAAGCGTTTGAAAATAATCATGTCATTGCTGGCCGGTATTTCGGTTCTTACCGGAGGCTTACTGGTTTATCTTTTCATTACGGCAAACCAGGTGACCATAGAGTCACTGCGTAATGACAGTTTTTTTGTTTACGATGCCCCAATTGAAATTGATGAATTCAGCCTGACGGATCACAACAACGAACCTTTTAACCGTGGCGCACTGGAAGACAAATGGACACTGGTGTTTTTTGGCTACACGTTTTGCCCGGATATTTGTCCAATCACCATGGCGGCGATCAAACAGTTTTATGACCTGCTGGAAGACAATGGCCTGGAATCAGATGTGCAGGTGGCCATGATCAGTGTTGACCCTAACCGTGATACACCGGAAAAGCTGGCCCAATATGTTGGTTTCTTCAATCCGGAATTTATCGGTCTGACGGGTGATTACAATAATCTTTATACGATGGCACGCAAAATGAACGTGGCATTTTCCTATTTGCGCGTTGATGATGATAATTATCTGGTAACACACAATGGAGAAATCATGCTGATAGACCCACAGGGAAATAATGTGGGCTTCTTCAAAGCGCCTTATGGTCCGCAGCTGATGCTGGATAACTTTCATGCGTTTAAAAAGTTTAGCGCAAAAAATTAAACCCGCCTTACGCGCTCTTAACCTTTCTCGCCGCTGACAGCAACCCTCGAAAAAATAAACAGCAAGCTGGTCATGACCACGATGCTTGGGCCGGTAGGTGTATCCCAGAACCAGGACGCCGCCAAGCCACCACAAACCGCAATACAGCCTACGATACTCGCCATAACCGACATTGATTCAGGCGTTTTGGAAAATGCCCTTGCGCAGGCGGGAGGAATAATGAGAAGGGAGGTAATAAGTAACACACCAACCACTTTCATGGAAACAGCAACTATCAATGCAATCAATAACATCAGTAAAAGTCGCAGACGAGTAACATTAAGGCCTTCAACCTGGGCAAGTTCCTGATGAAGTGTGATTGTTAACAGACGATTCCAGTTGGCAAATAGTACGCCCAAAACTATACAAACGCTGACACCAATCCAGATAAGGTCGTTCCACGATACGGTAAGTAAATCGCCAAATAAATAGGCCATCAGGTTTATCTGGTTATCAGTAAAACTGATCATAACCAGTCCAAGCGCGAGAGAACTGTGGGCAAGGATTCCAAGAATAGTATCGGTAGAAAGGCCGCGACGGTTTTCCATCATCACCAGGGCAACAGCCAGAAGCATGCAGGCAACAATGACGGATAACTGCAGACTTATATCAAGAATCAGGCCGAGCGCAATACCAAAAAGGGCTGAGTGGGCGAGGGTATCGCCAAAATAAGACATCCGGCGCCATACCACAAAGCACCCAAGCGGTCCTGCAATAATGGCAACCATGAGGCCGGCTAACAATGCACGTATTATAAAATCAGCCATAGAGTTTTCGCCTGAATCCTGCCTTCATTTTTCTCTTTTCTCAACAATATCACCACCAAGATCATGGCTGTGGTTGTGATGGTGAGTATAGACTGCAAGAGTCTCTGCATCTTTTTTGCCAAATAATTCCAGATAGGCAGGGTCATTGCTTACCTGTTCAGGATGACCATGGCAGCACACGTGCTGATTAAGACAGATCACCTCATCGGTTGCTGACATAACCAGATGCAAGTCGTGAGAAACAAGTAAAATGCCACACTTGTGTCGGGTCCTGATATTTTCAATAAGCCGGTAAAGCTCGGCTTGACCGTTCACATCAACACCCTGCACGGGTTCATCAAGCACCAGTAACTGGGGTGCCTGAATCAGGGCCCTGGCCAGCAAAACCCGTTGTAGTTCACCACCAGAAAGGGAGTGCAGCTGGCTATTGAGTAATGCGCTCGCTCCCACCTCTTTCAGGACGCCACCTATTTCACTGCGGTTTGCATTTACCGCCAGTTTTAGGAAGCGGTCAACAGATACCGGCATGCTGGGATCTATATGCAGGCGCTGGGGCATATAGCCAACTCTCAAATTTTTTCTCAGGGTAACCGTGCCACTGGAGGGTTTTACCAGACCAAGCACAATTTTCACCAGGGACGTTTTTCCAGCCCCATTGGGACCAATCAAGGTGACAATCTGCTCTTTAGCTACCTGCAGGGATATATTATTTAGAATTTGCCGCTGCTCAATTTCCAGCGAAATATTGCTGGCATTAATAAGGAAATTTTCGTCCACAACAGGGAATCCGGCCAAGAGAGTTTGAGAATGATATGGCAGGATTGTGCAGTATATTTTTTATGCTGAACACTGGAATCCTGTGGTATTCATTCAGGGTGATATATCATAGCATCTTTTAAATGCATGGCTTACTGGCTGAGCAGTTTCTGACGGGTATTTCTCTTTAACTATGCGCACATTATTGCTGATTATCTTTCTTCTGCCCGGGCTTAATACCCAGGTTTTTGCGCAGAATTCTGTGGCTGCCAGCATTCGACCACTACAATTAATTGCAGCAGCCATAACTGAAGAGGTTTCTCAGCCACAACTGGTGATGGATGGCTCCCAGGATCCTCATCATCCCTCGCTTAGACCCTCACAACGCCGCGCCATGAACCAGGCAGATATTTTTATCTGGATTGGACCGCAACTTGAAACCGGCATGGAGGCAATAATTGGCGAGCTGGATGCGCTGGTTATAACAGTTATAAATCTCGACGGGCTTACAGTGTATCCACTTAACGCCAGTGTCGACCCTCATGTCTGGCTTGATAGCAATAATGCCGGAATAATTGCAGATGCGCTGGCAGCAAACCTGATTGAACTCGATCGCGAAAATGAAGCGCGCTATTTACAAAACCTTGCCCGCTTCAGGTCGGACTTGAAAAGCCTGGAGAATGAGCTCGGGAAAACGGTTGATCCTGACAGCTTCCCAGCCTTTGCGGTATACCATAATGGCTACCAGTATTTTGAAAAGCAGTTGGGGCTTTTTCATCTGACCAGCTTTACCGATAATGAGGAAGTACAGCCCGGAATAAGGCGTGTCATGGAAATTAAATCCCTACTCAATGCCAGCGATGTGAACTGTATTGTGGTTGATCCCGCTGTAAATTCAGGGAACCTTCAAAATCAACTTGAACGTGATAACTTGCGTTTTATTTCCGTTGATGTGCTTGCTCATGATATTCCTCTATCAGGGGATGGCTATTTCCAGTTTATGCAAAAGCTGGTAGCAAATTTTGCTTCCTGCCGAGAGTAAACTGAAACCGTATAGTGCAGGACAAGCCTGTGAAAAATTTATAATCTGAATGTCTGAGAAAGCAGAGCAGCATGGCCAATAATAATCCACTGATACTTGTTGATGGTTCCTCCTATTTATTTCGGGCCTTTCATGCCTTGCCCCCGCTAACTACCAGTAAGGGGCAGCCTACCGGTGCAGTCAAAGGCGTCATTAATATGATCAGGAGCCTGATCAACAGCTACCCTGACAGTTATGTTGCGATCGTGTTTGATGCGAAAGGGAAGACTTTCCGTAACGATATGTATAGCGAGTACAAGGCTAATCGGCCGCCCATGCCTGATGATCTGCGCAGTCAGATTGAGCCAATACATCTGATTATCAAGGCAATGGGGTTACCGCTGATTGTGGTAGACGGTGTCGAGGCCGATGATGTGATTGGCACATTGGCCCAGCAGGCATGGGAGTTGAGCATGCCAACGCTAATTTCCACCGGGGACAAGGATCTGGCGCAACTGGTCAATGAACATGTCACCCTGCTCAATACCATGACCAATGAAACCCTGGATATTGAAGGCGTAAATAAAAAGTTTGGTTTGCCACCGGAAAAGATTATCGACTATCTCGCTTTGATGGGTGACAAGGCTGACAATATTCCGGGGGTTCCCGGTGTCGGGCCGAAAACTGCAGTGAAATGGCTGCATGAATATGGCTCGCTGGAAGGCGTTATCCAAAACGCCGAAGCGGTAAAAGGAAAAATTGGAGAAAAGCTGCGTGACAACCTGGAACAACTCGGACTTTCCCAGGAACTTGCTACCATAAAGCTGGATGTTGAGCTGGATTTTGGTCCCAAAGACCTGGTTCACGAAGAAGCGAATAAACCTGAACTGCTTGCACTTTATAAGCAAATGGAATTTCGCTCCTGGATCAAGGAACTGGAGGGCGAAGGCGTCGAGGCGGCAGAATCGCAGGGGGTGGAGTCGGAAGGTGAAGCGCAGGATGATATTGTCGAGATACCCACACCCGAAACGCTCGAATACAGGTGCATCCTGGAACAAGAGCTGCTGGAAGAGTTTATTGCGGATAGCGCCAGAGCAGGACGAGTCGCCATCAGTGTTGAGACAGAAGGCGGGCATTACAAGGAAGCAGAAATCGTAGGGCTATCCCTGTGCTGTGAACCCGGTAAAGCCATATATATCCCTCTGGCCCATAGTGGTCTGGATACGCCGGCCCAACTGGAAAGGGATTCAGTAGTTGCCCTGTTAAAGCCGGTTCTGGAAGACAAACATCTGTTTAAAATCGGCCATGACCTGAAATTAATTTCTCATGTATTGAGTAATTATGGAATTTCACTGGGTGGCAGACGCTATGACACCATGCTGCAATCCTATGTGCTGAATTCGGTTGCGTTCAAACATACTTTTGACCGGCTGGTGTCGCTTTACCTTGAGCAGGACAAAAAGACGCTGGAAGAAGTGCTGGGAAAAGGCAGAACAAAAATCAGTTTTGCCGAGCTTGAACTGGAAAAAGCCACCTCCTGGTCTGCGGAAAACGCAGATTTCTGTTTTCGCTTGCACCAGGTGCTGGAGAACAAGCTAAAACAAACGACTGAACTGGCAGAGGTATATCGCTATTTCGAAATCGCCCTGGTTCCGGTTTTAAGCCGCATGGAAGACGCTGGAGTGAGCCTGGATACCGCAGCACTTGCCAGGCAAAGTGAAGAGATTGCAGATAAACTTCAGACCCTGGAAAAGAAGGCCTACGAGCTTGCCGGGGAAGAATTTAATCTGGGCTCACCAAAACAACTGCAGCAAATTTTTTACGAAAAACTGAATTACCGTGTCATCAGTAAAACAGCAAAAGGCCAGCCCTCTACAGCGGAGCCGGTGTTGCAGGAATTGGCACTGGAATACCCGTTACCGGAAATAATTCTCGAGCACCGTAGTTTGAGCAAATTGAAATCGACTTACACGGATCGTCTGCCGCGGGATATTAATCCGAATACTGGTCGAATACACACCAATTATCAGCAGGCCGTGGCGGCTACCGGCAGGTTATCGTCAACAGAACCAAATCTGCAAAACATTCCCATCAGAACCGAAGAAGGGCGCCGCATCAGACAAGCCTTTGTCGCTGAAAAAGGCAAGGTGCTGTTAGCCGCGGACTATTCCCAGGTTGAATTGCGAATTATGGCGCATCTTTCCGGGGATGAAGGACTCTGTGAGGCATTTTCCAGAGGACTGGATGTGCATCTGGCAACAGCCAGTGAAATTTTTTCTGTGGCTCTGGACAAAGTGGAGCCGGATCAAAGACGAAGTGCAAAAGCGATTAATTTTGGTTTGATTTACGGCATGTCGGCTTTTGGCCTTGCCAAGCAACTGGGTATCGGACGTGCAGAAGCCCAGGAATATGTGGAGCGATATTTTCAGCGCTATCCGGGTGTGCGCAGATATATGGATGATACGCGTATGCTGGCCAGTGAGCAGGGCTACGTGGAGACGCTATTTGGAAGACGTTTGTATCTGCCGGATATAAAGGCCAGCAATGGCATGTTACGTAAGGCGGCGGAAAGAACCGCGATCAATGCCCCAATGCAGGGAACCGCCGCAGATATTATCAAGCAGGCAATGGTGGACATAGATCACTGGCTAAAAGTAGCCAAACTTGACGCGATGATGATCATGCAGGTGCATGATGAACTGGTGTTTGAGGTGGCAGAACAGGATCTGGAATTACTGGCTGAAGGTGTCAGGTTTCGCATGGTGTCATCAGCGTCACTGAATGTGCCTTTGGTGGTAGATTTGGGTTCCGGTAAAGACTGGAATACTGCTCATTAGTATATCTGGGGCTGCTTTTTCCTGTGTCTCTGCCCGAACAGGAAAAATATTTAATTATTTTTTCCCCTTTTTTGAACTAATGGAAAAACAGCGGGTCAATTAATACAGCAGGAGGGTTTTCTCCCCGATTTTTCCTTCTTGCTGAAAGAAGATATATCTCCTGGTTAATAGGAGCGCGTTGGGCCCTAACTGTTTCTCCTACAGTTAGGGCCCCTTTAATTTGGGGGCTTTATATTCTCGATATTCTCGTTTCCTGAAACTGTTTCAACTTCTTCATCTGTCTCAAGGGCTGGAGGGCATAACCAGGATTGTAGTCGCCCTTTCAGAGCGCCTGCGCCCTCATGATTAAGAGCTGAAAACAGCTGAATTGTGATCATATCACCGTAACCAGCCAGTGCTCGTCGGGTTTCAAGAAGGGCTTTTTGCTTGGCTCCGGACTTCAGTTTGTCGCTTTTTGTCAGCAGTATATGCACTGACATTGGGGCGTGGGCACACCACTCTATCATCATTCGATCAAAATCCTTGAGGGGGTGGCGGCAATCCATCAACAAGACCAGTCCGCGTAATGACTTACGTTCTCTGAGATAGGCTTCCAGTTGTTTTTGCCATTTGGCTTTAACCTCCGGAGGCACTTTGGCATAGCCAAAGCCGGGCAGATCGACCAGAAACTTACCCTCGGCTACCTGGAAGAAATTGAGTAATTGCGTTCGCCCCGGGGTTTTACTGGTTCTGGCCAGCTTGGTTTGGTCGGTCAATGTATTGATTGCGCTGGATTTACCCGCATTGGAGCGCCCGACAAAAGCTACTTCATCAGCATTGTCTTGCGGGCACTGCGATAAGGTGCTGGCGCTCTGTAAAAAACGGGTGCCGGTGAAGTCTAGTCGGTTGGCCTGCTGATCAGCTTTCATAGTCTGGCATTCTGTTTGGGGTTAGGTGATGGCTTAAGGTATAATCGTGCGGCTTTTATCGGCTGTGGATTGTAACAGCACTGATTAACGAATGAGTAGTTTATAAGATTTTAGCTGTAATGCTTGTTCTGGAAACAGGGCACAATCGATAATTAGCCTGTCGCTTTGAATTTTTGACATTTGGCATTGATCGAAATGCCCAAAATTACAGTAAATATAGATAGCAGTAAGTATAAATAGAAGTAACTAAACGTCCCGACTGGAAACTGAGAATGAAGAATACCGCAGTAAATACCACTAGCTTTGTAAGTACTTTTGTTTCGGGCACAGTATCAGCAGCCGCCATTGTTTTTACGGCCTTGGTGGGTAGTGTGCAGGTTTTTGCCCAGGGCGATGCTGCTGCTGGCGCAGAGAAAATCACTGTTTGTCTGGCTTGTCATGGCTCCGATGGCAATATGAGTACGCTTCCGAATGTCCCTAAAATTGGCGGACAGACAGAAAAATACCTTTTAAAACAAATGCATGACATCAAAACTGGTGTCAGAGCGGCGCCCTTGATGACCGGCATGCTGAATGCACTTAACGATCAGGACATGGCCGATGTCGCTGCTTATTATGCCTCCCAGCCCCTGGCGCAAGGTGCGGCAGAACCAGAAAAAGTTGCCCTTGGCGAGACCCTGTACAGGGCCGGTATTGCTGAAATTGGCGCAGCGGCCTGTTCTGCCTGTCATTCGCCAAATGGGGAAGGTCTCTCATCTGCGGGCTATCCGGCATTGAGCGGACAAGATCCTGCCTATACTGAATTGCAACTCAAGGCGTTCAGGTCTGGTATGCGTAATAACGATGATGCTGAAGTAATGCGCAGTATTGCCGCGCGCTTAAGTGACGAAGAAATTGCTGCACTGGCTTCCTATGTCTCTGGATTGCGCTAATTCAGCTGTAGTTAAGGCGCTTTAAACAATACTCCGGTAAAGAGTACTCTGGAAGAATGAGCGTGGCATAATAAGGAAAAATAGCGAAACAGCCTTTCTATCCATGTCTTGAAAGTTTATAAAGGTTATAACATAAGCAGTATCGATAATTTATTTTGAAATACTGATCACGCAGGAATACACCGAGGGAGAGAGACCCAATGAAGTTAACCACTAAATTACTGATGATGTTTGTACTGGCCCTGAATGTAGCCGCAACGGCTATGGCTCAACCAGCCTTGTATGTTGAAGGTACTCACTATGAAGTCATTGCCGATCCGGTCAGAACATCAGACCCGAACAAGGTCGAAGTGTCTGAAATCTTCTGGTATGGCTGTCCGCACTGCTATGCATTTGAGCCACTGATAACCAGTTGGGAAGAAAAGCTGCCTTCTGACGTTGCTTTCGTACGCAGCCCGGGTATGTGGAATGGCACCATGGAAATACACGCGCAGATTTATTACGCTGCAGAAGCACTTGGTGTTTCAGAAACCATTCATCCGATAGCGTTTTCTGAAATTCACCAGCGTCGCAACTACCTGCAGTCGGAAGAAGCCGTTAAGGATATGTTTGTCGGTGCGGGGGTTGCCCCTGATGCGTTTGACAAAGCCTGGAAATCCTTTTCAGTTTCCAGCGCCGTCAAGCGCGCCGGCACACGCATGAGAGACTATGGTGTTCGTGGCGTGCCAAGCATGGTAGTTAACGGCAAATACCTGGTTACTGTAGGCGGGCCAGTTCCCACTCAAACTGAACTTTTGAAGATTGTTGATTTTCTGGTACAGAAGGAAAAATCCAGCAGTTAATTCCTCTGTTTAGCACAGAAACAGGACGCCCATACTTATCCGGTATGGGCGTTTTTTTATGGGCGCGCCACAAAACCCGGGCTTGTGTCACATTTTGACTAAATTTCCTGTAAATTTAGATGCTTACCGCAAAATATTCACAAAAAGAATAAACTTTTTAGTTAGCCTCGTTGTCATAGTACAGACCCGCAGCCCTGATTTGCCTGTAAAGCATAGCAATTACTAGGGAGAGGCTGGAAAATAACCTATAATTCAAGGTTTTAGATTAATACTTACAATATAATCCTCAGTAGAAATTATGAAGCTGGCTATACCACTGTTTGACAAACTCCCGCTCCGGGAACTGGGCTTGAAAGCGCAGTCATTGCTCCCCTCCGGGCGTAACAGGGAAACGCTAAAACGAGTGGATGCGAGCCTGTTGCTTTTTGACCGCACGCTGATAAACACGGAAAACGGCAAAACGGAAGAAGTGACAAATGCCGCAGATGAGGCGCAAGAGCTGGCACTGGCAAGAGCCGCCAGACGCCTGCTGCCGGCTGACCAGGATAATCGCCATATTCTGCTGATGCTACCTACCACCGAGTTTGCCACCACCTCATACCAGATGCAGGTTATGGGCGAGAAAATGATTCGTTCGGCATTGGAATTGCAGTCTCACACTCTTATCCCCGCCTATGATGAAAAACTCCTGCTTGCGGTGAATGCGAGTAACCCGGAGGGAGTGGCTTTATGGTTTAGCGAAAAACAGATAAACCGTTTGTTTCGTGCCTTTGAAGAGCAGGGCATGTTCCTCAGCGCCATTATGCCGCGTTCGCTGGCATTACTTGAAAATACTGAAGATGAAGACAGAAGTATTCTCATCAATGATGAAGAGGGGAGTAATGTTTCATTATTACAAATCACCGGGAATACCATCCGGCGCTTGTTGACTGTTAACAAGGCAGACCTGGAGCAGGACGTTTTTGCCAAGCAATGGGATATCGAGACCAGTCAGTTAAAAGCAGATGTTGTTCAAAATATGAGTTCTCTGGATGACTGGAGCGCAATTCGGCAGAGAGTCAGCCCGGTTGTTGATTACTGCTTTCTTCCTGCCGGCGCTATTGAAGAAGAAAAGAAAATTAGTTTCGCCAGGAAGAGTAAGGCAGCCCTGGCTATAGCGGCAGGCATTGTTCTAATGCTGTTTGCACCATTTATAGCAAACTGGATGACATTGCGTGATTTACAGGCTGAACTTTTCCGTGTTGAAGAAATGTCTATTGAGCCGAGAAGCCTGCAGGCCTCTATCTTTGATATGGATGAGGAATGGGGCGCGCTTGAAGAATATCCTGACCAAAAAGTAGCGCAGGTTTTGATCTCCCTGAACGATGTTGTTCAGAGCTCACTGACGTCTTTCTCAATTAATAAAGGGGTGATTGATATTAGCGGATCAACCGATGATCCGGCTTATCTGGTGGAATTGCTGGCGCAAAGGGAAGAGTTTTTCAACGTAGCGCAGAGTACCAATACTCGAGGTGGCGGGGCCCAATTTGGAATTCGTATGAACCTGAGCAGTACAGATTTTGAAGCCTATGAAGAAAAATACCCGGTAATTTCCCAGGGACGGTAGAAAGAATAATGACGGTTTTATTCAGATAAATATGAAGAATAACGATAAAAAACTGATCGCGTTTGCAGCAATTTTATTCCTGCTGGTGGTTATTGTAAGAGTCATTCCATTATTAAAGGAATCCTACAATGAAGACCTGCAGGAAATTGAGTTTCTGGAACAGCGTATTGCCCGTATGCGATCCTTGATGGAAGAAGCACCATTTATCAAGGATGACGAAGCGGCAAGGCGTGAAGAAGTGGCAGCTCTGGCAAGCTGGACATTTACTGGTCAGGATCCAAATCTGATTGGTACCAGCGTACAGCGCCAATTACGTCAGGCCGTTGAAGAAGCAGGGGTATTGCCGCGCTCCTACAACACGCCTCGAGTTGCCGAGACAGAAGGCTGGCTCTTGATAACCCAGGAAATGGATTTTGTGATTGAACAACAGAGCTCAATTCTTCAATTTCTGGATTTACTGGAAAATTCCAGACCCAGATTGCATGTAACAGAATTCAGTATCAATCGTAATCGTAGACAGTATACCGGCTCTATAACGGTTACCGGTTTCAGCAAAATCCTGTGATGGCTGGTATAGATAGGCTGTAATTGATAGATGGTTAAACGAATATTTACTGCACGTTAATGGTTTAGGCAGATGGAAAATACACAACTGACATTACCTGTTTTTAGCCAACTTCTGGAACCGGAAGGGATGGCGCCTGCACAGAATTTTAAAGATTCCTGGGAGCTGGTGTGCAATAAGTTACCGAGCATTGAGAGCCGGGCAAAGGTCAGGTTTGTGATTGGTGAACAGGTACTTTTCCGCATTGGCAACACAGATGAAGTGGCCCGCCTTACCAAGCATTGGCGAGCGGAACTGTCGCCAGAGATTGCCGATGCTGATGATGCGTTTGTTTCCGGCTTTGGCGATGATGATGCTTTTTCTGACATGGATTCCGAGGCGCCGATAATCCGCCTGGTAAACCATTTGTTTGCCCGTGCGCTGGATTTAAATGCCAGTGACATCCACTTTGAGCCTACGGAACATTTTCTGGAGGTCCGTTGTCGTGTTGATGGCATTATGACTCGCATCGAAAAATTGCCAATAAAAATTCAGTCTGCGGTTGCTTCGCGCCTGAAGCTCATGGCTAAACTTGATATCGGTGAAAAGCGTTTGCCTCAGGACGGAAGAATTGACTATCGCGTCGGTGATCGTGATCTCGACATGCGTGTGTCTACCTTGCCGGGTGTGCTGGGGGAGTCAGTGGTACTTCGTATTCTTGATCGCAGCGATCTGAATATCGAGCTTTCCGAGCTGGGTATGCCGGAGAAAATTCTGCTGGACTATTCGCGGGTAATTTCCCAGCCACATGGTTTGATCCTGATTACCGGTCCAACTGGTAGCGGAAAAACGACCACCTTGTATGGCACGTTGGAAAAAATTCACAATGAAAGACAAAAAATAATTACCGTTGAAGATCCGGTGGAATACCAGCTTGATGGAATAACCCAGATACAGGTGAACTCCAAGATCGGTCTCGACTTTGCTTCAGGACTGCGCTCCATTGTGCGCCAGGACCCGGACATCCTTATGATTGGTGAAATTCGTGATCATGAAACGGCAGAAATTGCCATTGAGTCTGCCCTTACCGGTCATCTTGTATTCTCTACCTTGCATACCAATGATGCCGCGGGTGCAGTAACCCGAATGCAGGATATGGGGGTTGAAAGCTATCTCATCAGTTCAAGTTTACTGGGCATCCAGGCCCAGCGTCTGGTGCGCAGGATTTGTACCGATTGCGTGGAAGACACGTCGTTGACTGATGATGAGGCCAATGTCCTGGATGTCAAAAAAGAAGATTATTCATCAATAAAACGCGGTAAAGGCTGTGAACGTTGTGGTGATACCGGGTATCGGGGCAGGGTTGGTCTTTATGAACTTTTATTAATGTCTGATGAAATCAGACATTTGATCACCAGTGGTGCAGATGCCAATGTAATCAGAAAACAGGGTGTCAAGGAGGGG
Organism: Gammaproteobacteria bacterium; assembly: GCA_024644515.1. Lineage (GTDB taxonomy): Bacteria > Pseudomonadota > Gammaproteobacteria > Pseudomonadales > Pseudohongiellaceae > Eutrophocola. The sequence continues at coordinate 68,636 of JAHEHN010000021.1, forward strand.
ATGAAAACCCTGCGCGAAGATGCTCTAGAAAAACTCAGATCCGGAATGACGACCCCTGAAGAAGTGGTCAGGGTGACCCGCGCTATATGAGTGTTAATTATTACCAGTATCAGGCCTGTGATGCCCAGGGAAATATAACCAATGGTCAGCTCAGTGCGGAATCCGAACGTGAAGCCATAGCCATGTTGCATGCCAGGAAGCTGGTACCGGTAAAGCTCAATTCGACCTCCAGGCAAAGCCTGAAACGTTCGGGTGGTAAAAGAATTGGTACCGCTGACCTTGTAGACTTTACCAGCGGTCTTACCACCCTGGTAGAAGCCCGTATTCCGATAGACAAGGCGCTGCAACTACTGGAAGGCATTACCGCAAAAGAACATATGAAACGTCTGGTGGTTTCATTAAGGCGGGATGTTAAGGAAGGAAAGAGTCTGGCAGATGCCATGGAATCCAGGCCGGATGTTTTTTCAAAGCTTTATATCAACATTATCAGAGCTGGCGAGACAGGCGGCATTCTTGACCAGTTGCTACCGGATTTGGGTAATTTTCTGGAAACTGCAGAGGAAACCAAAAAGCAGATTATTTCAGCTTTGACTTATCCGATGGTGTTACTGATCACCGGCCTGATATCGGTAGTTTTATTATTGGTCTATGTGGTACCTCAATTTACCGCCATGTTTGAAGACGTGGGGTCGGAAATACCGCCGTCAGCAGAATTTTTATTGAACCTGAGTTCGGGATTACAAAATTTTGGCTGGTTAATTGTGCCGGTGGTTTTCGGGATTATTTACTGGTGGCGCTGGCTTGCTGCAGATAAACAAAGAAAAAGGCAAAAAGATGCCTTTATGTTGCGCTTACCCATTGCGGGAAAATTAATGCTAAATCGCGATGTGGCAATTTTTTCCAGAACTCTTGGCGCCTTGCTGGGAGCAGGAATTCCACTCATCAGAGGCTTGAGAGTTGCCCGTGAAGTAATAAGTAATGAGGAACTGATTCATCACCTTGAGGTCGTAGAAGAGGATGTTCGCAGTGGTGCCGGTCTTGGCATATCACTTGAAAAGACAGGTATGTTTCCAGTCTTGTTACATCAGCTGGTCACGGTTGGGGAAGAATCGGGAAGAACTGGCCCCATTTTGAAAAAGCTGGCAAAAACATTTGATGCCAACGTTAGAGACGATGTGTCACGGCTGGTCAGTGCATTACAGCCTGCCCTTATATTGTTACTGGGTATCGCCGTTGGTGGAATAATTATAGTAATGCTGTCAGCAGTGTTCAGCATGAATACGGTAGATTTTTAACTGGAGTTAAGAGTGAATTACAAAGCTTGTTCAGATTTTTATTCATTGAGGAAGATAAGCCTTTTGGTAGTTTTGTCTGTTCTTTTATCTTCCTGCGCCACGATGCAGGAAAGACGAAGCGCTGCATCTGCTTCAGATTCCCGTGCTGAAATTTCCCGGCAGGATGACAGTTCATCCTCTGGTAATCGAAATGTCATCCCGGTAGATAGCTCCATCTCATCACAGGGAGAGACGGGAGAGCAGGATGATCCTGGTATTAACCGTACTGGCAGGGTTATTCAGCTCGGCAGATTTGTTGAGGATCGCCCCCAAGTTGAAGTACCGGAAGGTACTACGGTTGAGCTGAACTATGAGCAGGAAGATCTGCGTCTGGTGCTTGAGCAGCTGGGAGATCAATTACAGATTAATATGGTTATCGATCCAACTATCGATGACAAGGTAAGCTTGCGTTCATCGCCTGACAATCCCTTGCAGTATGAAGATCTGTGGCCTTTGATGCGAATGCTGGCAAGCAATGCAGGGGTTACCATAGAGCAGGCTGGAAATATTTACCGCTTCATGAAAGATAATTCAGCTATCCCGGTAGAAATAGTTATGCCTGCCTGGCTCAATGATGCTACTTCCTCAGAAGTTCTTCAGGCCACTCCTCTAACCTATATTTCTATGGAAACAGCGGTTCAGTTATTAACACCCATGCTCCAGCCGGATGGCACTATTGTCAGTCTCGGGCAGGCTAATCTGATTGGCTTGAGTGGTAGTCCGCAACAATTACAGCGTGTTAATGCACTGCTTGCCATTATTGATGATGACCCGTTCCAGAATCAGGGTATTCAATTGTATGAATTGCTTAATTCACAAGCTGCTGAAGTAGCGCAGGAGCTCACCAATATTCTTACATTAATTGATGGTGAACAATCGTCGTACCAGGTCCTCGGTCTGGAACGAATAAATTCTGTATTGGTTTTGGCGCCAGCCAATCGTGGCTTTGAAGAAGTGACGCGCTGGGTGCGTCTGCTGGATGCAGAAAGCCAGGAACAGGTGGAACAGTTATTTTTCTACAAGGTTAAAAATCTCAGCGCCACAACACTGGCGCAGACACTGACCAATGTATTTCAGCAAAATGAAGAAACCCGCATTGCTGTTGCCACAGAAATAGAGGCAGACTCCAGCGCCAGTGAAGGCGGGGCTGCTGACGATGCGCCTGAAGAGACTGCAGCCCCCGCACAGGAGGGCGTCGTTTCCGCCAATATTACGGTTACTATTGTGGCGGACGAGGACACCAATAGTCTGCTGGTTCGAAGCACACCACGGGATTATCGACAGTTGTTAACGACTATTAATAACCTGGATACTGTTCCACCACAGGTGTTGATCAATGCCGTTATCGGTCAGGTCACATTGACTGATGACAATGAATTCGGTGTTGACTGGGTGCGTATTTCCGAGAATGCCAACACCGGAATAGTGAGTTCCAGATTTCTTCCTGCCGCAGGACTGATTCAGGGTAATGGATCGGCTGCTGTGGGTTCTGGTCTGGTTATGTCCCGAACCTTTAATGACGGTACCTCCATTATTGATGCGACCTTGAATGCCATCTCCCAGGATAATGAAGTTCGACTGCTGGCTCGTCCGACTATTCTGGCCACCAATAACCAGGAAGGAGAGATAAAAGTAGGTCAATCAGTACCGATTGATCAGGGTCAGACCATTACCGGTCAGGGTGCGGTGACATCGAACGTTGCCTATCGGGATGTCGGTATAGTATTAACTATCACGCCGCATATTAATGACGATGGTTTTATCAATCTGGAAATTTTCCAGAGCCTGTCATCCATAGAAGATGGTGCCGGTGGTGTTCAGGGCAATCCTATTTTTTCCAACCAGGAGATCACTACAACAGCCGTTGTCGCGGATCAATCAACTATTACCCTGGGTGGCTTGATACAGGAAGATGATACGGATTTGAATACTGGCGTGCCTGGCTTACAAAGAGTACCGGTACTCGGGGCGCTGTTCTCCTATCAACAGAATCGGTCAGTGCGACGAGAATTGTTTGTCATACTCAGACCCCAGATTATCAATGGTGATGAACGTGATACCGAATTGATGCAGCAATTCCGAGAAAGTTTTGACAATGTTGCTGCACTTTTTGATGAAGCTGGCTTATAGACAGCCAGGAAAATTATAGAATGTATTTGCACAATAGTAGCGAAGTATCTGGAGCAAAATCATGAAGAAACGAAGTGGATTTACCCTTATTGAGCTATTGGTCGTCATGGCTATTCTGGGTATGCTTGCGGCGCTGGTAGGCCCCGCCCTGTTTGGTAACCTGAGTAAAGGGCAACGAACGACGGCAGCTTCCCAAATCAGCAACCTTCAATCTGCTCTGGATACCTATCGACTGGACGTTGGCAGTTATCCTGACAGCTTGAGGGGGCTTGTTGAAAATGACAGCGGCAGCCAGCGCTGGAACGGGCCTTACATAAGGGACAATGAAGTACCACTGGATCCCTGGGACAATGCCTATCATTATGAAGCCAGCGGCAGGGATTTCACTCTGATTTCCTATGGTGCCGATGGGGTGCCGGGCGGCGAAGGTGATGACGCCGATATCGGGAGCTGATTCTCATACCCTGCAGTCAAGAGCGATGAAACAGCAAGGGTTCACACTGCTTGAGCTTCTCATCGTCCTGAGCATTATTGTTCTTGCCTCAGCGATTATTATTCCCAGCATAACGGGCACCGAAAGTAATGTTCTGTCTGCCCAGATCAGGCAAACCGCCTCAGCGTTTAACTACGCGCGCAGAATTGCCATTGTTAAGGGTGCGCCCCAGGTGGTCACGCTTTTCCAGATGGATCCTGAAGATTCCGACTACCCTGAAATCAGAGGGGAAATTATCCAGCAAGCCGGTGCCCCCATACTTGAACAATATGAGGCTGAGATTTCATTTCAGGCTGACATTAATGAAGAGCCTGAAGTCCTGGATATCATTGAGGTGATATTTTTCCCGCAGGGGGGCAGCACCGGAGGCATTCTTAATTTTTCGATGGCCGATTTGAGCGGCAGTGTCCAGGTTGATCCTATTACGGGAAGGGTAAGTATTTATTATCCCGGCGAAGAGATCGAGGAAGCGTTTTGATCATGACAAGAGCGGAAAAAAATACGAACGGTGTCAGGTCATCCCGTCGTCGCATCAGGGGATTTACCCTGCTTGAAGTGATGGTGGCAATGACGATTACAGGTATGGCAATGGGCAGTCTTTTCGGCGTGATTGCGGGCAATAAAAGGCTCGCCTGGCGGGCTGAAGAATCGCTGGTCAAAACCATGCAGGCCAGAAGCCTGATCAATTATTCCCAGCTAAATGATGATCTGGGCGAAGTGTATATAAATTTTGAAAATGAGGATCTCTTTATCGATTCAGGCTATGAGCTGGAGGTTCCCAGCAGAAAGACCCAGGCCACCACCGGCGCACTGAGACAATATGAAGTAATTGATGAGTTTGGAGAGTTAATTACTTCCGGTACCTACTGGATCGAACTGGAATTACCGGAATAGAGTGTTATGCATCAAGCAAAAAAACAATCCGGATTTACCCTGCTTGAGATAATGTTGTCGATGACATTGACGGCAATGTTGCTGGGCATGTTGAGCGCCGGACTCTATTCTGTTGTTAATGACTGGCAGAATGAAACGTCTGTTCTGGATGAAACGCTGGATCAATCACTGGTATTACTGCAGATAGAGAGAGCCTTGTTCGCAGCGTTTCCCCATAGTTATATTGATCCTGACAGACTGGCACGCTTTGTCTATTTCTATGGTGACGAAAATGAGATGCGCTGGATTTCCACCGTATCACCCCAGCGTCGAACCGGGTTAACAGCCTGGCGACTGGTTTCGGATTTACAGGATGGCATTCAGCTGACCTTAACGCCGGCTTTCAGTGACAACCCTGATAGTCGTTTTGAGGAACTGGAGCCCACCACTATTCTGCCAAATTTCACCGCTGTATTTCGTTATCTTGTCCAAAGAAATGAAGATGAAAAAGAATGGCTTGATGAATGGCTGGGGGATGAAATGCAAAGCCTGCCCATCGCCGTGCATATTGTTTTTACTCCCAATGATGATTCACGTAATGAAGAGCCAATAGAAATTCTTGCGTCGATTAAATCGTTTAAACATGAAGACATACAACCAACCATACCGCCAATATGATTAATCCAAGACAACGCGGGTCAGTGATTGTTGTAACTTTATGGACAATCATCCTGCTTACGATCCTGATAACGGTTATTGCCGGACAGATAAGACTTTCTTCGAGGGCTGCACTGTACCATCAGGAAGAGCTCAATGACTGGGCCGGAGTTGTCTCTGCAATCAATCAGGCAGAAATGGAATTAATGCTTGAACGCATGCCGCGGCCGCCGGAAAGCCTGGATGACCTTGATGAAATTAACCGAAATCCACTGTTCAAATTTAATGGCCAGTCTCTTGCGCTCAATTATCCTGCCAGAGAAGGAATCGCAGTAAGAATTTATGATCATGCGGGTAAAATTAATTTGCGGGAAATCGGTCGTCCCAGAATGCGGGCATTACTCGAAAAACTGTTGGGTGAAGATGCTGATACTGAAATTGATGAGCTGATTGCGGCCTGGGGCGATTGGGTAGACCTTAATAATAATGCCGGCATTAATGGTGCGGAAGAAGAATATTATGAATCGCTTGATACTCCCTTCATTCCCCGCAATGGCAAGCTGGAAACCGTAGAGGAGATTCTGCATATAAGAGGCTTTGATTCAGTTTTTGCTGATATTGATCTGGATGCTGCCTTCACCTTGTATACAGACGACGAGCTTATCAATCTGAACCTGGCTACTGTTGAGGCCATGCAATTACTTCCCGGCCTCGATGATGAGTTGATCAATGAAATCATCGCCTTCAGGCAAAATAATGAGTTCAGGGGAAATGGTGATGTGGCACAAATCGTCCCTGCCGAAAATATGGCGGAACTAAGGCCCTGGCTGAACTCCCGCATAACCAGTAATTTCTATACAATACTCGCCTATAAGAAACAGGTGTCCGAAGAATACCCTTTTAATGACAATGAACTGATCGAAGTGGATGTGAGCACGACAGCATTTGCCGAGATTGTTTCTATTTCTTCTGCTACCTCAAGGCCGACAATATTTAAAGTGAACCCCTATCAAAACATACCCGTGCGTCCCGTAATAAGAATTGAAGATGAGTTTCTGGAATGAGTGTAATCAAAGCCTATTTCAGGAATGTCACTGATGGCCTTTTGACGCCATTCAGATCGGTTTATGAAAACCGGTCCCTGTATTCTATTCTGGTCAAGCGGGATATGGTTAACAGAACTTCTGGCACTGTGTTGGGCAAACTATGGCCTCTGGTTCAGCCCACACTGCAGGTGCTGGGTTACTGGTTTCTTTTTGACATCGTGTTTGCCATGCGCGCCAATCGTGGGCCTGATTATCTGGAATATTTATTATCAGGGATGGTTCCCTGGCTATGCATTGCTGAAATCCTTACCCGTTCCACCATGATGTTCCGGGAGTTCAGTCCGCTATATAGAAGGAACCCGTTCCCGCTGGAAATACTTCCTCTGCTTATTATGACAATTCCCTGTCTGGTGTTTGGTGCAGTTTATTTCATCCTTAATTTGCTTTTGGCGGGACCTGAAAAAGCCATGTTCTCCTTGCTGGTAATGCCAATGTTAATGCTTTGGTTATTGCCTCTTTGTTTTCTGTTGCCGGTACTGGGATTGTTTATCAAGGATTTTACCCAGGCAATTCCGTTCCTCTTAATGATCACCATGTTTCTTACCCCTATCCTTTACTTTCCCACCATGCTGCCTGAGGGTTTCAGACAGTTTATCTGGTTAAATCCGTTTTCTGATTTAATGGCAGTAATTCATGGTCTGGTGCAGGGTAGTGAGTATTCCTGGTTAAACCTTTGTCGCCCCTTTCTTATCTGGTTTCTATTATTGGGCCCATCCTGGCTGGTTTTTCGTCGCAGTATTCCGCATATTCGTGAGGTGTTGTCATGAACAATGCAGCCATCTCTTTAAAGTGCGTATCGAAATTCTATAAATACTATGAAAAAGAAATTGATCGTATAAAAGAAATTCTTACCGGGAACCCGCGCTATCAACAAATTCATGCACTGAAACCAGTTTCTTTTGAAGTAGCTAAAGGGGAAGTGCTGGGAGTGATCGGACAGAATGGCGCGGGAAAAAGTACCCTGCTGAAAGTACTGGCGAAAACCATCATCCCTTCTACAGGTGAAATACAAATTAATGGCCGTATCGCTGCCTTGCTGGAATTGGGGGCAAGTTTTCACCCCGATATGACGGGGGCTGAGAATGTATATTTGAGTTGCGCTATTCAGGGTTTAAGTAAAAAAGAAATAGCCGTTATTTATGATGAAATTGTAGCCTTTGCTGAAATCGGTGATTTTATAGAACGCCCGGTAAAAACCTATTCAAGCGGTATGTTTGTTCGGTTGGCTTTTTCTATTGCTACACACATAGACCCTGAAATTCTGATTATCGATGAAGCGCTCTCCGTTGGCGATGGCGCCTTTTCCAGAAAGTCATTTGACCGCATCATGGATTTCAAGGATGCGGGCAAGACCATCCTTTTCTGTTCGCATTCCATGTATCAGGTTGAGGCACTTTGTGATCGGGTAATTTGGCTTGAAAAAGGCCAAATCAGAAAAGTGGGAAGTCCGGTGGATGTGATTACCCAGTACAGTGAGCTGGTTCGAATGGCTTCCCCCAAGGAAGAGTCCCTTGATAAAACCAGTAACGAGGAAAAAGAAAACTTTCAGCAGCAAGTGGAATCTACTGACGTAAAATCAATTCCGAGCATTGTGGATGTACTTGTGCGGGTCGGTGATAAAGTTGGAAATGTTCATAAGGTGATCAGTGGCGAATCTGATCTTGAGATAAGCGTTGTTTTTGATCCCGGCGAAGGCGTTCCTCTTGCCAGTGTAGCAATCGCATTTTCTGGCGGTGACGGTCGAATATTATCAAGTACCGGAAGTGTGCATGATGGTGTCGTGCTGTCGCTGAATGAAAAAGGTCAGGGCGTTGCCAAAGTGGTATTCCCCCAACTGGCCCTTCTCAGGGGAAATTATTACCTGGATATCGCCCTGTTATGTGAGAAGGGCCTTCATCTGTATGAAACTATTCGCCGGGCTGCTGAAATTCATGTAGAGCAAAAAGGTCTGGAGCGTGGCTTTGTTGTATTGCCCCATCGCTGGGAAAACATGAATGACTGATGAACTGTCCCGTGATTGACGCTTCAAACAAATCAATAATGACGTCGACATCAGAGTTTGTTGTTCGTATTGCTACTAAGGAAGATGCCCCATCGGTTTGTAGTTTATTCAAAAAAATATTTCAGCAGGAAATGACAGCAGAACATTGGCGCTGGAAATATGAACGGCCCTATAGTCGAGAAATCGTTGTCTATAAAAATGAAGAGCTGGTAGCGCATTATGGCGGCGTAGGTTTGCAGGTGTTGCTGGCTGGTGAAGAGAGTGCCGCGATTCAAATCACCGATCTTATGGTGGATCCTGCTGTAAGAAATACGGTTAGAACTGCCAGCCCTTTTTATCTGTCCGCAAAATATTTTCTGGAAAGTTTTGTTGGTTATAAAAATCCTTTTCTATTAGCTTATGGTTTTCCCAGTGAAAGAGCGATGCGCTTGTCCGAAAAGCTCAATCTTTTTGCGCCGGCTGGGAAGATGTGGGAAGCCAGTTGGCAGGTATCAAAAACGGATAAATTCCTGAAAGGGAAAATTATCGAGATTGATAAGCTTAATTTTCCCAGGTACGAGAAAAAAATTAATCACTTGTGGAAAAAAACCGCCCAGGCATTTAATAAAAACTATATTTGTACAAAAGACGCAGATTATTTTCTCTGGCGCTACCTGACGCATCCCTCAAAAAAGTATTTACTTTATCTGGTTGAGAACAGAATGACGCGAAAGCCAAAAGCGCTAATTGTTTTAAAATTGGAGGAAGGCAAATGCATGCTCATGGATATATTGGCCAATCCACTGGATACTGAATCAGTAATCGGGCGGGTGATTAATATATGTGTCCAACAACAATGCCCGGAATTATCTACCTGGCATAGCGATAGTTTTTCCGAGCTGTTTTCTGTACATGACTCCA
>JAHEHN010000123.1 GCA_024644515.1 Gammaproteobacteria bacterium
AGGTGGCCTGAAAGATTTGACTGCGGGCCCTCCTTTTCCCAGTGGAAGTTTCCAGCACGGTACGCGACATTGTGACCTGGAGGCCAGGGAGTTCTGTGCCCCGAATGATCAAGTGGACATATACGATGACTTCAATGATGACATCATCCGAGAGCTGTCAGTTAAGTATCGTGACAGGAAGGGCCGCTTCACCACCAAGATCGGTAAATTCCAGCGCGGTTGGGGCCAGTCAGATGGTTTGAGATTGCTCGATATAGTCAACCCACAGGATCTTCGAAGCCATTTTGTCTTTAAAGACGCGGATGAGACACGTATCCCGCTATGGATGATTTCAACCGACTTTAACCTGAAAAAGCTAGGCATTGCCAAGCCCTTTGAGGCAATTGGAATGAACAGGCCGGTTTTCGAACTGAATATTGCACCTGAAATTCGCCATAGCGAAATCGTGGTGAACAACCCGACACCAGGTGCCAATACTGATGGCGGCCATTTTGGTCTGCCTTGGCCAAATCTGGTTGATGCAGGCCTTCCCCATCAGTCCGGCCTTGGGGCGGTAGGTTTTGGCGCGGCACTGTCAGACAATGAACTGGACGATTTTGAGTGGTCCGATCCGGAAGTGTCCATGCGCTTGAAGTTCGACACATTGGGCGGTACCGCAACCATCAACGGCTTCTATGGTTATCAGGACCTTCCCTTACTTCTTATGCAGGGCGGGTCGGTCTATGTAGGTTCCGGCGTAAATGATGCCAAAAGTGCCGCAGCTGTCGTACCCGTGACTCACGATGAACTGGTGGGGGCTATCTGGGCACCCAGTTTTGACGGGTCTCCTTCCGCAGAGGGCCAGCCCTCCGGTTACCTTCCATTTTTGCGCGGCGCTGCGGGCAAAGGCCCTCTGACCACAAGCCCCCTGACAGCATTGACTGGGGGTGCATGTAACGACCCGGTTAATGATCCCGGTGGTGCCGGCGTGGAGTGCTCGGTAACAGCCAACTTCGATCTTGATTACACATTCAGGCAGAAGGTAGTCGGTTTCAGCTTTACCCGCGATATGAGCGATTTCATTTCTCTTGGACGCAAGGGTACGGGCCCTTCTTTTCGTGCCGAAGTTTCATACGAATTTGACAAGCCCTTTAACACCAGTGTGGTCGCAGACCCCTTTACCGGGCAACTGAATGAGGGCAGCCCCAACCTGCTGGTATCTCCGAACAGCGTGGTAGAAGAAAGAGATGTTACCTCTGTGATGCTCGGCCTGGATTATCCTTTGTGGGTGCCAGGTTGGGATTCCCAGGAAAAGTCTATTTTTACCAGTATCCAGGTGTTCAACATTCATACCGAAGATGCCGGTGGCCTACTGGCGCAGGCACCTTATTCCTTTACTGAGGTTGAGAAAAACCAGAACTTCGTAACCTTCCTCTGGGACATGAAACTTGATAACCAGCGTTTAGTGGCTGAAGGGCTTTATATTCGCAATGTGCAGGGACATGGCACGGCCTATCGACAGCGCCTGGACTTCAACTACTTTGGCAGGCACTGGCGCCCCAGAATTGAATGGCAGTACTTTGACGGCCGGCCGGAGGTAGCCCCCATAGGTATCTTCAATGACAAGGATTTCGTGGAAATATCCATAACGTATCAGTTCTAACTGACTCCATTTTTGAAATGGAAATAAGAGGGAAAGACGATGAACTATTTTAAAATATCCATAGGCACCGCTATTGCCGGAGTCATGATGTCCAGCCTGGTGGTCTCAGCAGAGACTAACCCAGCGCTCGATGCCTGGAAGGCTTACGCCGCACAATCCGGCAATCCTGACCACGCCAGGTGGGTTGAGGAGATTTCGAAACCGGAAGCTCTGCGCCTAGCCAAGGAGTGGGCGGAGTTAAGAGGCTATGATGCCTATGACTTGATTGGTAAAACTGACTTACCGGCCGAATTGAAGCCCGGGCTTAAAATTACCAGGGATAATGCCGACCAATACCCCTGGCTAAAAGACTATCTGCCTGCGGAGCACCTCGCTGCCCTGACGTCAGACTGGGGAAACATTGGTGAGATCACCATCGTGCCAACCAATACCTACTATATGCACGAGGGGTATTTAAAAGGTACAAAAGAGCTCAGGGATAAGGGTGTCGAAATAGTAATCTCTGAGAAGGGTGAGCTGCTCTATCCTGATGGTTCCTATGCATTGATGTCCGGGGCGGCCGCGACGGCAATTCCCTTTTTAGATCCCAAGAATGGTCTTGAATTGAACTGGGATTATGTGGCCCACTCGGTAAACACCGACACACTGGATTTCGAACCGATTCACATGCGCGCCTGCACCCCCCAGGGGAAGGTCGATGTTGAATACAAGGCCGATTTGTGGTGGTGGCATTACCATAACCGTCAGAACGTCGGCCCCATGGGCGATATAGAAGGCAAAGAGGACTTCATTGAGGGTGGGTCCATCTTTTTCAAGCAGCCCAACGATATTCGCGGACTGGCTGGTGTACGGCAGCGATACCCGCAAGCGGGGAAACCTGATGATTTCAAGGTCTTCATCCCCAGCCTGAGGCGAACCAGAACGCTTACCGGTTCTGATGCCCAGGATCCGATTGCTTCGGGCCTGGAGTTGACCTGGGATGATTGGCGCGCCTATTGGAGTAAAACTGATGTCGATCAATTCGAGTATAAATTGGTTGGTGACGGGTTTATCCTGGCCTCGCCCGAGGTAGGCTATGTCTACGACTCCATGGTCTGGACGGAGGATCAATGTAACGTCAAGTCGCTTGAGTTGGAGCTGAGACCCGTCTGGATTCTGGATATTATCGACAAAACCGGCAAGTACATGTATTCAAAGCGCCGCACATGGGTGGACAAAGAGTTCTACTATATGCAGTACCACATGACCTGGGATCCCCGTGGAAACCCCCTGCGTAATTGGGATGATGTAAGAGCATGGCGTCCGACTGTCGGCGACGCGCAGTGGAAATCTGTAATCGTCAATAACCATGCCACCAAGCGTTTTAGCACTCTCAACATGGATTCGCAGTGGGAAGATAGAGATGAGCGGGTCTCAGAAGAGATGTTCGATGTCGACCAGCTGCGAGATTATCAGTAGGTATTATTGAAATGCGGTCCTTTAGGCCCTGTAGACCTTTCTGCAGGGCTTTTTTTAACGCCCAAGCCCAGAACACTTGCCACTACTTATATATTTTGGTTTGAATCCAGATAGTGAGATGCTAGCATGCAAGATACGTTAAGCACTTTAACAGGCGACAAAGGGAGTCTCCATGGGAAATAAGCCTTCAATGTTGACGGTAGAGGATGTTAATGGCGCCTGGGCGATTATACCCACGCCGGCCACTGCGTCGGGCGGCGACTGGCGCACCGAAAATTCCGTGGACTATGACGAGGTCGCTGGCGCTGTTAACGGTTTGATTGAAGCCGGCGTCGATGGAATTATGTGCCAGGGTACTTTTGGTGAAGGTGCTACCCTGACCTGGGACGAAAAGAAAAAGATGGCCGAGGTTATGGTCGAGGCCGCTGCAG
>JAHEHN010000124.1 GCA_024644515.1 Gammaproteobacteria bacterium
ATTCTATTCCCACTCAATCGTAGCTGGCGGTTTGCTGCTGATATCATAGGTGACACGGGACACATCACGGATTTCATTGATAATGCGGTTGGAGACAGTTTCAAGCAGATCATAAGGCAGGTGCGCCCAGCGTGCTGTCATGAAATCAATGGTTTCCACTGCCCGCACGGCGAGAACATAGGAATAACGACGCGCATCACCGACAACACCAACGGATTTAACCGGTAAAAAGACTACAAAAGCCTGGCTCACTTTCTGATACCAGTCGGCCCTGTGCAGCTCTTCCATGAATATGGCATCGGCCTGACGCAGAATGTCGCAGTATTCTTTTTTGACTTCGCCCAATATGCGTACACCGAGACCCGGTCCGGGAAACGGATGACGATAGATCATGTCATGGGGCAGTCCCAGCGCGATTCCAATATTACGAACTTCATCCTTGAATAATTCACGCAAGGGTTCTACCAGTGACATATTCATATCATCAGGCAAACCGCCAACGTTGTGATGGGATTTAATGACATGGGCAGTACCATGTTTTGATCCGGCGGACTCAATGACATCGGGATAGATTGTGCCCTGAGCAAGCCAGTTCACATCGCCGAGTGTTGAGGCCTCGCGATCAAAAACATCAATAAATGTATTGCCGATTATTTTACGTTTCGCTTCAGGATCCGCCTCACCCGCCAGCTTACCCAGAAACTCATCTTCCGCATCTACCCGGATGACCTTGACACCCATATTGTTGGCGAAGGTCTCCATTACCTGATCACCTTCATGAAGTCGCAACAAGCCATTATCCACAAAGACACAGGTGAGCTGCTCACCTATTGCCCTGTGCAACAGCGCCGCCACCACGGATGAGTCAACACCGCCAGACAAACCAAGCAATACCTTGTCAGTTCCAACCTGTTGTTGAATTTTGACGATGGCATCTTCAATAATATTTGCCGGTGTCCATAAGCGACCGCACTGGCAGATTTCATGAACAAAGCGATTAAGAATTTCCTGCCCTGATTTGGTGTGTGTTACTTCGGGATGAAACTGGAGACAGTAAATTTTACGGCTTTCATCAGCTATTGCCGCAATGGGCGCACTCTCGGTGGAGGCAATCACCTTGAAGCCTTCAGGAACCTGGGTCACCTTGTCACCGTGACTCATCCAGACATCATGCAAAAACACATTGCCTTGCTGTATTGAATGCTCGAGATCACTTAGCAATACGCTGCCACTGGGGATTTCAATGCGCGCATAACCAAACTCGGATTTACTGGAACCTTCTACCTGACCACCCAGTTGCTGGGATACAGTCTGCATGCCATAGCAAATGCCCAGAATTGGTAATCCAGCGTTAAGAATGTAATCGGGAACGCGAGGTGAGTCTTCCAGATTGGCCGATTCAGGACTGCCCGACAGAATAATACCGCGGGGATTGAACGCCAGAAAGTCCTCAGCAGGGATACCGTAGTGATGAATTTCACAATAAACGCCCGCTTCACGAACGCGCCTGGCGATTAACTGGGTATATTGAGAACCAAAATCCAGAATTAGAATTTTGTCGTCATGAATATTCTGGGACATGCCTGCTTCCGTCAAGAAAAGTACTGTTTAGGTTTTTTGCCGGAATGAGTAATCCCGATATGACAGTATAAATAATGCCGTTCACTAGTGTTGAAATACTAGCTCACGCGATAATTGGGCGCTTCCTTGGTGATACTCACATCATGAACATGGCTTTCACTAACGCCTGCCGCGGTGATCCTGACAAATTCAGGTTTGGCGCGCATTTCTTCTATGTCCCCACACCCGGTCAAGCCCATGCTTGAGCGAATACCGCCAATCAGCTGAAAGATAATGGCTGACATCGGGCCCTTATAAGGGACTCTGCCTTCGATACCTTCCGGTACCAGCTTGCTGGCCCCTTCTTCAATATTCTGAAAATAACGGTCTGCAGAACTATGGGATTGTGACATGGCGCCAAGCGATCCCATTCCGCGATATGCCTTGTAGGAACGACCCTGGTAAAGCTCAACTTCGCCCGGCGCTTCTTCAGTACCCGCAAGCAGACTGCCAATCATGACAACGTTCGCCCCGGCCACAATAGCTTTCGCAATATCCCCGGAAAAGCGAATACCACCATCGGAAATTACCTTGATATTGGTATCCTTTAACGCTTCCCTGACATTGGCAACGGCTGTGATCTGTGGCACACCAACACCGGTTACTATTCGCGTGGTACAGATAGATCCGGGCCCAATACCAACCTTAATGGCATCAACACCAGCTTCGGCAAGTGCCACGGCACCAGCTGCAGTGGCGACGTTACCACCTATCAATTGCAACTGCGGGAAGGCCTTTTTAATCTCTCTGACCCGGTTTATTACATCCTGGGAATGGCCGTGGGAGGTATCCACTACAACAACATCAACGCCTGCATTCACCAGAGCAGTAACCCTGTCCTCGGTTTCTTTACCAACACCTACAGCGGCACCCACCCGCAACTGCCCCAGGCCATCCTTACAGGCATTGGGGAAATCTTCGGATTTGCGAATATCTTTCAGCGTAACCAGTCCTTTCAGTTCAAAATCATCATTTACTACCAGCACTTTTTCAATTCGGTGGTCGTGCATCAGTACCTTGATTTCATCCAGATCAGCCCCTTCCCTGACAGTCACCAGACGCTCTTTGGGCGTCATGATCTTGTCTACGGTAGCTTCCATATTATTTTCAAATCGCACATCGCGACTGGTCACAATACCGACTAAATCCCGGGACCCTGCATCCCTGATCACCGGCAAACCAGAAATATGATGTTCCTGGGTCAGCTCCAGCAGTTTTCGTACCGTGGTATCGGGAGTAATACAGATGGGGTCAGCGACAACGCCGCTTTCATATTTTTTCACAGCCCGCACTTCCCTTGCTTGCTGCTCAATACTCATACTTTTGTGAATAATACCCATACCGCCTTCCTGGGCCATGGCAATTGCCAGTCTCGATTCAGTTACGGTATCCATGGCTGAAGAAACCAGGGGAATATTCAGTGTAATAGAAGCAGTCAAGCTGGTTTTCAGGTCCACCATGTTAGGCAACACCTGGGAATGGGCGGGGACTAGTAGAACGTCGTCAAATGTTAGTGCATCTTCAACTATGCGTAGCATGTTATTTCCTGAAATCCCGTTGCGGGAAATCGACTTATTATACTCCAACAGGGAAATTCAGGTAAACGTTTACCTTTTCATCATTTTGATCTTACTGATTCTTACTTAACACCTTGAAAGACCTGACAATTAACATGCCTTACCGATTACAGGAGAGAATTAGCGTCTTTTCAACCCCGGACGACGCACCCTGTCTTCCGGAGCAATGATTTTAAGCCCGCCGATGATACTGTCATTTTCTTCCTCAGTCTCTGAATCTGAAGCGTCTTCCTCATTCCCGGTAGCCATGACCCGGGTTTCACTGGAGTTCATCCGTTGTGAGGAGGCCTGCTGGTCAGGCTCCTGAGCAGACATTGGCATAGCACGTGGG
>JAHEHN010000125.1 GCA_024644515.1 Gammaproteobacteria bacterium
TCTCACCATCAATTAACACCGGCGTTTGGGCTGAGTCCCAATCGTGGGTATCGTGGGGTGAAGTCTGGTGATACCAGACCATTTCTCCTGTATCTACATCCACGGCCATCAAGGTACAGGTGAACAGATTATCGCCAGGCCTTGCTACTCCCGTATACCCGGGAGTCGGATTGCCTGTGCCAAAAATATAATAATTGGTTTCCGGATCAAAAACGCCAGGTATCCAAACCTGCCCCCCGCCCTTACGGGCAGCGTCCAGATTAGGCCAGGTATCCAGCCCGGGATCACCGGGATTTTGTGGTACGGTAAAAAATTTCCATTGCAGCGCTCCGCTTTCAGGATCAAAAGACTGCAGAAAACCAGGGCTGTCCAGATCATTGCCAGTCCCTACAAGTAAATGATCACCTACTACAATAGGCGCCATGGTGGAAAAATATTGCTCTTCCAGGGGCGCGATTGGCACATGCCAGTTTTCTTTACCATTGTGTATGTTCAGCGAAACCAGATAGTTATCCGGAGTCTCAAAAAACAGGGAATCATTCCAGATAGCCGGTCCGCGATTACCGATATGGATTCCACCGCGGGAATGCCAGAAATAATGCCAAAGCTCTGTACCGTCGCGCGCATCCATCGCCCAGACATGATCTGGTGAAGTGACATAGAGAATGCCGTCCACCATCAGGTGATTGCCTTTCAGGTTTGCCCCGGGCGGCAGATAGTTCCCGTCACCTTCTCCCCCCTGCACCGTCACCACATTACCGTTGTTTCTGATATTGGTATTCATGCTGACGGTCCATGCCAGCGTCAGGTGACTGACATTATCTTTATTTAGCTGAGTCAATCGGCTGTAGCGCTGCCCGGTATAGTCACCGGAATACGTCGGCCATTCTTTTTCCAGCGGCTTTAATAATTCATCAGGATCAAGCCCCTGTGCAAAAGCACTGCCAGCTATAACGGCAAAAAAACCAGTTGCCAGCAAAGCAAAAGAAAAAGAAAAACTGTTCAGGCGTTTTTTAATGTTCATTTCAATGTCACCAGATAAGCTGTCACGTTATGCATGATGTCGTCGTTTATTTCAGAAAGCAGTTCTATGTGGCGCTGCATGGGGTTGTTAATTTCGATATCCACGACTTGTGGCTTGGCGTTTTCTTGCAGTGAAAAACTTCGGTACTGGCCAGAATCGGTGCTTAAGCTAACAAGAAAGTCATCACGTCTGCCGAGCTCGCCGTTAACTATTTCGCCAGTACTCAGAGTAACGATGACGCGAATCTGCCGACGGGCAGGATCCGCGTCTGGATTGGGCGCTCCCCAGCGTCTACCGGCTACCCAGGAATTCTGTAAATTTTCCGCAGAAGGAATTTTGCTGGCAATGCTCTGCAAATCTCCGGTAAGCGAATGACATCCTGTACATTGCTGATTGAAATACGCCTCCCCTGCACTGGCATCGCCCACCACAATATCCAATTCAATCTCTTCACCGGAAGGCGGACCACCCTGTCCCGACTGATTTGCCCAGACACTATGAATGTATTCAGCCACGGCCACCCTGTCGTCAGCGGAGACCTGTAAAGGTGGCATTTCCGGCATACCTGGATTACTCAAGCCGTTTTGTATTACTTCACCAATAAGCTCACCATGATCGTCACCCAGCACTATCTGTGAACGTAATAAATTAGGACCACCCTGATCTCCCCCGCGCAGGTCTCCGCCATGACAGGCACGGCACAGACTTTCATATACGGTTTCACCACGATCAATCACTTCAGCAGACGCAAGCTCACGGGTTTGTGAGGGGAATATGGCAAAAGGGATGGCTGTGGGAGTAGATAAAGGTGCAGGCGCAACAACAGACTGCACTTCTGTTAAAAGCTGGCTTTGCTCGGCAGTATTCGTTTCCTGATTACCACATGCTGTAAGCAAGGAAATTACCATCAGTTTAAAAATGAACTTGATACTTAATTGCATCAGCAACTCTCTTCGAATTTTTAATCTACTGCCATTTTTATAAGGCATTTAATAACAATCATATGCAAAATGACCCTGTTTATCCATCAGTTACGCGTTTTAAAACAGGGAGATAATTAACGGTAAGTAGGAAGTAACAATGAAAAACAAAAAAGGGAGTGTTGCCAGAATTAAAATTCGTTTGCCTGGTGAAATTTCTGTCATTTGGAACCGGGATAGCGACACTATTACGGTGGAGAATATTCGCACCAAGTGCCACAAGGGCAATAATTGAGCAGGAGCAATATCAGAAATTACTAATAGCAGAAAAGAGCTAAGTAACACTCCTAACAGCCATGAAACAAATACTGTTCCGGCAAGCCACCCCCCCCCAACGACGGTTTAAATACAGACCTGTCGCTGCCAAAACAACAAGCATGAAATTCGAAACAAAGGTGAAGCCCAGCTGAAAAACAACTTTCCACAGGTCATTTTGATCATTGCCTGAAGAGGAAAAAACCCTGTCCCCCTCGCTGAAGGCTTCATCTCCCGTATTTAAATTAAGGATTGGCGCAACCATCTGATAGAGAGAATAAAAGCTATTGAGAAGTGCATAAAAAGCATAGGCAATCATAAATACAATCAGCAAACCCATTCCCTTTTCATGTCCAGCTAAATTCAGCAGCATAGTTCCCTCTATTTAATTCCATTTATTCACCAACCTGATTGATCTTCCTATGACAATCAGGCTGGTTTGTTATAGGCTGAGGCAATGATATCAGGAGAAATAATAATGAGCGCATCCAGACGAAAAATTTTACAGGCAATGTCTACTTCTATAGCCGCGCAGTTGATGCCGCTGAACATCCAGGCGCAAAGCAAAAGACGCCTGGGTTTGATTTTCCCTGTGATTGATCGCGGCGTTCCGCAAGAAGGTTTAACCCTCTATGGCGACAGGATTGATTACATCATTGAAAACCTTGATCTGAAAACCATGACCCCTGAAGGCTATGATGCGGTTATCGCCGACATACCTGAAAAAGCCATGAAGCTGGCAGAGCAAAACGTCGATGCCATTATGGTCATGGGCACTTCACTGACGTTTTATCAGGGCCGTGAATTTAATGAGCGTCTGGCCGAAACCGTGGCGTCTGCCACTGGCCTGCCTACCTCAACCATGAGTAACGGCATTATCAATGGACTGAAAGCGGTGGGCGGCAAGAATATTGTTTGTGCTACGGCCTATAACGATGAAGTAAATAATCGCCTGGTACGCTTTCTTGGCCAACATGACTTTAATATTCTGAATATTCAGGGACTGGGCATCGAAGCGGTTGAAGATATTTTTTCGGTGACTGACCCACAGCTCATCAATTTTTGTGGAGAAGTGACCAATGCGGCTCAAGGTGCCGATGCCATCCTGATCAGCTGCGGTGGATTAATTACGCTGGATATTCTGGCGCCGGTGGAAGACCTGGTGAACATTCCTGCAGTGTCCGGCACCCCTCACGGACTTTATGAAGGGGCGAAACTTTTGGGTATGGATGCCAGTGTGCCTGGTTATGGCAGTCTGATTTCCGGAT
>JAHEHN010000130.1 GCA_024644515.1 Gammaproteobacteria bacterium
GTACGATGAGTGTTTCATTGTACTTGTTGAATTCGCCGCCCTGATAACCAAGCACAACCCGAGCCGGGATACCCACTGAGCGCATGAGAAAGGTGAAGGCGCTGGAATAATGTTCACAAAATCCTTCATGGGTATTAAATAAAAAGTCATCAATTGAATTTTCCCCCAGCAAGCTCGGGCTCAGGGTATAGAAAAATTCTTCATTGCGGATATAAGACAGCACTGCATCCACATAATCACGGTCAGAACCCACCTGCTGATAAAGCTGTTGTGCAAATACACGACTACGATCATTTCCCTGCTCGGGAAGCGCTGTACTGTTCTCGCGCATTTTGCCTGAAATCGTCAGGTCGACAATATGATCCAGATAGGAATCGGCTTCATAGGCATAACGTTGCGAAATCGGGCGTTCAGTACCTACCTGAAATTCACGTCGCATCCATAAGCGATCATTGCTGATCCTTGGCATCATCAGGGTATAAACCCAGTTTTGCTGGGTCGGCTCCATAATGACATTGTAGGAAACCGGATCTCCAGCATACAGAATGTCCTTGAACCAGGGAAAAATCTGTTGCCTGTCAGCCCCCAGATATTGAAAGCCCTGAAAGCGCCCCCTGCGCCCGCGCGTCCATTGCCGACCGTCAAACTGATCCAGGGTTAGGCCACGCTAATATAAATCCCGGTAGTCAGGTATGTCGGAAGTAAACTGGACGGTAAAAGCCACATCCCCGGAACGCGTCAGATCGCCAATATCACCTGGTGACATTTCGTCAGAAAGGCCGGTAACGCCAGAGGCACTTTGAAACGGGACAGACCAGAGCGGGCCAATGCGCGGAAACAAAAGAAACAAAACAAGCATCAGGGGAATACTTTGCAGTAACACCATCGCAGATAATTTCATGGTACGCATGGGGCGCTGGTATTATTAGGTCTGAGTGAAGGACATCAATGCCGAGGTAATGATGACAATACAGAACGACATATATATGGCCACTGGAATAGCCTGCGAATAGATAAATTCGGCCAACACAGAGAAATAGCAGAGATAGATGACCAGCATGACATCTCTTCTCTTTTTCATCTCCAGCAGTTTTAATGAAATACCAACTATGAGTACAGCAACAATCGCATCAGTAGAGAATATATCCCGCCCGTATTGCAAAACAAGCGCTACCAGCATCAGAAAAACCACCGTGGTTTTTATTTTTGAACCGGGGTGGGAAATACGCCCCTGAAAAATCAATACACTGATACCAATGCAGAACAGACATAAGCCGGTTAGCCAGATTGGCATCCTTAACATATGTGGAAGACTGATAAGCACCAGAGAAGAAAGAATCCAGATCAATGCGGTTCTTGGCAGCCGGTAAATTTCGATCCCTGCAGTAACGCGGGGGGGGATGCCGGTTTTTGCATGCCTGCAAACAGCTTCCTGATCATCTTTGCTCCCCATTAGTCTCATCGGACTCATCAAGACCGAAAAGCGCCAGTGCTTTCATTACCCGGGTATAATGTTCACTGCCCTTGGCAGGTTCGATACGGGTGCCAGGAAGCTCCAGGCCGTAATCCTGCCCGCCGGCATCAAGCTGCAGCATACAAAAGCAAAGCCGTGACAGACGTTCCTCTGCATTCATGTCCGGGAACATATCCCACTTCAGCCAGATCTTGTCATCGACGTTGGCAGAATATTCCTTGGTGAACATGCCGCGCCCACTGGCTGCAATTTTCCAGGCCACATGGCGCAGGGAATCACCACGCTGATAATCCCGCAGCGCATGAAAATCATCACTGCCACGTGTGATATTGGTATGCCCGCTGTCTTGCTGTTGAGAGGTGAGCCAATCAAGATCACAAGGCACCGGCTTGGGATATACAAGGCAGCGCAAGTCCAGGTCAAGAAGTGACCAGGCCCGACAAATACCGAAGGGAAAAATGGTGGAAATGGTCAACCTGCCGGGCGAAAACCAGCCGCGACGATTGGCTACGACGAACAGACTACTGCGTTCCTCGGTGTTCTCAATCAGATTGGCAACCACATTGCGTGAACCGGGGAAATTCAGCTGAATCGCTTCATAGATACGCTTGCCATTGCGCGTCAATATGACATTGATTTCAGCGTGCTCTCCGACAAAAATGGAACTCCCTGCGACCGCTGCAATATGTAAGCCGGAAAGATTTCGAAAGGTGTATGAAATAGAGAGGATAAATAAACCAATAAGCCAGAACACCATGGCAAAGGCCAGACTGGCTTCGTAATTGACTGCACCAATGAACATCAGGGACAGAACGCCCAAAAAAACTAAGACCTTGCTTGTTGGGAATGATAAAAATATTACGCTGAGAAAGGACAATATGGCGTGACGGGGGAATACGACGCCTTACCCAGTCGTAATGATGTTTCCTCAGGCGCAAGCCAAGCGCCTGGCGCCAGCTTGTTGGTATTCCGTGTACCCCTGTATTCATAATAGTAGACAGGCTTTACTCTTGCTTTTAACAGCGTACGGGCAGCGTTTGGGGGTTAAAAAATATCGACCTCATTAAGCAGGCGCTGCGAGTAGGCTTAACCACTTCGCCCTGAGGTATCCGAAAGTGAACGCAGACGGTGGTCAACCACTGCAGGTAAAACCATCTGCACATCTTCCGGGATAACGTGCATGCGGTCATGCATTAGCGCCCACGTCCTGGCACTGCGCATTAACGCCATAGCACCGCGTGGTGACAGACCAAATGAAAACAGGTTGTCCTGCCGGGTATAAGCCACAATACGCTGTACATAATCCAGCAAGGTATCAGTAGCATGAACCAGGGCAATTTCTTCACTGATGTGAGTAATATCTTCAGGAGTCAGAGTCTGTTTCATGGCCAGAATGTTTTGCCGCTGATCGGTACTGTTGAGCAAAACTCTCTCTGCCTTTGGATCAGGATAGCCGATCTGAATTCGCATTAAAAAACGATCAAGCTGTGATTCCGGCAATGGGTAGGTACCGGCAAAGCTGATCGGGTTTTGTGTGGCAATGACGAAAAACGGCTTGGGCAATTCGTGGGTATTGTTATCCAGGGAAATCTACCCCTCTTCCATCGCCTCCAACAGCGCACTTTGTGTCTTTGGCGTTGTTCTGTTGATTTCATCAGCTAGAATGAGGTTTGAAAATACAGGTCCCTTGTGAAGAGAAAACAGGCCAGTACTCTGGTCATAAATGGTAACCCCGAGGATGTCTGCCGGTAGCAGGTCACTGGTAAACTGTATACGGGAATAATCCAGACCAAAAACCCGAGCCAGGGCCTGGGACAAGGTCGTCTTTCCCATGCCCGGTTTATCTTCCATGAGTAGATGGCCGCCGGCAAAAAGACATCAAAGTGACAAACGAATCTGCTTTTCCTTGCCCAGAACCACTATGCCAATTTCGGCAACAGCTTCATCAACCTTGTCCTGGATTTTGATTGGCTCCAGGCCAATCAT
>JAHEHN010000032.1 GCA_024644515.1 Gammaproteobacteria bacterium
TAGAACGTATCCTGCGAGAAGTGCTGAATGATGAGGATATTGAAATTCTTGCGTTAAACGTACCGGACCCGAAAAAAGGCGAAATGATTGTCATCCTCTCTACCCATGAACTTGAAGAACGGGAATTACGCCCCAAATTGCTGACTGGTGGACTCAACAATCTTTCCTTGCCCGCTGCCTACATCACCGTTGATGACTTACCGAAACTGGGATCTGGCAAAGCTGATTTTGCCACCGCAAAAGAAGTTGCCCGCCAGGCGATTTTCAGCAGAAGCGCCTGAGTCTCACTGCCATTTGATTCAAATCATAGCTGCTTGAGCACGTCGCGAAGCACAATAGCCACAGCTCGAAAAAAGTTTGGAAAATAGTATATTTTCTTTTTGACAATGATTCTCATTTAGCTTAGCATTCTCAACAAGACTCAAGAAAACCAGAGTGTAGAACTCAGCTAACCAACTTCAGGGAAATTCGTAAACGCCATGTACGTATGCCTTTGCAAAGCTGTAACAGACCGCCAGATCAAGGAATTTGTGAATGCTGGCGCCGGTTCATTTGAAGAAGTGTGCAAGGAACTGGGTGTTGCCAGTCAGTGCGGCCGATGTAGCCAGCTTGCCAAGAGCATCGTGGAAACCAGCGTAAAGAAATCCCCTTTTGAACCGGCCATGTGAAGCTGGAAGTTAAATCTTCACGCTGGCCGACCCCGCACTTACCCACCGCTCTCTGTTTATACTTTTACTGAATAAAAATACGATCAATAAGCATTCGTATTCTCTCTTTATTCATAAAAATTAAGTACTTAAGCCCCCTTTGGCTGGACAATTATGCTTCATAACGCCACAATGGAAGCCTCTATGGCACAGGCATTTTCTCCACTTTTTAACAAGACAGCAGGAAGAATCTATGAAAGGCGACAGCAAGGTAATCGAACATCTGAACACAATACTGGGCAATGAACTGGTAGCTATCAATCAGTACTTTCTCCACGCAAAAATGTTTGAAGACTGGGGCCTGAAAGAACTGGCAGAGTACACCCGTGAAGAATCCATTGATGAAATGAAACATGCCGATCATATTATTGATCGAATTTTATTTCTCGAGGGACTGCCTAATCTGCAGGACCTGGGCAAACTCCATATTGGGGAACATACCGAAGAAATGCTGCGTTGTGATCTGGATCTGGAGATGCGCGCCATCCCCGATCTGCGTGCCGCCATTGCTTACAGTGAGAGCGTACAGGATTATGTCAGCCGCGATCTGTTCCGAACTATTCTGGATGATGAGGAAAAACATGTAGACTGGATCGAAGCCCAGCTCTACCTGATCGAAAATATGGGTATTCAGAATTATCTGTCGGAAAAAATGGACGAGGGCGGAAATTAATTTCCCCCTTTAGCAAACAGTTAAGCGAAAAAGGCAGCTTCAGGCTGCCTTTTTTATGCGCATTTTATTCTGCTTTTGATCTGATTATTGCAGCACGGCTTTGCTCATTCTCAAGCCAGAGTTTTCGCCAGTGTAGATAGCCAAAAATGGCAATCACCAGGTACACAGCAAAAAGCAGTGCGGTAAGATACAAGCCACGATCAAGATAGAGATAGATTGTAATGGAATCTATGACTAACCAGTAAAGCCAGTTTTCCAGGATTTTCCATATCACCAAAAAAGTGGTCAGCACACTGGCCCAGGTTGTGAATGCATCCAGAAAAGGCCAGGCGGCGGAAGTGAAGCGCTGCATTAACCAGCCATTTAGCCCGGCCAGCACAAGGGCGCCAAGAATAATACAAATATGCTGCCAATACGCCAGCCTGCCAATAAACAATCCGCCATGCTTACTGTCCCCGTAGCGCCACTCATACCACCCTACAACAGCCATCACCGCGTAAAAGATATTGAGCATGGACTCCATCAGCAGACTGGCATCCCAGAATACAAAGGTGTAAATGGCAGAACTGATAAAAGCACAGGCCCAACATGCGATGTGCTCCCTGGCAGCCAGTAACAGGTAGGCTATGGCCAGGACTACGGCGACTATTTCAGGGCTTGCCATTAATCAGTCCAGTTCATGCCCCGGAATAAACTTTGCCACGAATACTTGCCTGCCATGTGTGTCATAACTCCAGGCGATCATTTCCTTTAAGGTATCCATAACAAGACCGTATTCCCCATGCACCAGAGTCGACGTTGGAAAGGTATTGATGAGCATGCCACTGCGCTTGTTGAGCTCATCAATGAAAGCCTTGATATGGGTTTTATAATCTTCCCTGAACGGATACATACTCAGTTCTATGGTTATCTGCATACTCTGTTTCCGGTTGTTAATGTGTTATTTGGGTCTGCCAAGGAAACCTGCCGTTTCCATTTCAAGGGTGTAAATAGTCATGGCGATATTGCGAACGCCCTCAGGGGTTGTCCATTGCTGGCCATCAGCGCCAATGGCCCCCATTGACGGTGCATAGAGTGTTTTTTTCTCCGGCCCGGAAAAGGCGATGGTAATTGGCCGCCGCGGTGTCGGGATAAGACCAAGGTATTCACCCCCCTCATCAATAACATGAACCCCCTGATTGCCCGTGACATAAAGCCGCCCTTCATTATCAATCGCCATGCCATCGCCGCCGTTGTCACCATCGAGGCTCGCAAACACCCGACGATTACGAGTACTGCCATCCCGACGCACATCAAAAGCCAGGACTTCGGTATTATTGGTGACATAAAGTACGTCGCCTGCGCGATTTAGCATAATGCCGTTGGAGAAAATATTTTCATCCGCCACCGCACTGATTTCCCCATCAGCACTGACATGCCAGGCGCCGCGAGAAGTAAAAAAGGCCCCGCCTCTGCCATCAGCGATAAGATCATTTACCCTGCCCAGGGGTGAGCCGTCAGCAAAGCTGTTTGCCAGCAGACGATATTCCGGCGCCAGTTGTGCAATACGGGTCAGCTCATTACAGCCGGCGAATTCGTCATTCAGAGGCTCACTGCAGGCGCGCTCGGCGATAAAAAGTCGGCCCTCATTGTCCAGAGATACAGCGCCGCCACCATTGGTATTTTCAAAAAGCGTATATTCATTGCCATTAATCAGCTTCTTGACGCTATCTGTCTGTTCCTGGGCAAACATTACACCGCCATCAGCGGTTCCCAGAATGCCATCTGCAGTGACATAGTCAGACCAGACTTGCTGCCACCTTGCGCCCTCATTGACGACACTCGGAATGGCCGAAATCTCGACTCGCTTTTCACCGGGCAGCAAGCCTTTCGCCTTTAATATGAAGTAGGTGATTTGCTGACCTTCCCCAACAAGCACGTAATGGGGTAACCCAGCAGGGATATGAACAATGTCTCCTGCACTTATAAGCCGCGACTCTCCCCCTGCAATGCTGCTGCCACGAAATTCCCCTGGGGAGAATTCCGTTAAATCAACAATACTGCCACCGGTAAAAATAGTGGCACTGCCATCAGTCACAAAATAGATATCAGCCCATTGCTCATGCAACTCGGAAAAACCTGGCCCTGGCTCCCGGTGCACCATGGCAGCGTAATATCCGCCCTCGTTAATGATGTTGTTAAGAATAGCCGCATTATTCGATCCTACCTGGCTGGACAGGCTGTTGCTCAAGTCATCCAGATCACCGGCACTCCAGAAGTCCTGCGCCTGCACAATT
Source organism: Gammaproteobacteria bacterium (assembly GCA_024644515.1). GTDB lineage: Bacteria > Pseudomonadota > Gammaproteobacteria > Pseudomonadales > Pseudohongiellaceae > Eutrophocola. The sequence goes on from JAHEHN010000032.1 coordinate 3,657, forward strand.
GGCGCCGACATAAGAATCAGTGAAGTAAAAAATTGTAGTGTACGCATTAGTAAGAGTTCCCCCGGCGGCGATCCCGATGATCGCATTGATCTGGCGATTGTAGTGAGAGCCTGGCTGATGTGCAAAACCTGATTGTCAGACTTGTCTTATTCAGCAAAGGCAAGTCGTATACGGCTCTGAGTTGGCCCGTGGTCTCATCATTGCTCAATAACGCTCCAGACATTCATAATCATGCACACTCATTTCCGGATACCAGACAAAATAGCGTTTCAAGGTAAACGGTTCTGAAAAATACACCGGGTCTGTCACTGTCATTTCATAATCCAGGCGAGTGTAATCTGAATTGGGAATGAAACGTTCCACGATGGAAATCTGATCACTTTGTTTCGCTCCCATGTGGTCAAAATAGCCAGCAGCGATATGATCAGTTGTCACCACCAGAGTGTCGTTTTCCCAATGCCCGCGGGAAAAGCCAAACAGCGTATGTTTTTTCGGTGCACGGGCATCCGCCGACATGTGAATCAGGCGACGCGCATCGTACTCTTCCATGCGCATTAGAATGTCTTCGCCCTGATGAACAAAATCCATGGGAATGGGCGTAATCATGATCAAGGGCGTCCCCTTGTTGCCACACTGAAACAGGGAATTGCTATTTGGATCCCATGCCGCCAGTGCTTGTTGTCCGGCTTCGTTAAAAGGATAGCCACCTTTGAAAATAGGAAAGGCAGCAGGATCACTCATGATGGTGCTCCAGACGCGAAATATGCCATCAGCTGCAGCAATAGCATTCGAGACATCCACATCCGGTGTTTCATAACCTACGATATTGCCGTTCTTACCTTCAGGAAAGTAGGCTGTACGGGAGCCAAAATCAAATTCATAGCCGCTGGGCAGCAAGGCATTGGTGCCAAAAATAATCGGCAGATTACGGCGCGAGGGCTGACCGGCAATAGTGATCACATCACCCACATTGATCAAATCCGATCTGACTCCCCTATTACGAAGCACACTAATGGAGGCTACCTCGGCTTCCCACTCCATCACCTTGCCCTCGTCATCCTTGACATCCAGAACAATTCGCCCGTGAGGGTTCCGCCAGGATACTGATGTGACCGTACCAGTGACTTCAATTCGTTTCGACGCATCATAGATAGCCACTGTGCTGTGATGGGCGGAAACATAAAACGCATTTGAAATTAAAATCGCAAGCGCCAATAGACGAATAATCCCCCTCATACTGCCTCCCTGGTAAGTGAATATTGTTATTAGTATGGGGAAAGTCTACAAGGGCTCCTATTTAATTACTACGGATGATGAATCGCTAACCACCGGCTTTTTACTGTGTTGTTTCCATACGATATTTAATATCACGCCGACAATTACCAGTGCCATCCCCAGATAGGTCAGCAGATTGAAGCCTTCACCGAAAATGATGTAGCCAAGAACGATGGCATAAATAATACCCGTGTAATTAACGATTGATACGGTTGAGATTTCCGCCAGTTGATAGGAGCGCGTCATGAAATACTGGGCCACCTGGCTGGTAATCCCGACCATGAATAAATAAAACCATTCCCAGCCTTGCGGTTGCACCCAGAATAACAGGCAGCCGACGGCAGTCACCGGAAGACAGACCGCTGGAAAGTAAAAAATAATGACCAGGGGATGCTCACTGGTAGATAGTTTGCGTACACAGTTATAGGCAATACCCATAAACAGACAGGTCACCAAACCTACACCGAGATGAAATAACGAGACTCTGGCATCAAATCCCTGAATCACCAGAATGCCGGCAAAACTGGTGATGAAAAACAGCCCCTGGATCGGGCTGACTTTCTCTTTCACAAACCAGATACCGATCAAGGTTGTCGATATCGGGGCCAGGTAGGTCAGGGTAGAGGCGGTTGCCAGAGGTATTTCCTGCACCAGCCAGAAGTTAAGAGACAGCGCCATGACCCCGGCAACACCCCGCATAATGAGCATGGTCTTGTTATTACCCCACATTGATACCCGCGCCCGCTTTAATCCCCAATAACAGAGGATCAGTGCGATAACGGCCCGAAAAAAAATGATTTCCAGGGGCGGAATGGACGGCACCAGTTTGACGAAAACAGTCATCAGCCCAAACACAAAAGTGGCCAGAGCCATGTACCAGACGCCACGGGCATTATCAGACATAAGTGGATTTCTTGGCGGAAAAAGAAAGGCGGATTGTACGTAACCCGCCTTCCGCAGGCAAAGTTATTCAGCCTGGAACAGCAAATCAGAGTGGCCTGCGAACGCCGGGTGAATCTGTACCAACTCAGTCAGGGCTGAGGTCCGGTAATATTTCGACTCTATGCATCATTTGATCGATCACTAAATCAATGGCAAAAAAAAGGGAGCATCACTGCTCCCGATTTTGGCCATTTGCGCTCACACTATCAGGCTTGCTGATCCTGCTGTTCTCTGGCCGCGGCAGAATCATCGAGCAGGGTTTTGAGCTCACCCTTCTGATACATATCGGTCATGATGTCACAACCGCCAACCAATTCGCCGTCGACAAACAGCTGGGGGAAGGTTGGCCAGTCAGAGACTTTGGGCAGATTGGTACGAACATCTGGATTGCTAAGGATATCGACATAGGCAAATTTCTGGCCACAGGCCATTAACATCTGCGTAGCCTGGGCAGAAAAGCCACACTGTGGCTGATTGGGGTTACCCTTCATGTAAAGAATGATTGGATTATTATCAATCTGGTCTTTGATTACGCTTTCGATGTTGTTTTCAGTGCTCATGAGAATTCCTGAGGGTTAGGGATTTAATACTGATGACTGTAATTAGTATTAGATCAAGTTTTCAAAGTCATAAATGGTGCAACAGTAAGTGGGACCATTTTACTGTATTTAAAGTCTATACGCAGTGAATACTGCTACGGTTTACCCCAACCTCCGCCACCAGGGGTTTTGATGGCCAGGCAGTCTCCGGCCTGCACGGCGATTGCGATTTTAGCGGGCAAGGTTTTTCCGTTGAGAGAATTTTCGCCTGCCTGGCCGGCTTCCCCTCCCTGCAGCCCCCAGGGGCAATGACGCCGTCTTTCCGTTAACAAGCTTAGCTGGGCCGGTTCAAGAAATTCGTATTCGCGCACCAGTCCATTGCCGCCGGGGTGTTTTCCGGCGCCCCCGCTGGATCCGCGGATCGCATACTGCCTGACCCGAATCGGGTAATGCATCTCCAGGCTTTCCACGGGGGTGTTCAGGGTATTGGTCATATGTGAATGTCTGCCACTAAGCCCATCAAAATCCGGCCCACCACCATGACCGCCCGCCAGCGTTTCATAGTAGTCCCAGCTGCCATTCGGGCCGCGCTGACCCATGGCGATATTATTCATGCTGCCCTGACTGGCAGCCGCAATTCTCTGTGGCAGCGCCTGTTCCAGCGCCCCAAGCACCACATCCACAATACGGGTCGACGTTTCCACATTACCGGCGGCCACAGCCGCGGGATGGCAGGCGTTTACCAGCGATGCCTGCGGGGCTTTTATGTGGATCGGGCTGAACAGACCTGCACAGGCCGGAGCATAATCAGGCATCAGACAGCGAAACACATAAAATACAGCCGCTGCAACAACGGGTAATGGGCAGTTGATGTTTCCCGCCACTTGCGCGCTGGTACCATCAAAATCTACCGTAATGCTGGCGTCGGCAATCTCCAGCGTGACCTGTATCGGGATATCAAGCTGCCCCAGACCATCATCGTCCATGACATCGGTAAACTTATAGATCCCCTTGGGGATATCCGCCAGACAGGCAAGCGCAACACGTGTTCCGTATTCATTCAGCTCAGCCAGCCCAGCCTGGAAAATTTCAGGCCCAAGCTGGCTTATCAGTTCCTGCATTCGCAGCACACCGGTTTTTACCGAGCTCACCTGAGCTGCCATATCACCATCGAGTTTATAGTCACCCTGTTGGCCATGAATGGCTTCCAGTGATTGCCAGAGTTGCCGATTCAATTGTCCCTGCTTCAACAGCAACTGCGGTGAAATGATGATGCCCTCCTCCGCCAGTTCGCTGGTTATTGGCATGGAACCGGGAGACTCGGAGCCAATATTGGCATGATGTGCGCGGTTTACGGCAAAAGCCGATAACTCCTGATTAACAAAGACCGGCGCGACGATGGTGACATCCGGCAGATGAGTGCCTCCCAGATAAGGATCATTCAGAACCAGGATATCATCTGCATGCCAGTCAAATTGCCCAACGATGTCCGCCATGGCATAGGCCATACTGCCCAGATGAACGGGAATATGAGCAGCCTGTGCACACAGTAGCCCCCTTCTATCAAACAGCGCGCAGGAAAAATCGAGGCGGTCCTTGATATTGGGCGAAAACGCGGAGCGTTGCAGTACCGCCCCCATTTCGTCGCAGACGGCTTCCATGCGGGAGGCAAAAAGACTTAATTCGATGGCATTCATGACATGCGATTATAAGGATGACAGCCCCGGGAACGAAGTAAATTTCTGCTGTTCCGGACTCATTTCACTATTTGCCTGAATTGCGAAAATAGCGGTCGAGATGCTGTTTTTTTTCGTATCAATGGCTTGTTGAGATGTTAAAAACGCCTCTGCGCACCTTGTGACTCAAAAACTTGTGTCTTGTAACTTGCAACATGTGACTTGTGACTTGGCAATGCTTTCATTAAAATCGCCTCTCTTTGGGGGTGGCGCTTGCTGCCCTTTTGCTTTTCTTGGGATTAGAAAACCGGCTGGCAAAATCCCGAGCTCACAATTTTTCAGTTTTAGAACTTTATTATCAGGAAACAGTAAATGGCCAACTCAGACGCCTTGATGAAGACCTACAATCGAATCCCGGTAGATTTTGTGCGCGGGGAAGGGTCATGGCTCTTTGACAGTGAGAATAATCGCTATCTTGATGCTATTAGCGGGATTGCCGTATGCGCCCTTGGCCATAATCATCCAGGCTTTATCAAGGCAGTACAGCAGCAGGTAGCGACCCTGGTTCATACCTCCAATCTCTATGGCGTGCCATTGCAGGAAGAGCTTGCCGAAAAGTTATGTCAGGCATCGGGTATGAGCAGTGTCTTCTTCTGTAATTCCGGTGCTGAAGGCAATGAGGCCGCCATCAAAATGGCACGAATGTTTGGTCATAACAAGGGCGTTGATTTACCCGGAATTATTGTCATGGAAGGCGCTTTCCATGGCCGCACCATGGGCGCCCTGACAGCTACCTATAGTAGTCGCCATCAGGGCGGCTTCGCTCCTTTTCTGGACGGTTTCTATCGCGTGCCTTTCAATGATATTCCTGCCATCGAGGAATGCCTGAAAAAGCATCCGAATATTGTTGCTGTTCTGGTGGAGCCCATACAGGGTGAAGGCGGCATCTGTATTCCTGCCTCTGATTACCTGAACAAATTGCGTAGCCTCTGTGATGCCAATGACATGCTGTTGATGCTTGATGAAGTGCAGACGGGTAACGGCCGTACCGGGAAATATTTTGCTTACCAGCACAGTGGCATCCTGCCGGACGTGGTCTCCACCGCAAAGGGCCTGGGCAATGGTTTTCCTATCGGCGCCTGTCTGGCCAGTGCCCGCGCAGCAGACATATTTCACCCGGGCCATCACGCTACTACCTTTGGCGGAAGCCCGCTGGCCTGCGCTGCCGCCCTGGCGGTCAACGAGGCATTGCTGACAGAAGGCTTGCTGGAAAATGCCAGCGTGCAGGGTGACAGGATTAAATTTGGCCTGAGCATGCGTCTTCAAAACTGCCCTCACGTGGTGGCAATTCGCGGTAATGGATTGATGATTGGCGTCGAACTGGACCAACCTTGTGCCGAGCTGGTTGCGCTGGCCCGGGAAAAAGCACTGCTGATTAACGTCGCCTCTGGAAACGTGGTGCGACTGGTGCCACCGTTGACCCTTACAGAAACAGAAAGTGATTTAATCATAGACACAGTCAGTGAACTGATTGAGGATTTTGGAAAATGAGACCCAGACATTTCCTGACCTTGCTTGACCTGAGCGGGCAGGAATTTAAAGACATTATTGACCGTGCCTGCGAACTGAAAGCAATGCTTGCACAGGGCGCCCCACATGAACTGTTAAGAAACAGGGTACTGGCGATGGTTTTCGAAAAGTCGTCTACCCGTACCCGGGTATCATTTGAAGCAGGGATGAACCAGATGGGTGGTTCTGCCATTTTTCTGTCTCCCCAGGATACCCAGTTGGGCCGGGGTGAGCCGGTGGAAGATACAGCACGCGTCCTTTCAGGCATGGTAGATGCCATCATGGTGCGCACCTTTGAACATGAGAAAATCGAGCGTATGGCTGACTTCTCGTCGGTCCCGGTGATTAATGCCCTGACTGATGACTATCACCCCTGTCAGTTACTGGCTGATATGCAAACCTATGTCCAGCATCGCGGCAGCATTCAGGGTAAGACCGTTACCTGGATAGGCGATGGCAATAATATGTGTCACTCCTATATCAATGCCGCCCGCTTGCTGGATTTCGAACTGATAGTCGCCTGTCCCGAAGGCTATGATCCAAACCCTGAGCTGGTTGCTGCCAACTCTGATCGTGTAAAAATCGTCCGCACCCCGGAACAGGCTTTACCTAGCTCATCACTTGTCAGCACGGATGTCTGGGCCTCCATGGGGCAGGAGGGTGAAAGAGTCCGCCGCATGAAGGACTTCGAAGGCTTTGAAGTGACACTGGAGTTGATGAGCCTTGCTGATGAGAATGCCCTGTTTATGCATTGTCTGCCAGCCCATCGCGGTGAAGAAGTCAGTGCGGATGTGATAGATGCCCCGGACTCAGTAGTCTGGGAACAGGCTGAAAATCGCCTTCATGCGCAAAAAGCGCTGCTGGAATTCCTGTTGTGCTAAAAGCACCGCGTCCAATAAGGATTGATTTGCCCTCTGCCCTGGTGATGGAGCAGCTTACAGGTCTGGTGGCCTGAGATGACAGCCCTGCTGGAAATTCACAATATCAATTGTCGCTATGATGATCAGGTAATCATTGATGACCTGAGCTTTAATGTACCTCAGCATCAGATTGTCAGTTTGCTCGGTCCCAGCGGCTGCGGAAAAACTACCGCCCTGCGCGCCATCGCCGGTCTGGAAAATATTTTCGCGGGGCAAATCCTGCTGGATGGCGTATGCCTGAGTAGCACCGGCAATGTATTGCCTCCCGAGCAAAGGCAAATTGGCATGGTGTTTCAGGATTACGCGCTGTTTCCACATCTCAGTGTCAGCAAAAACATCGCCTTTGGCCTGCATGGCAGAGACAAGGCCGAAAAGGACGCTATTGTCCATTCCCTGCTGAATCTGGTTCATCTGGAAAAGCATGCAGACAAGTATCCTCACCAGTTGTCCGGAGGGCAGCAACAGAGGGTCGCTCTGGCAAGAGCCCTGGCCCCTGACCCCAAACTCCTGCTCATGGACGAACCCTTTTCCAACCTGGACAGTGAAATGCGCCGCAACCTCAGTCGTGAAGTCAGGGATATTCTGATTGAACGCAAAATAAGTGCAATCCTGGTCACCCATGATCAGGAAGAAGCTTTTACTGTTGCCGATGAAACAGGGGTTATGCTGGAAGGAACTCTGCAGCAATGGGGAAGCGCGCAACAGTTACGTGAATCCCCTGCCAATGAATTTGTTTCCCGCTTTATTGGCCGGCAACAATAAGGGCTGATACTGGCTACTATTTCTGAGTATTATTGGCGCTGAAATCAAAAAGCCAAAACACTATATGTAGTGTTTGATGATTTACCTCCTTTTGCCCCGATCTGGTGCGCCTCCACGCCATTAACCTTCTCTGGCTCCTGTTTTTAGAGACTTTCCCGGTTTTTTCCTTTCAGGCTGATAATTCCCAATTTTGCCCCCTGCTGGTGCAATGTCACAAGGGACTCTGTATAACTTCAAAACCATACCCGACAATACCCACTCTATGCACAGCTTATCCCCATGAATTTCACACATTATTGGCTTGCATAGGGGAAAATATACCTGATATAGTGCATTAATAATTTTTTTCCACTACATATTGTGCTTTAACTTTTGTTTGGCTAAACTGATCCGGTGTCGAAAAACCAGCAGGATCCGCAGGTTAGCCAGATAAGTTAAGAATAGTTTGAAGAAAATTGACGAATTTTAGTCCTATTCAGGCAGCAATACGCAGCAAGTAGGCAGAAAAAGAGGGGATGAACACGTTAAGCTGGCACGGCCATCAGGGGGAAGTAATCCAGGGTTTTACTCACATAAAACCCAAAAAACCCCCTGAAAACCTGCTATCTGACCACCTCTCACATACCCGTCAAAGCTTATCCACAAGCCAAAAACGGGATTTCGGGGATTTCGCTCAACCACTACATCTTGTGTTTGAGAAATCCGGGCTAAACCAGCCCCTTTACGGTAAATCATGCCGGTAAAAGTCAATTGCTACTAGTTAAGTAAGTACGAGAAACACAGAAAGAATAAAACGCGAAATAAAGCTAAAAGATAAAACACAAAAAAATAAATAACGAGAAAGAACATCCGGAGCCATCAATGCACACAGAAGTCGAATCAGCCACCTCTCCTTCCCCGACCGCCACACCAGCACAGGACACATCAGACCATTCCATAAGCGCAATGGCTCCGGGTACCTTGCGTGTTATCAAACGCAATGGCGCGGTTGTCGGCTATGACGCCTCTAAAATTGCCGTGGCCATCACCAAGGCCTATATAGCTGAGGAAGGTGGTACCGCTGCCGCCTCTTCGCGTATCCATGAAACCGTGGAAAAAATGATTCTTGAAATCAGTGAAACCTTCAAGCGTCGTATGCCTTCAGGCGGCAGTATTCACATCGAAGAGATTCAGGACCAGGTAGAGCTGATGTTGATGCGCTCTGGTGAGCACAAGGTGGCCAGAAGCTACGTTATTTACCGGGCTGAACGTGCCCGTGAACGCGAGGTAAAACAGGCAGTTCCTGCCAGCGAAGACAAATCGGACCTGATGGTTACACTGGATGATGGCTCCAGTGTACCGCTGGATACCGCGCGTATTCGCACTATTATTGTTGAAGCATGCCAGGGGCTTGATGACGTTAATGGCGATGCTATCTATCAGGAAACCCTGAAAAACCTCTATTCTGGTGTCAAATTCACCGATGTTCAGATTACTCTGGTTATGACAGCCCGCACGCTGGTTGAACAGGAGCCCAATTACTCGTTCGTGGCTGCACGTCTGCTGCTGGACAATCTGCGCAGCGAGGCACTGACATTCCTCGGTGTCGCAGAGAATGCTACCCAGTCCGAAATGCATTACAAGTATGCCGCCACCCTGCGCCCTTATATCGAAAAAGGCGTTGAGCTGGAATTACTCTCACCTCACCTGCTGGAATATGATCTGGACAGGCTGGGTGAAGCCCTGAAGGCTGAGCGCGATGAACAGTTTACCTATCTCGGCCTGCAGACCCTGTACGACCGTTACTTTATTCATAGCGAAAACACCCGCTTTGAACTGCCGCAAATATTCTATATGCGTGTCGCCATGGGGCTGGCATCCAACGAGGAAAACCGGGAAGAGCGGGCTATCGAATTCTATAACCTGTTATCCAGTTTTGATTACATGGTATCCACACCGCAACTATTTAACTCCGGCACTCTGCGTCCACAATTGTCTTCCTGCTTCCTCACTACGGTGCCTGACGACCTGAGTGGCATTTACGGTGCCATTCACGACAATGCCATGCTCTCCAAGTGGGCCGGTGGCCTGGGCAACGACTGGACTCCCGTGCGTGCTTTGGGTGCCTACATCAAAGGCACCAATGGTAAGTCGCAAGGCGTTGTCCCCTTCCTGAAAGTGGTCAACGACACCGCGGTAGCAGTCAACCAGGGCGGTAAACGTAAAGGCGCGGTTTGTTCCTATCTGGAAACCTGGCACCTTGATATAGAAGAATTTCTTGAACTTCGCAAAAACACGGGTGATGACCGGCGTCGTGCCCATGATATGAATACGGCCAACTGGGTACCAGACCTGTTTATGAAGCGAGTGTTCGAAGATAAAGAATGGACGCTTTTTTCGCCAAACGAGGTCCCCGACCTGCATGAACTTCATGGTAAGGCCTTCGAAGAACGCTATGAGCACTACGAAAATAAGGCCAGGGAAGGCGCGCTCTATGTGCACAAGACTGTGCGGGCTGCGGACCTCTGGCGAAAAATGCTTTCCATGCTATTTGAAACAGGTCATCCCTGGATTACCTTCAAGGATTCCTGCAATGTACGCTCTCCCCAGCAGCATGTGGGTACCGTCCATTCATCCAACCTGTGTACAGAGATCACCCTGAACACCAACAAGGATGAAATCGCTGTCTGTAATCTGGGCTCTATCAACATGGTCAACCATGTTACAGAAACGGGTCTGAATACAGATAAATTACGCAAAACCATCCATACCGCCGTACGTATGCTGGATAACGTAATCGACATTAACTACTACTCTGTACCCCAGGCAAAAACATCCAATATGAAACACCGTCCGGTGGGCCTTGGCCTGATGGGATTCCAGGATTCGCTGTACATCCAGCAGATTCCATACAGCTCTGAAGCGGCTGTACAGTTTGCTGATAATTCCATGGAAGCCATTAGTTATTACGCTATTGAAGCCTCCACCATGCTGGCAGAAGAACGTGGGGCTTATGAGACCTATGAGGGTTCATTGTGGAGCCAGGGCATCCTGCCAATTGATTCCCTGAAGAAACTGCAAGAGGAAAGAGGCGAGCAGTTTCTGGAAGTGGACTTCAGCAGCACCCTGGACTGGGACGGCATGCGTGCACGCGTCAAACAGACAGGCATGCGTAATTCAAACGTGATGGCCATTGCACCAACAGCCACTATTGCCAATATCACTGGCGTTTCACAGTCCATTGAACCGACCTATCAGAACCTGTATGTGAAATCGAATCTTTCCGGCGAGTTCACCGTAGTGAACCCCTACCTGATTCGTGATTTGAAGGCAGAAGGTTTATGGGACAGCGTCATGATCAATGACCTGAAATATTACGATGGCAGCGTGCAAAAAATAGATCGTATTCCGCAGCGCTTGAAGACCCTCTACGCAACCGCTTTTGAAATCAACCCGCGCTGGATCGTCGATGCCGCCAGTCGCCGGCAAAAATGGATTGACCAGGCGCAATCGTTGAATCTGTATATCAATGAAGCCAACGGCAAAAAGCTGGATGTCACTTATCGCATGGCATGGTATCGCGGTCTGAAAACCACTTATTATCTGCGCGCAATGGCGGCAACCAGCACCGAAAAATCCACTGTCAGCTCCGGTACCTTAAATGCAGTATCAGCCAACATGGATGCCCCAACGGTAGCTGCAGGGCCTGCAGAGGTCCCTCAGGCCTGCTCACTGGATGATCCGGATTGTGAAGCATGTCAGTAAGGAAAAAACGGTAAAGACCAGAAGTAAATACTAAACACAGACAGATAGAAACATAGAAATAAAGAGTATCTAAACAGAGGTAAGTAACATGTTGTCATGGGATGAATTTAATAATGAAGAAGCCACTCCGGCAGTAGCGACGATGCTGCCTGAGGCGCCAGCAGCGAATGAATTGGCAGAACAAGAAGCCGATTCAGCGGCCCCTTTTCAGGATGAAGCTTCGTTTGTAGCGCCGGAACCACCTGCCCAGGCAGTCGTTGCTGACGCCAGCCCGAGCATTGAAGCAAGCCCAGCGGCGCCCATGCCCAGTGTTGGATCTGCTTCCGATGAGAGCGAGCTAAGTGCTGTAGAACTGGCGCAAAAAGCTGTTGCTGAAATGGATTATACCGATGGTCAGGAAGAGCTTGCCGGAGCCGCAGAACGCGTTACTGTTGACCAGAAACGGATGATTAACTGCCGCGCTGACCTGAATCAGCTGGTCCCTTTCAAGTATGAATGGGCATGGCAGAAATACCAGGATGGTTGCGCCAACCACTGGATGCCTCAGGAAATCAACATGACTGCTGATATCGCCCTGTGGAAAAAAGCGGACGGCCTGACCGAAGACGAACGCATCATCGTCAAGCGTAACCTGGGCTTCTTTTCCACCGCAGACTCTCTGGTAGCCAATAACCTGGTGCTGGCCATTTATCGACTGGTCACCAATCCTGAGTGTCGCCAGTACATTTTGCGTCAGGCATTTGAAGAAGCCATTCATACCCATGCCTATCAGTACTGTATTGAATCTCTGGGTATGGACGAAGGTGAAATTTTTAACATGTATCACGAGATTCCCTCTGTCGCCAAGAAAGCGTCCTGGGGGCTGAAGTACACCAAGGAGATCTCTGATCCAACCTTCAACACCGGTACCACAGAAACTGATCAGCAACTGCTGAAAAACCTGATTGCATTTTATTGCTGTCTGGAAGGTATCTTTTTCTATTGCGGTTTTACCCAGATTCTTTCCATGGGTCGACGTAACAAGATGACCGGTACTTCCGAGCAGTTCCAGTACATTTTGCGCGATGAATCAATGCACCTTAATTTCGGCATCGATATGATCAACCAGATCAAAATGGAAAACCCGCAATTGTGGGATGAGCAAATGAAACAGGATGCTACCCAGATGATTCTGGAAGCCACACAACTGGAAATTGAATATGCTCGTGACACCATGCCGCGCGGCGTACTGGGCATGAATGCCCCGATGATGGAAGAGTACCTCAAGTTTATTGCCAATCGTCGCCTTGCCCAGATCGGACTGACGGAACAGTTCCCCGGTGTTCAGAATCCATTTCCATGGATGAGTGAAATTATGGATCTGCGTAAAGAGAAAAACTTTTTCGAAACCAGAGTTATTGAATACCAGACTGGTGGTGCATTGAACTGGGACTAAAGCCAAACGCGTTGGGCTCAGCTCATGTCAGAAAGAATTAACGGAAAATAATAAAAACAACAGGGCAAGCAGTAAACTCATTCGGGCAACACAAGGACTCATTCCTATGGCCGACAAGAAAGATGTAGAACAAAATTCGGAACAGACGCTCATTACGCTGGATCAGTTAAGCCAGACACTGGAAGTAATGACCTGTGTGGTAGATCGCCTCAAGCAACATCTGACCCGCCAGATGTCGCTTAATGCAGAATTGTTTCAGGACGAAGCAAAACTGGCAAAAGCAGAAGCCGAAGAACGAGCCAATGCCAGCAGCCAGCTACAGCAGGAAAGTTTCGTGGTAGAGATCAGTCAGAAAGAACTGGAGGAAGGCAGCGACCCCAACAAAAAAATCATCCACTAGTTAAGTGCCCGCAGCCTTCATTCCCGCTTAAAAAAATTCGCGGAAAAGGAAATGGCGACAGGGATCAACGATTGAGAACGGATAGCCGGGAACGTTCAAGAGAGACGTTTCCGGTTTTTTTTGGGTTTGAATTATGCGCTAGTTGTATTCTGTATAACCATAACAGCCTGCATTACCATGACTTGATGGCGTTTACTTATGGTAGAATTTCGCCATGGCAATAAAGAAAATCAAGCATGAAAAAAAGTTGGTACACGAAGCAGTTCGTGTGGGCACAGTTTATTTTGAGAAACGGGGGGCTGGCAAATTTGACCCTGATAATCATGCTGATTTAAAAATTCGGGCGATCTATACACTGTTTGTTAAAGATCAGCTGATACAGCCCCTGGCAAAAGACCAGGAAGACGTTATTCATATGAAGCATAAACTTGCTTTGTGGATAGAACGACAACTTCCCGCCGATCACCCACTGAAAGCTGACTAGTGCTCCCTATGCTGACCCTTGCTGAAAAAAGTTGAATGAACCCTTCTTTCCGACTCATTATCTTTTGCTTCCTGGCAGCCCTGCTCTTCACCGGCACTGGCTTTGCTGCTGAATTTGAACCGGCACAAGACACTACTGGCGCAGAT
>JAHEHN010000033.1 GCA_024644515.1 Gammaproteobacteria bacterium
CGTCGACATGCTTACTTCCGGGGGCAATCCGAATCCACCGGTTGCACAAAGAATATTCTGGGCCTGTATGGAAGGTCTTCTGGCCATTATTCTGCTCATGTTGGGGGGCTTGAATGCCTTGCAAGCGGGCGCCGTTAGCATGGGTTTGCCATTTTGCCTGATTATTATTGCTGTGGTTTGGTGTCTGTTGAAAAAACTCGCCATGGAAGATGAAAAAGCCCCCATTTAGTTCGTTCTGCTTAGTCCGCAAGCCAATTCTCTTCAGGTAGACCCTGCCTGTTCGCACCAGCATGGTGCGGGCGCCCCATTATGCGCACCAGCGTAAAGCGATACCCCCTCTTTTTACAGTGTCACACCTTAAATATCCTCAACTAAAGCGCTATTAAGTCAATAAAATCAATAGGATAGATAAGTTGGCAAGGTCTTTGCTAAGAGAAGAGCAGGAAATAAAAGTTTTCCTGGATAAAAAAAACATTTTACCAGTCTTGGGTTTCAAGATTCTTTAGGAGAAAAACTATGAAAAATTCGCTGATCAAAAAGCCACTGGCTGTGACAGCTCTGACTCTGGCAATTGCCAGTGTTTCGGCACCTTCATATGCTGAACTGTCTGGCAACGTAAGTGTTACCAACAATTACCTCTGGCGTGGTCTGACTCAGAGCATCAACGAATCAGCCGTTCAGGGTGGTGTTGATTACTCAAGCGAGTCAGGTTTCTATGCGGGTACCTGGGTTTCCAATGTTGCTTATGATTCTGATGATGCCTACTCTTATGAGCATGACATGTACTTTGGTTTCGCAGGCGAAACAGATGCTTTCTCCTATGACATTGGTTACCTGTACTACAACTATGATGAAAATGCTGGTTATGACTTCGGTGAAGTATACGGCTCAGTAGGCATCGGTAATCTTGGTCTGACCCTGTATTTGCTGACAAATGCAGAACCAGATGAAGGTCCAGGCGAAGACTTTGGTTTTGGCGCTGCTTCCTACACCTCTATCGATTACACGATTCCCCTGGCAAGTGGTGCGGAGCTTGGTCTTCACGCCGGTTTCCATGAAGGTGACTTCGCGTACTCCTTTAACGGTGTAACTGACGATTATTTCGATTACAACATCAGCATTTCCAAAGACGGTTTCAGTGCCATGGTTTCCATGACTTCACTGAGCTCGGATGATGATAATGATGGTTTTGAAGATTATGCAAGTCAGCCAGCACGTGATAATGACGAAATCAAATTCGCTGTGTCTTATGGCGTAGATTTCGAACTGTAAAGTCTCTTTACAGAGTAAGAAGATTAAAAACCGGTGCTGATTTCAGCGCCGGTTTTTTTATGCCTGCTATAACGACTTTAGCTTCAGATTTATAAAATGATCAGGTGTCATCGCTGCAAATTCAGCGCACATGACTGCTTGTAATCATGTGGTTATTGAGCCAGGCTGGAGTCGTTACCATGATTTTTTGAGTAAAAAAAAGCCCGGTCTGGGTGACCGGGCCTGGATGGAGGTAAGCTTTTATCAGGCAGTGGCCAGCTTATCAAAACCTGTACTGCCCGGGTTTCCCAGATCAGCCAGTGCCGCTTCCAGCGCTTCTTCACGGGTTTTGTAATGATTACTTGGGTCGATATGTTTATCTGCCTCAAGTGCGCTTAGAGTATCTTCAACCGCTTCACTCATACCGCACGGATAAACCTTGCGTTTGGATGCAGCAGCATCTCTGGCAACCGTTTCAATAGCCAATGCAGCTGAAACATCGAGAAAGGGTACGCGGGAAAAGTCGAGAATAATGGCCAGTGCACCCCCCTCAAGCTGGGAGCGGGCATGATGGCCCAGATCAGCCGCAGCACCGAAGCTCATGGGACCTGCAAAGTCAAAAATATTGACCTTGTCGCCCAGGATATCCAGTATTTCAATTTCACGATCAGAGGCATTGTGGCGGATCATATGCGTCTGCTGCAGGCGTTCCATCTGATCCTTGGCAACCTGCTTCACGAAAGCAATGGAGGCCAGAATAACGCCTGCAGCCACCGCTGTGATGAGATCAACAAAAATAGTCAGACCGACAACAATTAGCATCAGGGCCAGATCCCAGCGTGGGCCACGATGGGCATTCTTGATATAGTTCCAGTCAATAATATCCAGACCCACCTTGATCAGGATGCCGGCCAGTACGGCGTTTGGAATATAGCTTGCGTAGGCACCCAGACCAAGAACGACGCCGAGCAGAACCAGTGCGTGAATCATGCCTGAAATTCGGGTTCGTCCGCCGGTGCGGATATTGACAACAGTTCGCATTGTGGCACCAGCACCTGGTGCGCCTCCAAACAGTCCGGCTACCGCATTACCAATACCCTGGCCAATGAGCTCCTTGTTGGAGTCATGTCGGCTGCGGGTCATGTTATCGGAAACCAGTGAGGTCAGCAGGCTGTCAATAGACCCCAGTAGCGCCAGAACAAAAGCGGCTTCTGCCACGATGAAAAATGAAATAGTCGAAAATTCGGGCAAGTGGATTTGTGGTAGACCTGAAGGAATGTCGCCAAGAATTGGCGCGCCACCTACAAGAAGACTTACCAGGGTGCCGATAATCAGAGCGGCCAGGGGGCCGGGAACAAATTTGCCCAGTTTACCAGGCCACTTATAAGCTATCAGCAAGGTCATTGCGCCAATAATCAGTGCTACAACATTAATATCAAGCAATGCGGTAGGGGTATAAAAAAGAGCATCCACAGTACCGGCGGGAGCACTGTGCCCCAGCATTGGACTGATTTGCAGAATGATAATAATGCCGCCAATTCCACTCATAAAGCCACTGATCACGGGGTAGGGGACGAGGCGAATATATTCACCCAACCTGAACAGACCGAGAGCGACCTGAAACAGTCCTGCCATCATGATGGCTGTGAATATGAGGCCGGTATTACCCATTAGATCCGGGTGCGCGGAAATACTGGCAGCCAGTCCTGCACAGACCACTGTCATGGGGCCGGTTGGACCGGAAATCTGTGGCTCTGTTCCGCCAAACAGGGCAGCAAAAAAGCCTACAAAGATAGCGCCATAAAGACCGGCGATAGGTCCCAGACCAGAAGCTACACCCATTGCCAGG
The DNA here is from genome assembly GCA_024644515.1 of Gammaproteobacteria bacterium. Classification (GTDB taxonomy): domain Bacteria; phylum Pseudomonadota; class Gammaproteobacteria; order Pseudomonadales; family Pseudohongiellaceae; genus Eutrophocola. The sequence goes on from JAHEHN010000033.1 coordinate 3,101, forward strand.
GCAAGAGGCAAGGCAACAACGCCTGCAGTTAAACCGCCATATATATCACCGCGAAGATGACTTGTGTCCAGCTTGATCATTTAAAAATTACTCCTTTCATCCTGAAGCCCTGATGAGCCAGGATCATTATTCGCCATTAAGCCGTTTTGCTGTCTTTCTTCTGATGCGCGTAGTACCAGTCTTCAACCGGTATGAATGCGTTTTTAGTTGCATCAAAGCAGGTGATAACTCCTTTGGCGATATCATAGACCCATGCATGTAAGGCAACTTCACCGGTGGCCAGTTTTGCTGCAACACTGGGATGGGTTTCCAGATGTTTTACCTGCAACATAGCATTTTCCTGGATCATTTCCAGTGTATGGTCATCACACAGGTCGCCATGACGGGCTTTTACGCGGGCAAGTGCAGCGCTGCTATGACCAAGCCAGTTAGAGACATGGGGCAGTGTCTTGATGGATTCCGGGTTCATGGCACCTTTCATGGCGCCACAATCGCTGTGACCACAAACGATGATGTCTTTCACGCCCAGCACGGCTACCGCATACTCGATGGATGCAGTAATGCCACCGGTATTCATGGAATGTGGAGGCACAATATTGCCGGCGTTACGGCAAATAAAAAGGTCGCCGGGCTCGGTCTGGGTTATCATTCCAGGGTCTATTCTGGAATCAGAGCAGGTAATAAAAAGTACCTCCGGAGATTGTCCGGTGGCAAGCATTTTGAATAATTTTTCGCGTTCCTTGAAATCCTTTTTCTGGAATTCAGCGATACCTTTAATAATTTTTTCCATTGTCTATCCCTCAATCTGTTTTAAGGCGTTTGCCTTTCTATATTGGTTTGAATGTGCTTTTAGAGAATTTGCCAATATGAATTGGCATATTTTTTATTGTTTTTTACTCTGTATTGTCAATATAGTGAAACTTATTTAATTTAAATATAGAATTAGTGATAGGAAAAAACTTTCATCCAACCTTGTGGTGTATCAGGTAACAGGACTATGAATGATCTGAATATTTCCCTTAAACAGCTGCGCTACTATCTCGTAGCAGCCAAGCATAACAGTCTTCGAAAGGCAGCACGTGAGCTGATGATCAGCCAGCCTTCATTAAGCGCCCAATTATTCAAGCTTGAGGAATCGCTGGATATTGAGCTGTTTGAGCGAAGTCGCGGCGGGGTGAACCTGACGCCAGTGGGCAGGGACCTGCTAAAGCAGGCTCAGCAAGCAGTAAATGCGGCTGAAACCTTTATCGATGCCGCGAATTTTGTCACCAAAGGTCCCAATGGCACTTTTCGTCTGGGAGCAAGCACCACCCTCGGTCCCTATGCCTTGCCATGGATTTTGCCCCAGGTACATAAAAAATATGGCGGGGTTAAGTTTTTCGTCCGCGAAGAGGTCCCCGATGCCCTTGCCCAGGGGTTATATGGTGGACGCTATGATCTGATCCTGACAACTCTGCCACTAAAGGAAGACGGGATTACTGTAATGCCTCTGTTTCAGGAGCCTCTTTATCTTGTCATGAATAAAGGACATCCACTGGCAAAAAACAAAACCATTAAAGGTGATCAGCTGGCGGGTCTGGAAGTGCTGACCCTTGAAGAGCATCATCTGTTATTTCGCCAGGTGGAAGATCTCTGCAAGCAGTTTAAAGCGGAGATTCTGCGCGATTATGAAGGCACCAGCCTGGACTCAATACGTCAGATGGTTTACATGGAAATGGGCGTTGCCTTCCTGCCTGCACTGTATATACGTTCAGAAATACTGGATCGGGATGAATTAAGCGTTGTCAGTATTGCCGGTGAACCTATTAATCGGGTGCATGCCCTGGCCTGGCGCGATACTTCACCACTTCGCAGTTTCTATCGTGAACTTGGCCAATTCTTCAAGGTAGAATTTGAAAATCAGTTTGGTGATGATGTGGCGAAGTTGAAAGAGATGTAGGGAAAAATAAGAGAAAAAATAAAGGATAAAAGATAAAGGCTAAAGGCTAAAGGTGGGCAGGAAAGGGAAGGCGTCATTGTATGGAGCCTCTTTGTGTTGGGGTGGGGCTTGTAGGTCGGATAAGCGAAGCGCCATCCGACGATTTATGAATCAACGCGGATAGAGTAGGGGTAGATTTGAAAAAAAAGGCCCCTGGGGGCAGGGGCCTTAAAGTAAAAGAGACTTAGGGGGGGCTCATTAAGGGAAATAAGATGTCAGTATCATTAAAGAGGGAAATGATATTTGCCATCACTTCAAGTAATGCAGATAGCGTGCCAACTTTTTAAAAGCCTGTGAAAGCCAGCAAACATAAGACTTTCTCCAGGGCAGTCTTAATAATTGGCAATGTGTACATGGGGAATGTGCACCAATTTTGAGCACGATTTGGTGCGCCAACTCTGAGATGCACCAGTATCGCTAGGCAGACTTTTTAAAAGTCATTCCATGGTGTATTTTCATCGTCATATTTTCCCTCCAGAGGCACTTTTGCCCTCGGATAGTTATATGAATGAAGTTTCATTTTTAGTAGTATATACGCTCGTTATTATCCATTCGTCAGGGAATTTCAGTAAGCAATGCTAACCTTGCGTGGCGCCCCAGCCCTTTCTGCATTTTCCAGACAGAAGTTGCTCCAGACCATCCAGATTACTCTACCTGCGGTGAAGGCAATTCATTCCTGCTACTACCATTTTGTCGATCTGAATGCTGATCTCGACCCTGCTGAACAGAAGTTGCTTGAGCGCTTGCTGACTTACGGGCCACGCCAGGAAGATGAGGCCACCCCTCCGGCAGGCGAAAATCTGCTATTTTTTCTGGTGACACCCAGACCTGGAACCATTTCGCCCTGGTCCAGCAAAGCTACCGACATTGCCCTTAATTGCGGCCTGAAAAAACTTAACCGGGTTGAACGCGGCATCGCTTTTCATATTGAGATTGATGGTGAAGTCGACTCCCGGGCATTGCAGTCCTGCCTTTATGACAGAATGACCCAGGCAATACTGGGGTCACTGGAAGAAGCCACCTCATTGTTTACCCATTCCACGCCCAAGTCCCTTGCTGAAGTGGATATCCTTGGCGGGGGTAAACAAGCTCTCGTAACCGCCAACAGTGACATGGGCCTGGCGCTGGCTGATGATGAAATTGACTACCTGGTTGACAGTTTTACCGAGCTTGGCAGGAATCCCAACGATATCGAACTCATGATGTTCGCCCAGGCCAATTCCGAACACTGTCGGCATAAGATTTTTAACGCGTCCTGGACCCTGGATGGCAAAGCGCAGGAGCATTCCCTGTTCGCCATGATCAGAAATACCCATGAAAATAATTCCACCGGGATTCTCTCAGCCTACAAGGATAATGCCGCAGTATTTGCAGGTTTTTCCGCAGGCAGGTTTTATCCCGACCCGCTAGACAGACAATTTACCTATCATGAAGAAGATATTCATGTGCTGATTAAAGTCGAAACCCATAATCATCCCACCGCCATTGCTCCTTATCCCGGCGCCTCTACAGGATCTGGCGGCGAAATACGTGATGAAGGGGCAACCGGCATCGGTGGCAAACCCAAAGCAGGTCTCAATGGCTATTCCGTCTCCAATTTGAAAATTCCTGGCTTTGAACAGCCCTGGGAAACGGATTATGGAAAACCAGGGTATATTGTTTCCGCGCTGGATATCATGCTGGAAGGTCCCATTGGCGCGGCTGCCTTTAATAATGAATTTGGGCGGCCAAATCTTTGTGGTTATTTCCGCACCTATGAGGAAAAGGCACCGGATGGAGTGCGCGGCTACCATAAACCCATCATGATCGCCGGTGGCCTGGGTAATATTCGTGACAGCCATGTACAGAAAAAAGAAATTCCGGTAGGCGCGAGACTCATCGTGTTGGGTGGTCCTGCCATGTTGATTGGTCTGGGTGGTGGTGCTGCCTCCTCCATGGCTTCAGGGGCAAGTAGTGAACACCTTGATTTTGCCTCGGTGCAGCGTGATAACGCAGAAATGGAAAGGCGTTGCCAGGAAGTCATTGATCGCTGCTGGGCTATGGGTGATGAAAATCCCATCAGCTTTATCCATGACGTTGGTGCCGGTGGCCTGTCCAATGCCTTGCCTGAACTGGTGAAAGATGGGGACCGCGGTGGCAAATTTCGCCTCAGGGATATTCCCAATGCAGAACCTGGTTTATCGCCTCTGGAAATCTGGTGTAACGAAGCCCAGGAACGTTATGTGCTCGCAGTAGCGCCAGACAAGTTGGCCCTGTTTGAATCCTTATGCAGCAGGGAACGTTGTCCTTTTGCGGTCGTAGGTGAGGCTACTGAAGCCCACCACCTGACCCTTGAGGATTCCCATTTCAACAACAAACCCATTGATCTGCCCATGTCGGTGCTGTTTGGCAAACCGCCAAGAATGCACCGGGATGTCAGCAGTGCTAGACCAGCTCACGCCTCTTTTGAATTGGCATCGATCGATATTAATGAAGCTGCTCAGCGTATTCTTCAATTACCCGCAGTTGCCAGCAAGAGCTTCCTGATCACCATTGGCGACCGGTGCATTACCGGTATGGTTGCCAGAGAACAAATGGTAGGGCCGTGGCAAGTTCCGGTTGCCGATGTAGCCGTAACCGCGTTGTCCTATGACAGTAATTATGGGGAAGCCATGGCCATGGGCGAAAGAACGCCAGTGGCCCTTATTGATGGACCGGCCTCAGGCAAAATGGCTGTAGCCGAAGCTATTACCAATATTGCCTGCGCAAGAATTAATCGAATCAGTGATATTCGTCTGTCTGCAAACTGGATGGCGCCAGCAGGTTATCCGGGTGAAGACGCCAATCTTTATGAAACTGTCAAAGCCGTCGGTATGGAGTTGTGTCCGGAGTTGGGGATCACCATTCCGGTAGGTAAGGACTCCATGTCCATGCGCACAGTATGGCAGGAGCAAAACGAAAACGGCAGTGAGGAAAAAAGTGTTACCGCGCCCTTATCACTGATTATTTCAGCGTTTGCACCGGTACTGGATATTCGCAAAACATTAACACCGCAACTACGACTGGATAAGGGCGACTCCAGACTTTTCCTGCTGGACCTGGGTCTTGGAACCAACAGAATGGGCGCCTCGGCACTGGCCCAGGTATACAAGCATATTGGAACCGAAGCCCCTGACGTTCACAGTGCCAGCGATCTGAAGGCTTTCTTTGGCCTGATTCAGGACTGTCTGAAGGAAGACTTGTTGCTGTCCTACCACGACCGTTCTGATGGTGGTCTCTTTGTCACTCTGCTTGAAATGGCCTTTGCCGGGCATTGTGGCCTCGACATTAGCCTTGATGATGCCGGCAGTCAGGGGCATGCGATGGATACCTTGTTTAATGAGGAACTGGGTGCAGTGGTTCAGGTTGGTGAAGCCAGTCTGGCGCGTTTCAGGGAACTGGCAGAGGAAGCCGGCTTGCTGGATATCCTCTGTGATCTCGGGACAGCAAGAGCCTGCGAAACGATTAGTTTTTCCCTGGCCGGTGAAACTATTATTGAGAATACACGCACCCATTTCCAGCGTTTGTGGTCTGAAACCAGTTACCGGCTGCAGTCCATTCGGGACAATTCTGATTGTGCAGAAGAAGAATTTGCCGGCATCCTTGATTTTGAAAATCCCGGGCTCCAGTCGAAACTGACCTTCAATCCTGAAGAAGATGTTTGCCACCCTTACATTGCTCTTGGTGCGCGTCCGCGAATCGCCATTCTGCGTGAGCAGGGAGTTAATTCACAAATGGAAATGGCGGCAGCGTTTAATCGTGCTGGATTCGATTGCTTTGATGTTCACATGAGCGACATCATCGGTGGCGATGTCACCCTGGATAATTTCAATGCCCTGGTTGCCTGTGGCGGATTTTCCTATGGTGATGTGCTTGGTGCAGGAGAAGGCTGGGCTAAATCGATTCTTTTCAATGAGGCGGCGCGCAAGCAGTTTGAAAACTTCTTCATCAGAGAGACGACCCTTGCTCTTGGTATATGTAATGGCTGCCAGATGTTATCCAATCTTCATGAGTTAATACCAGGGTCGCAACACTGGCCGCGATTTGTGCGTAACAGATCTGAGCAGTTTGAAGGTCGAACAGTACTGGTGAAAGTAGCAAATTCACCTTCCGCATTTTTCACCGATATGACTGCATCGGTCTTTCCCATTGCCTGTGCCCATGGTGAGGGGCGGGCTGAGTTTGCCTCTCTTGAGCAGGAACAATCTGCCTTGCAGAGCGGCAATATTGCCTTGCAGTTTGTCGATAATTACGAAAACGTCACTGCCACTTATCCCGGCAACCCCAATGGCTCACCGGAAGGAATTACCGGCATGTGTAATACTGATGGTCGCGTCACTATCATGATGCCGCACCCGGAAAGAATCTTTCGTGCGGTCACCAATTCCTGGCGACCGGACGAATGGGGTGAAGATAGTCCTACGATGAGAATGTTCAGAAATGCCAGAGTCTGGCTGAACTGATTTATTTTGATACTTCTATTTATTGCTTCTACTTGGTTAATGCTTCTATTTAGTTAATGCTTGAGGGTTTTCTGGGTTTCAGTGATTTTCTGAATAACGAAGGGATGATATTCAATTGCTTCCTGCAAACTGTTAAGAATATTTTTGGGGAATCCCCCCTGCATTTCCTTTTTACCTTCGATACTATCCGGTGCAAACCACAGTTGCGTCATCAGGTTGACGTAGCAGGCGAGGTTTTGCAGTATTGAATACTGGTTTTCAAAAATATCTGCCAGCTCAAAGCCAATGATATCCGGCAGGTCACCACCGGTTGTTGCGGTTTCCCAGGCAATGGTGCTGATGTAAAAACTTTTTCCGAAACTGGTTTCTTCGTAAGCAGGTCTGGCCTTTTCCAGTGCGAGGAAATTATCTTCCAGCTCACCAAAGATATTGTAGAGAATGATTTCTGCGCGTTTTTTCTTGTTACTCAGTTCGCGCCGACTATCGATATAGAGTGCACCGACACCACCCACTACGACGCCTATCAGGGTCGCAATCATTTTCGGCAAGGCCTGATATAATAAATCCATCAATATTTTCCTGACTTGGCTTACACCTGAGGCAAGCTTTATATTCCCGCGCGATACCAGTAAACCGCATGGCATGCTTCGCAGGCCTCATCCAGTAAAGCACCATATTCACTTAGCTGATCAGTATTGCGACTATCAACGGCTTCCAGTAATTCAAATGCCGCATCCTGTAAGCCGCGGGAGAATTGCACCCAGGATTGGCGATCTGCGGCAAGTTTTTCTTCAACTTCTTCCGGTGTAAATTCAAATTCAGGAAACTCGCCGACAGCTCCGGGGCGAGCAACACGGCGCCCGGGTACCATCAGGGCATTGGCCCCTTCAATAATCGATACCGCACTGATGCGCAGGGCATTCCAGTCTTCCTCCGATTCAGGAGCATATTCGGTAATACCATTACTGTCGGCAACTACTCGTACTGCATTCCAAAGCGCGTCGGCATGGAGGTCAATCAGCGAACTCATGATTTCTCTGAGGGTAATTTCATTACTATAGGGAGATGGTTGAGATTCTGCTTCTATAGTGCTGGCTGACATCAAAGCCTCCTCGGGTGCTGAAGACTCAGAGCAGGAAGCAAGAGAAAGTGAGATGGCCGAAACGAAAACAGCGCTCATTTTGATAAACATCTTTTTCATGGCAAGGTCCTGAAATAGTTTCTATTCACGTCTGCCTTTATACCAGATTTTTCTGAGATATTTCTCTTCAATGAACCCCGGAAAGAAACAGCTGGTTTGTGTATCTGATTAGAATAAGCAGCAATGAATGACTAGTTCAGTCAGCCGGCTCTCATCTCTGTACTGCCAGTGTAAAAAAAAGAACATGATTGAATTTTTACTTTTATTGGTGCCAGTGACAGATTTTGAGAGAGTGGCATTCCTTTCTTTCAATTAAAGGTGCCTGATTTGGCGGATACTCGTTTTTTTCCACTGGCAGCAGCGCAGCTCAATCTCCAGCGCCTGTTACTAATAAGACTCATAGTCTATGTTTGTCAGCTCAGTGCACTGGCCTTTGCCTGGTTCCTTGACTACAGCCTGGAATACACGCCGATCATTAGCGTGATGGGATTTATTCTGGTCATCAATGCATGGGTATTCTTCAGACTGCTACATCAGTCCATGGTGAGTGATCAGGAATTTTTACTGCATCTGCTTTTTGATGTACTCAGTTTATCGGTGCTGCTTTATTTCGGGGGCGGGGCGAGTAATCCGTTCGTGTCCTTTTTTCTTGTCCCCATTACTATCTCTGCGGCCATCCTTCCCTGGACCTATACCTGGGCCGTGGCAGGTATTTCCCTGGCCTGTTATACCTTCCTGCTATTTTTTTATCGCCCTTTGTCAATATTGATGCCGGAAGATATGAATATGAGCAGTATGGGTGGTTTACCCAATCTTCACATCATAGGGATGTGGTGTAATTTCATAGTAAGCGCTGTGCTGATTACCTATTTTGTCGTCAAAATGGCTGCGGAAATAAGATCCCAGGACATAAAGCTGAATGATTACCGTGAAGATAATATGCGTAATGAGCAGATTCTGGCGGTAGCAACCCAGGCTGCAGGAACGGCCCATGAACTGGGTACTCCACTAAACACCATGACGATTCTGGTCAGGGAAATGGCAGATGACTATCAGGAAAATCCGGCTCTTGCGAAAGATATTGCTACGCTAGAGATGCAACTAGCCAGTTGTAAAGCGTCATTGCAGGAGATGGTGAAAAGAGCCGATTTGAGAAATGCCGGCATGGCAAGGCAGTCCGCTATCCCGGCATTTATAGAGCAGATACTGGAACAGTGGAGCCTGTTGCGACCGGAAGTCAGGCTAAACCAGAAATTTATTGCCGCAAATGAGTCGCCGCAAATCCATGTAGACTCAACCTTGCAGCAAGCCATAGTGAATATTCTTAATAATGCCGCCGATGCCAGTCCTGAAGGAACAGATCTGGCGGTGGACTGGAATACAGAAAACTGGACCTTAACAATACGTGACTACGGTAAAGGTGTTGATGAGGAAATGATGGCTTATCTTGGCTCGGAAATCGTCAGTAATAAGGAAAAGGGCATGGGGGTAGGCATGATTCTGAGCCAGGCAAGTATTGAGCGCATGGGGGGAGAAGTTAGTATTTCATCCCACCCGGAACAAGGCACCCTGACGCAAATTCGTCTGCCGGTTTTAAATGCCAGTGCACAGACAAGCAAGCAGGCTGAGGAATAGTCAGGGTCATGACTGGGCAGACTTTTCTTATAGTAGATGATGATCCGGTATTTCTTGATACTCTGGGACGGGCATTGGAAAAAAAACACTATCGGGTTCTGAAAGCGACGACGCCGGAAAAGGCATTAGCCCAGTCACAGCATTATATTCCTGATTTTGCGGTTATTGATCTCAAGATGGGGAGGGAGTCCGGACTGGACTGTCTGCAACCCTTAAAAAACATTAATCCCGATATTCGTATGCTGATCCTGACAGGCTATTCCAGTATTGCTACGGCAGTCAATGCAATCAAGCAGGGCGCGCTGCACTATGCCTGCAAGCCATTGGGTGTAGATGAAATTCTGGCTATTCTGGTGGCAGGAGATATTCCTCAGGCGCTACCCGAAGAAGATCCACCATCAGTAGATCGTCTCGAGTGGGAGCATATCCAGCGGGTGCTGGATGCCAACAAGGGGAATATTTCCGCTACGGCCAGAAGTCTTGGCATGCATCGCAGGACCCTGCAGCGGAAATTATTGAAGCGTCCGGTTCGGCGCTAGCCAGTACAAGGGTGTGTAGGAGAAAAGCAGAGAGTTTTGTTCGAAAAACCTGCTTCTATTAGTGTCAGTTTTGGCAGCGTTGGGGGGCGTGGCATTTTTAGGATTTTATGCTTACCTTTTGTAGCCAACCTCTAGCGTGGTAAATTCTTATTTATTACTTACTTGCTGAAGTTAATTGTATTTATTTTTAGGTAGAATCAATGGTTTTCCAATTTTCAGAATCTAACTCTTTATCATGCATCTATTAAAATTATATTCAGTGGGGGATTTCGAGCACCTCGAGCGACCCGATAAATTCCGAGGCTCAACCCTGCAATCATCCGCGCTGGAAGTCTTGACGGATTTTAATACCAGCAAGGCTTATGTTGTTGAGTCCAATACGAAGATTCATGAAATAGAAACCATGATGAGTAAGGCGCATGTGCGCTTGAAATTTGTCATTGATAAAGATGAACGTTTTTTGGGCCTGGTAACTGTCTCTGATCTGGCAAGAGAGAACCTGAAGAAATTCCTGGATGCGGGATTTGATATCTCCAATATCACAGCGACAGATATCATGACCCCCAAATCCCAGTTAATGGCCTTTGATTATGAAGAATTCAAGCAATCAACCATTGGCGATATTCTGACGTCTTTGCAGCTGACCAATCTTCATCATTGTCTGGTCATCGACAACAGTTCACATATGATTCGCGGTTTGATTTCTGCCAGTGATGTGGCCCGTAACCTGGACTTTAAAGTGCCTTACGATCAAACCTCATCGTTTATGGAGCTGTATGACATCCTGGTGGAAAAAATGAGCCTTGAAGCAAGAGCCAGCGGTAGCTGAATCAAGCCTTGTGGCCGTGCAGTCAGATTACCCTGCGGCTTTTTAGCCCAATCAGTATTGTTAAGCGAACCCCATGTATAAATTATGTTTTTTTGTCCCGGAGACTCATCTGGAGAGTGTCAAACAGGCACTGTTTGAGGTCGGCGCAGGCGCAGTTGGAGACTACGACAGTTGCTGTTGGCAGTCTCTGGGCACCGGGCAGTTTCGCGGACTGGAAACCAGTACGCCGTATCTGGGCAAAAAGGGGCTGGTAGAGCAGGTGGCGGAATACAAAGTAGAAATGGTCATTAAAGAGCAGATCATCAGGCAGGCAATTGATGCTCTTAAGAGCGCCCATCCCTATGAAGAGCCTGCCTATGACGTGATCAGGCTGGAGTCGTTTTAATTAGCTGCCAGTGGGTGACTCCGGTCAGCAAACTGGTTATGCTTTCCTCAGTATAGTCTCTTATCAATAACCGGTTAACTTCTTTGCCTGTGATCAGGCTGGTTCAGTGGATACATGCATCGCCTTTTAGTTATCACGCTACTTTATTTCGTTTTCTCTGGCGGGCTTTTTGCCCAGCAGGATCCTGATCGCCTGCCTGAAGCGGAATTCCATATGGCCAGAATGGTCTATGCAGATGGCGGTGCTTTTGGCAGAGGTCGCGGAGGTTTTCGTCGAGGCTGGTGGGCCATTGATTATCCCCAGGCCGAATATCATTTTACTCGCGGCGTACGTCGGCTCTCTAATATAGAAGTGGCTGATGACAGCCAGCATGTCCAGTTACTGGATGAGGATCTGTACGACTATCCATGGCTTTTCGTTCAGCAAATAGGCCAGGGCTACTGGAATCCCAATCCGGAAGAAGCCGAGCGTCTGAGAGAGTACCTGCTAAGAGGTGGCTTTCTGGTTATAGATGATTTTCATGGCAATGATTGGCCGGTAGTCGTGAAAGCCATGCAAAATGTGCTGCCCGGTTATCCTATAGTTGAGCTGACGCCTGAAGATCCTATTTTCCATGCCCTCTATGATCTGAACCAGACTACCCAGATACCAGGAGATCGACACCTGTTCTGTGGCCAGACACAAGCCAGAATGGAAGGCCCCCAGAAATGGGCAGGTGTCTATGACGAAGAAGGCCGCATGATGGTGGCCATAAATTTCAATATGGATATGGGCGATGCCTGGGAGCATGCTGATGATCCCTGTTACCCGGAACCGATGACAGCCTTGGCCTATCGATTTGGACTAAATTATGTCATTTACGCGATGACCCACTAGCTCATGCAGGAAATTGTTTGCCCTCGTATTCATTGCCAGGAGGCTGTTCATTCAGTCATCAATGCCTAACATAAAAATGTCCGTGTCCTTAGAGCTTCTTTTGCTTGTAAATCAATAGTTTGTATTTTAACCTATCTCTGTGAAACGAGCAGCAATCCACTATTCTCCAAGTACTCTCATAAAGCAGGTTTTTGCGCCTACTTTATTAATTTTACTTATAAATTTTCCCTTTTCGCTGTTGGCGGCCAGCGCCGATTTCCCGGTCCCTGACAGTATCCGCCCTGCGATTAATTTCTGGGTAAGTGTCTATACCCAGGCGGATACCAAAAGCGGCTTTCTTCATGATGCCCATGACCTCTCCATTGTCTACACCAAGCTTGAACGTGAGCGTAGCGTCATCAATGGTACCCGGGAAGAGATCAGTGCTGATTTAAAAGTACTGGCAACTGGAAAAAGATCAGACCTGACACCTTCCCAGCAGAGCCTGCTTGATTTATGGGGCAGAGAAACCCCTAATGAAAGGCTGGCACGTGCCGCAGTCAATATACGCTGGCAGCTTGGCCAGTCAGACCGGTTTATCGCGGGCATAAAACGCTCCGGGGCTTACAGAAGCCATATCGAAGAGGTGATCAGAGCCAAAGGCTTGCCTGTCGAACTGGCAATTCTGCCCCATGTTGAATCTTCCTATCACCCGGGAGCCTACTCCAGTGCTGCAGCAACCGGCATGTGGCAATTTGTCAGGGCTACTGCACAGCGTTTTATGCAGGTCGACTATGTGGTTGATCAACGTCTTGACCCCTATGCGGCAACCTATGGCGCTATGGAATTACTTGAATATAACTATAACGCTCTGGGTTCATGGCCGCTGGCGCTGACCGCCTATAACCATGGAGCAAATGGTATTGCCCGCGCTGTGCGTGATGTGGCCAGTATCGATATTGGCAGGATTATATCTGACTATCGTGGGCCGCGTTTTGGTTTTGCTTCAAGGAACTTTTATCCCCAGTTTCTGGCTGCGCTGGAAGTGGATAGTCGTTCAGAAGAATTTTTTGGCCCCATCTTCAAGGATCGTGAGCCTGACTACCAGCGCTTTGAAATGGATGCCTTTGTGGATTCCCGCTTGCTGGCCGAAACGCTGGGAGTAAGTCTTAAGGATTTGCAGCGAGACAACCCGGCTCTGCAACCCTCGGTCTGGTCCGGAACCAAACGTATCCCCAGGGGCTATGTAGTAAAGATTGACCGGACCTCTTACAGAAACGATCTGGCAGGCGCTATTCATGCAATCCCGGCTTCCGAACTTTATGGCGAACAGATTCCTGATGTGAGTTATACGGTAAGAAGGGGCGACAGCCTTTCAGTCATTGCTGATCGTTACGATACGTCTATTTCTGAGCTGGTTGCAATTAACCAGTTACGTGACCGCAACCGGATACGCGTCGGTCAAACGTTATTGCTGCCGCAACCGGATGGTGAAATGCCAACATTACTGGTGAACAATGGTGGGCCTTTAACAATACCCTCCAGTGGAGACTATGAGGTTCAGCACGGCGATACTGTCTCAATTATCGCAGAACGTTACCGGGTACCGTTGGCTACGGTGGTGGCATTGAACAACCTTGATAGCAGGGGAACCATATATCCGGGGCAATTACTCAGACTCAAAGCAGTGGAATCTGTCGCCGTTGCGAATACCAGTACAATTACCGAGCCTGACGTGGCCCTTGTCGACGTGAGAGTTGAAGACGAAACGGAAGCGGATGAGTCATCTGCTATCAATGCAGGTGAGCAGACTATTGAAGATATCGACACCATGATGGTTGATACTGTTGCCACTGCAGTTGAGGTCGATGATGCGGATGATGCACAGCAGTTGCTGGCTGATTTGCAATCTGATCCTTCGGATTACACCGTGGCAAGTGATAACAGTATAGAAATCCAGGCCGCAGAAACGCTGGGTCATTATGCCGAGTGGCTGGGTATCCGTGCCTGGGATATCAGGCGACAAAATAACATGGTATACAAGCAGCCAGTATTGATTGGTGAGCGCCTGAAACTGGATTTCAGCAAGGTAAACGTAGCGGAATTTGAACTGAAACGAAGACAGTTTCATCGCAGTCTGCAGTCTGATTACTTCAAAAACTGGCGCATAAAACAAACTGAGCAACATAGTATTCGCAGAGGTGATTTCCTGGTTAATCTGGCCAGAAAACGTTCTGTACCAATGTGGTTATTCCGGCAATATAATCCTGAAGTGGAAGCGGCAAGAATCCAGATTGGTCAGGTGGTGGTTTTCCCGGTAGTAGAAAGAGTCGATATCTAGTTTATTGTACAGTCCCTCATTTGAGGCTTTGGTAGAAACCGGCAAGCCGCACTCCAGACGCCATAATAATATTGCCGTATTTGCCCCCATTTATGTCCAGCGTTTCCTCTGAACCAAGAACGCCCTGACATGTTATTATCGAATGTACCCAGTTGCTCCAGTTGGATAA